>NZ_JAVIMC010000023.1:0-186975 GCF_031196995.1 Acinetobacter sp. 12966
TTCAGTATAAGCCGTATCAAGCGCACCAGTTGATGGAAAGCCCCAATTAAGTTTTATACCGAATAAAATTCCTGTAGCTTGAATAAAAGCGGGTTTCGGCGGCAAGCCTTGCTTTCCAGAGAGTTCAGTCAAAGTTGAATAAACTGGTAAAGAAGCTATTTCAAATGCTGAAATCGCTGTTACTCGTGCTTGATATTGACCTGCATAAATACCAGGTACTTCGACTGAGTTATTGCCGGTTACTGGAAGCTTAATCCAACTACCGTCATCTTTACGCCACTCAACTTGATATTTAACGGCTCCTTTTGCCTGCGTCCAAGATACTATCATGGTAGCCACGTTGATGCCCTGATCAACTCGGCTTTCACCAGTAACAACGACATCAGTTACAGGATCCTGAATTGTTGGGTTCACAATCGAAATCGGAACCTCATCAAAATAAGCACCCTTATCAATGGCATCAAATTTGGCTGGGTTATATTGAAGTGCAGTCACTGAAAATTGATGATGCTCATCTTGGGTAATAGAAATCACTCGAAACTTCATTGTTGCTAAATCTTGGGCATCTATAACCCATACATTTTGAGCGGCAATAGCATCAAACTCATGAGTAACAGTAACCACTCGACCCGAGATCGATTGAACAATTCGAGTTTGAGCTTTGCCATCCTCGCCATTAATAATCAGCCTGTCACCGGCAACTGCGACCACATCATCACGGTCAAGCGTAATGCTTTTACGATCTGCTGAAATAGCTGATACACGACCACCATTTGCACGACCTGCAAATAAAGGATCAGCAACTTCAATCACTTTCCCCGGCAATGGTATATAACCGTCCAGACCAACCTTGAAAGACACAGTACGTGTTTCAAGTTGCTCAGACTTTAATGCCCACCAGCCTGCTCGCTGCGCTTGTCCTCGCGAAGTGCATCCCCATGCGTCAAGCTCAAGAATACGAACTTGGCCCGCTTCAGCAATTGCTTTCTCATCGCGAACAAACTCATATTCGGTTTTGTAGTGATTAGCCGGGTTATCCCATGCAATTTTTACAACATTGTGCCTGTCTCGAGCACGAGTACCTGCATATTCAAAATTGCCATCAATAACATTAGCCCGGGTATAAGTGAAGTAAGTATCTTGAGGAATATCCGCATCACAAATAATGCTATTGCCATCCCAAAATGTGATGGCACGGAATACACCTGCTAACTTAGTTAAAATTTCAAAGGCACCTTCGGCACTCTGAAGATAAACGTTACAAGTAAAGCGTGGTTCTTGACCGCCCAACCCATCCGGCACCATTTGGTCACAGTATTGTGCTAAACGATATAAAGACCACTTATCAACCATTAGCGGGGTTAAGCGGTCACCCAAAGCATAACGGTCTACTGTGCATATATCGTAATATATCCAAGCCGGGTTATTAGAATATGCCTCTTTGAAAGTACCGTCCCACATTCCAACATACTGACGTGTAACCGGATTATAATTTGTAGGGACTTTTAGGATTCTCCCCTTCGCATCCATTGCAACTTTAGCAACGTTTCCAAAAGTCTCAGCATCATACTGAAGACCCAATAATGCTGTATTTGGATAGCGTAATTTCGCATCGATCACTTCTGTTACAGCTGCAATATACATCTTGTCGCTGACATACTCTGAAGTTGAGTTCGGAGTAAGTCTGCGAACTCGAATTAGCCAACCTGAGTCAGCTCGAGGTAAATCAATCCGATGAGCACGTTCATAATTTGCAGATGTTTTATCTGAAATTTTGGTTTTTAGTACTTCAGTCCAGACACCACCATCAATCTGTAAATCAATTGCGTATTCGATTGTTACGCCAGATACGTCACCATTTGTAGCATTCTGAGTACGTAAAGGTCCCCATTTTAAGCGCAGACGAACTGCGTCAAGATCAAGATTACTAAAAGCGCGGACCCACGGTGTTTCAGACTTCAGCTCCACATCGATAGCAGTTTCATTTTCTACTGCAGGAAAACCTTCAATGTATTCCTGATCATTAGTACCATTTCTAAAATCAACTTTTACATTTTCAAAGTTAAGGCTTCCATCTGCATTCTGAAGTGGAGTTTCTTCTAAATAAATTGACTGAAGCCCATTAGCTAATCCTTCAATCTTGCCTTCAGCCAAGCCATATAGAACCTTGATAAAGGTTTTAGATTGTGCAGAATCTGGTGAAATGACAGGTTGTCGTTGTTTTTTACTGCCTTTTTTTGCGCCTACTACTGCATTCATAAGAAATCTCACGCAATAAAAAAGGCGCTTTAAGCGCCTATTAAATAATTAAAATCTACATCTGATCTTCAGGATATTGACCTGCGCTCACAATGAAGCCGCCGATTTCCCGTTGACCATAAAGAATTGGAACAGGATTACCTTGTGCAACCGTTGTTACGGCTCCGCCAAAGCCTTTGTTGGCACGGTTGCCATCTTGGTTTTGGTCTTGAGTATTATCAATTTTTGGCATGAGCATCATGGCCACTCCACCAAGCATCATTCCAATACCTGAGCCAATCAATGCAGCACCGAGTGGTGCTCCACCGCCCAATGTGCCTACAGTTACTAAAACCCCCACCACGACCATCACAGCACCCAATACAGTCTGTAATATTCCATTACCGCCTGCACCAACTACACGCGGGACGATATGAATAGTGTCTGCTTCAGTATTCATGTCTAGCTGCTCTTCACCGATATTGTCACCAGTGATTAGGCGCTTAGTTTCATGATCGTAAATGGCTGGGCGTTTCTTGCCTCGTTTATTACTTGAGTTCTTTCTTTTTAAAAACACGGCAAAGCGTAGGCCCTGCTCATGTGCATGCAACATAAAATGCTCAAAGCCAGCGATCTGAACTGATAATGCACGCATGGCTTCACGTGTATTTGCAACATCAAGCTTAAATTCACGACCGAATTTTTGCCCCAAGATGCCGTACAACTTAATTGTTTTTAACATCTCTATGCCTCAAGATTTTTACCGTGCGATCTTTCCACTGTTGGCCATAAATTTCGCGTACTGACTTTCTGTTATATGGATGATGTAAAATTAGAGTAGATCCGATACAAGTTTCAGTTTGTTCAGATTTTAAAACTCCATTATCTCCTAGCCAGACTACCGCATGATTAGGATGCTCGGTACGTCCAACCCGACAAACCAACATATCGCCATATTCTGGTTTATCAACTTCAAAGAAACCTGCTTTTTCATAATTCTCAAGGTAAAGTGACGGATGATCTTTGTCTTCCCACCAGCCATCTTTTCGTTCAAAGTCTGGCAATTTAATACCAAGTTCGCGGTCATAAAAATCACGAACCAATGCATAACAATCCTGATAATGGTGAATATAGTTTCTTCCGACCAATGGAGCACGATAACCACAAGGTTCATAAACTTGAAAATCCAGATCCGGATATGAACAAATTACCCACGGCTTTTGATGTAACTCAATCTGAATTAAGTCTAGTTCTGAGGCTCTTGTAGTTCCGTCAGGGTGTGAATGCACATACGCTAATATCTCGCCCTGGTCTTCTGCTATAGCTAAATCTTCTGGATGGATTTCGAATTGATCAGAGTTTTTAGAAATATTGCGACAAGCGATATATTGCTTATCAACAATCACACCACAGCATTCAAGCGGATAGCATTCATCAGCATGCGCCATGATTGCTTTTTTTAGTTTCGCTGTAAGTTTCATAAGACCTCACAATAAACTTGAAGCCGGAAAACCACCGAAAGGCAATGGCTTATTCTCACCGAACCGCAAGCGGCAAGACCGCAGGCGCCCACCACATCGATCAAGTGCCGGATTATCAGTTGGCTCATCTTTATCAGTGAACATTGCTACACCTGTGTAACCACATTCCTCGCCCCGGTACTTCCCGACCATGCACCAATGACAAAGTGAAGTTATTTGGCGAACTGGGATTTTCAAACCCTCAAAATCGATTGGATTGGACAGCTCGAAAGTCACTTGTTGTGCATTTTCAGATGTCTTTTGCTCGATATACCAGATTTGCTCTTTTGATTCATTCGATGCCGTTGGGTTACCTGAAGTGAAGTTTTCAGCATCAAGGTATTTAGCAAGTGTCGTAATGACTTTAAGCTTAGCCCCAGCAAAGTCTTTAAACTGCAAACAGTAAGCAGACACAGCATTTTGAATGCCGTTAATATTGTTCGCCATGCTTAAAGTTGGCGCTGAAGCTTTACCATCTGAACGCATTTCAAGCCCAGATACTTCCAAAGCCATAGGCTCAAAAACTTGACCCTGCCAGATAATATTGCGGTTCCATACTTTCTGATCACCGGTGTCAAAAATCTTTCCAATGCTTCCAGAGTCTGCCCCGATCAATCCTTCAGATCCGATCGATGAGTAAATTTTTTCCCAATCTTGAAAAGCTATATGCCCGTGGAAACGTAAAATGCCAGCTCCAAGTGAGCTGGCATCTAGTTCATACAAATGGATTAATCCATCTACATACAGCTTCTGGAAATCACTATTCAGGGTCATTTTCTGTCACCACTGGCATTTCGGGTACTGGTTTAGGAATTTCTTGCAAGCGAATATCGATCCAGCGGCCCGTTGAAATATCAACTGGATTATCCAAATCAGCAATAATTGAAGCAGACTCAACATCAAACTTCTTTTTAAAAGTTTTGATTTCAATATCTTTATTTTCTAATTGCTGATAAATCACAGCAAAAAGAATGTTCCCGTTAGCATCTTTTGGCGTTTCGATATACCAACCTTCCGTTGCAAAACCGGATGATCCTTTAACAAGGTAATGACCAATGCCTAATTTCTCAAAAGAGAGGGGTTGCTCAGCAGCTTCATCGTTAGGTTCAATTTTATCTGCAAATAGTTTAACAACGGGAGATGCTGACTTGATGAAACCATTTGCATCCACAGTTGTATTTTTTGATGATAAGATTTTACGCCACGGCTGAAACGTATTTACATTCCAGTTTACAGACCTGACATAAAAATCGGAGTTATGCGTTATGCTTAATTGCGCACAAGCATCAGTTGAATCGTTAATATCTAAATTAATAATTGCCTGAGAATTGTTGTCAGGATAGTCTCCAGCACTTGAAATATTATTACCATTATTTTGCCAATAAAAGGCATTACCATTTCCCCTCAATGTTGATAATTTTTGACTACCTAATAGAATTGACTTTCCAACTCCAAAAGCGCCAACCTCCATCACATTGCCTGTAGCAGTACCTACATAACGACTAGCTGCATGGTTGTTATTCGTAAAGTTTTCATTTATTTTTGCGCCAGTAGAGCGGAATGTGTCGCCACCTGCGCCAGTCGGTGCCGTACCTAGATTAACAGTTTGAATCGTCATTTTCTTACTCGCATAAAAAAAGCCCCTAAATAGGGGCTTTGAAGAGATTTAAAGTTAAGGGTAAAAGACCTGAGTGAATGTCGTAGAAATTTGCCAAGTGTCACCGCCAATTTGGCGAGGCTGATATTCACCTGTTTTAACTCGAACTTCACCATCTAAAGGCGATTGCCAAAGGAAAGAATCAGCACCTTTGTGTTGATCAAAGAATGCTTTTATCTGCATGATTTCAGCTTTGTATGCAGTTCTTTGATATGACCACTCACCCGATTTATTGTTTATACCAACAGAAGTAGTTTGCTCATAACCATCACCAAATTTTGTTGATAATGTATTAAAGCGTTGGGTTTGATTGTTACCATCAAGGTCACATTCAAATGTAAATTTAAGACCACTCATAAATTTTTCTCACAAAAAAAGCCCGCATTAAGCGAGCTTTTGAAGGTCATAATTGAAGTATGACCAGATTAATAAACCTATATTGTAATTAACACAAAAGTGGAAATATGTTCGAGCACTACTTTGGTAATAAACCACCCTGCCTTTGTTCTTGGTGAGTTAATCCTCATCAACTACATTCAGGGCTGCGTATTGGAAAGCTTCTGATATTTGCTGCGAAAATTTTTGAGTCACTTCAGGGTTTAATGCTTTTCGAAAAGTAAATTCTTGATCTTTCATAAAATCTTGAAATTCACCCAAATCAATAACACCTTTCTGAACCAAGAATTTAATAGTGCTAAAATTTACTGCATTTTGTATATGAAAATTACCTAGCGCAATATCATCTGAATTACTCATTTTTACCTTCTCTTAATTGCCTTTTTAATGGATAACATTTACGGAGATTTCGTTAGATAACGAGATTATCCACTTATCACTATTCTGATCTAACGTTTTACCAACCTTGGCGCTTAGACATCATGAATCGTTTTTCAATCTTCGAGTCTACCATTGCCTCATTTTGTTTTTGATACTCTTTTAAAATGACTGTTAACTCCTTCCCATCCCATTCAGATGTTGCATCCACTTTCTCTGAAGTCTGATTGATAATAGTAACAGTGGGTTGAGACTTCTCAATTCTTCCAGAATTAATCGCATCAAACTGACGTGCCTCACGTCGTGTTGCTATAACGTCAGTTGTATTGTTAGAAACATAACCTCCTGGAGAGCTAGTACGCATGCTTTCAACAACGCTAACACCACCCCAGCGTTTGATATCTTCTTGCGACCAAACAACCTCACCTTTATGCACAATCCCTGCTGGAGTGTGTTTAAGTCCATTACCTGTATAACCACCGTCTGCAAATCCTTGCGGAGTTGCAGCTTGGATTAATGTAATAAAGCTACTTGATTTAGCGGTTGCTATTGCAGCCTCAGCCAATTTGTTCCAAACGGTACCTTGGGCATTTGCATATGCATCAGATGCAGCTTTCCAAACATTCATACCAGCTTGAGCTAAAGCAAAGGCCTTTTGAGTTGCAAACAAAGTTTTATAAGCCGTTGATGATTCTCCTAGAATTGCACCAAACATTCCTGTAAATGCCCCAGTCACCGCTTGAGCTTGTGATAACTGTAGATTCAACGAGTCGTTTTGATAAGTTGATTCAATTACCTTCATACGCTCTGTATGCTCAGCCCAAATTTGCTCCCTTTTTGCTGCAATCTCTTCTAAGTTTGCATTTGGGTCTTCAGCTTGAATATCGAGTGCAGCTTTTTGATTATTTGCTAAATTTAGAGATTGAGCCCTCCGATCAATGCGCGTTTGGTTTAATTGGTATTGCTGACTATTACCAGTCATATCGGCTTTAGTCTGATCCCAATTTTTACTAGATTGAAAAGCCTTATCTAGAATCTCTAGACGTTCTTGCGCCTTAGATAAAGATAGACGTTCCCGTCGCTCTTCCTCATCCTTAGTAGTTAATGCAATCTGTTCCCGTTCAATACGATACCTTTCCTTAATGGCATCAACTTCTGAATACAAGAACTGTCTGGCCTGAAATAAACGCTGCTCTCGTGCTATCTGAATTAGTGCTAATTCTTGTTGCAGTTGTTTTGCAAGTAAATCTACTGCCGCTTTTCTTTGTTCCTTTGTTAATTCTAGATCATGAGCAGCTTCAAACTGACGTTTTGCAAAACTGTCTGTTAAAAGCTGTTCTTCTGTTTTTAAAAAGTCACGGTAAGAATCTAGCTTAGACTTTGTGGCTTGCTCTGCAATTGCAATATCATTATCTGCACGAGCTCGTAGCTCAGTCTTAATTTGCTCTTTACGCTCAGGACTAAAATTAGCTTTATCAACATCTTCAAGTTTTTTAGCAAGATCATTTCGGATCTTAGTAACTTGATTGGCAACTTCATTTTCAAGCTGAAGACGTAACTTAGCTTGTTCTTCAGCTAGCTTGGTGTTGTCCTGAAGTAATTTATCAAAATCTTTCGAAGATATATCTCCCGCTGTATAACCATTAACGCCTGCCATATAGCCTTGGTAATCTTTCCAGTACTGGTTATTATTTTTACCAATACCTTTACCCTTTTGGACATTGCCTTCGCCTGCGTGGTAGGCTCTGACAGCTTTTTCTAAATCTCCCTTGAAAAGTTTTAAAAGGTACGACATGTACTTACCTGCACCTTCAGCAGACTGAGCTAAGTCATAACGGTCTTTTACTCCATATTGCTTTGCTGTACCCTCTAGAAACTGGAACCCACCTGTTGCGCCTGTAGACTTGTTGTAAGCTCTGGCATTACCACGTGACTCAATCATATGGATTGCAGATAAGGTGCCAGCTGGCAAGTTATATTTAGCTTCAATATCGGCAAAATTATATTTAGCCGCATTAGCTTTAACTTTCTCATTCACTTGTAAAACTTTTTGTTGTTTCTCAAGTTCACTCGTATGTTTTCGCTCAGCAGCAGTTAGCTCATCCTTTTTGTCTTTCAGTACATCGAGGGCCTTTTGAGCTTGTGCAACTAAATCCATCTCCTCTTTGGTTACAATTGCAGTAGTACCTGGAGGAGCAACGGCTTGTTTTGCCTTTTGAAGTTCAATAATCTTTTTAACAGTTTCTTCACTGTAGCCAAGATTTAATAACGCCAGCTCTTCATTCGATTTAAGTACTTCTGAACGAAGACTTTCGAAATAACCTTTTTGCGCTTTAGCTGCACGATCGGCTGCGTTAGCATTACCATGTAGCTCATCCGTATTACTCTTTACTTGTACTGCTGCATTTTGTGCCTTATTGCCAGCAAGACTAACTTCAACACCGAATATTTTGAGCTTTTCTGCAGACAAACTTGCTTTAGATGAGTTTTCATCATATTGGGCAGCTTGCTTTTTAAGATTTTCATACAGATCGGTAGGCAGTTTAATTTTATTTAAACGTTCAATGGCTTCCGAATAACTGATTGTTCCAGTTCTTGCATCTTGTGAAATCTTTTCAACCTCTTTATTTCCTCGTGCATAGTTTTCGATATCAATTAAAGCTGCACCAACCGCGAATGAGGATTTTTGTAGTGCTTCATTTTGAGCCTTGAACGCTGTAGTTAAATCATTAACGGCTTTTGCCTTATCATTGCCAGATAATTTTTTTAAAGCTTCATCTGTTCTTTCAGCAACTTTTGCCTGTTCTTCAAGTTTCTGGGTAGCTTTTGCAGCCTTATCTTGGAAATACATATAGCCAGCCGCCAAAGCCGTAATTCCAAGTGTAATTGCACCTATCGGTCCACCCACTAGACCTAAAGCTCTACTACCTAAAGTGGCTACTGTAGTTAATCGAGATTGAGCTACCGAATAAGCTGTTGTCGCAATGGTTGCTTCTTTTACAGCAATATTATGGGCAACTTCAGCAGCGGTTAGTCTTTGGATCGCTGCTGCACGTGCATTTGCACTCAATGCTGCATTATATTCTGCTCGAGCCAAACCTACCTCTGTGAGAGTTAATGCAGCGGATTGTCTTGCTCGCATTGCTTCTACACCGAGCAACTGTACTTGAGATTGTGCCTCTGCAAAATTGGCTGCTCTTTGTTGAGCAGATGCAACGATACTAGCTTGAACGGCGACTGTTTTAGTTAAGATAGACTTTGTTATTAAGCCAATTCCAACAACTATTGCACCATCAATGATGACATTTAAATTATTGCCAAGTAACTGAATGCCACCAGCTAAAGTTTGTGCTGCTCCAGATCCTTTGCCTGCCTCACCTACAAATTTTGTAATTTGATTATTCAGAAGGGTCAATGACTGCCCAATAGTGACATCTGTTTTAGCAAATAATGCATCAACATCATTCTGAACATTTTTAAGTGCTTTAACAATTTCTTGTGAAGTAATTTTCCCTTCAGCCGCAACGGAACGCAATTCACCAACAGTAATACCCATACCCTGCGCAATTGCTTTTGCTAAAGCTGGTGTTTGCTCCATGACAGAATTTAATTCTTCGCCACGCAAAGTACCACTTGCTAAAGCTTGTCCAAACTGTACTAAAGCAGCATCTGCAGCTTGAGCACTGGCACCACTAATCGCTACTGCTTTGGAGACAGTTTCAGTTAAGCGAGCGGTGTCATCCATAGTCAAATTCAACGTTTTAGCATTGTCACTAAAGCGCTGGTAAACCTGTAAAACTGAATCCCAAGCTGAATAAGTTTTTTGAGCAATATTGAAAGTATCTTCAGTTGCTTTATTTAGTTCAGTTTGATTTTTGGTAACAAGCTTTAGACGGTTTTGAAGGCCAGTATAAGCATCCATTTTTGAAACAGCTTCACCCGCCGTAACTAACCCAGCCATATAACCTGCAAGTGACCGCGTTGCTACTGACAAACCGTCCATGGACTTAGAAGCGAACTCCCCTTTACGTTCTATGCTATCGAGCTCATTGCCTAGATTTCGTGCATTACGTTCAGCATTTTTTGAATCTATGACAATTACTAAACGAGATTCTTGTGCCATACCACTTTTCTCCAGGCAACAAAAAACCCACTCAATGAGTGGGTTTTTAAATAACTAAACTTTTAATGCTTTAGGAAATATAATCCCGAAAGCACCTTATTCCTTAATCTTTTTCATCAAAGCAGTTAAAGTTTTAACTGGTTCACTTGCTTGTCCTTTCTCAGAATAAAATGAACCTTCTCGATAACCTTTAGAAACTGTAACAATTCTGAATTTTACATTTTTAGTATTTAGAATTTTATCTATGTAAGACTTCGGCAAAACTACTACGCTGACAGATTTCCATAATGATCCACCCATATGCACTGTTTTAGTTGAATCAACTGAAACTTTAAAATTCTGAATTTCACCATCTACATTAAAGGAAATACTTTCAATTAAAGAAGATATGTCGCCAAGGCTAAATGTTAATCCAATATTTTCCGGATCTGCGCTTGTCCACACCCCACCAAATGCAACTGAACTTAAAACTGTTGGCTTATCATATACGTAAACACCATATTCTTTAACGCTACATGTAGTCCTATTATCAAAGCCACTAACCTTACATTCAGGATCATACTTGTCTTTTGCAAGAATTTGAGTAGAAACTATTAAGCTTAAAATTATTAATAATATTTTTCTCATGAAAATATCCACCAAAATTAATGGGTAAAATTTAACAGTTCAAAGAATTAAAAACTACCCTTCAAATTTCTTAATATTTAGTCATTAGATACATTTAATAGACCAAGCTTGTTTATAAAACTTAATCACAGCCTCAAAATCTCTCAAAAGCACTTCTTCTGAATATTGATGTGGAGAAAGCTTAAGTAGTGCTGGCATATAGTGATTTTTGTAGACTTCAGGATATGTCTTACACAATATCTCTCGCTTCTCATCATTTGGTACATCATGATTATTTAATGCATCAAGCATCTTATCTATTTCTTGTTTTGAATTTAGATATTCCTCTTCAACTGAAGGAGGGAGTGGTTGTATTTCAACTTGTTTAGTGCAGCTAATTAAAACCACTAATAAAATAGAGCACCCCAATGTATATAAAAGTTTTGCTAACATATTCTTAAATCTTATAATTAATTGTTTCTATTATATATTTTTTAGATATTAAAAAGCCACTCGATTGAGTGGCTTCACTACATTAAGCATGTAATAGCTTTTCAGCACCAGCGGCCAAAAATGCTGATCGAGTTTTAAATCTTTTATCTTTACCTACGTTATCATCAATCTTCCGAATTAAACGGCTAGGTAAAGTTACATTGATTTTTTCCGGCTTACCTAAATAACGGCTGACATCAACTTCAGTAACTGCCCAGATCATACCTCTATAATCTTCTTGGTCAATAAACTTACTGACATCCGATGCTAATGGAATTTCTTCTCCATCTTCAGCAAGAATTTCTAAGTGGCCAGAAATTGCCTCTTTAACGTTCTCGATAGCTTCGCCTAATGTATCGCCTGCGCTAAAACATCCTGGAATATCTGGAACGGTGACACCAAAGGCTTCAGTGTCGATACCTCTCTCAATAGCAATTGGATACAACATTGCACTCACCTCATGTACAAAATCGTACTGCGAAATAGGACTATATGAGTCTGATTGAAGCGGGTCAATTTAGACCCGCTTGCTTCAAAATGCTTTTAACAGTTCCGCTTGGTAAATCCTTTTTAGGATGTGGGATGGTAACTAATCCCCTTTTGTTTGGGTGCTTGAAGTGATGATGACTTCCTGAAACCCTAACCTCATACCAACCGTCTGCTTCAATCATTTTGATTAAATCCAGACTTTTCACACCGTCCCCTTATTAACTTGATGAGATAATTATAACCCTAGGGTTGTTTTCAGTAAATACCTCTAGGGTTATTTTTTGGTAGAATGCTTCATTTTTTTATGCGAATCATCAAGAAAAATATTATCCATAGCGAATATGCAGTCGTTAAAAATATCTCTGTCGACTGGTAGTTCATAATGATCACAATATGCAGATATAGATGAAATATCTAAGGCTAGAGGAATACCTTGCTCATAACGTCTTGAGCGTGAAATGATGTTATATGCCGTTAATATTGCATGTGAGGTAAATGAATATTCAGGCTTCTGGAATTCTTCTGGCTTCTTCAAATTTAAGGCTTGGGCGATTGCCGTTTGCTTCTGGTTGTAGTCACTCGCTTCTTGCTCTGAGTTGAACTTTGACCAGTTGTAGAGCTTGAGGACTTTCCCACCACTTCATCCTTATAAGAATCTGCTTCTTTTTGGATGTTTTCTGCTTCTTGTCTCACAAACAACCAGATTGCTACGCCAAGATCACCTAGATTCAACAATTTAATTGCATTTTCCTGCGAATATTCTGGTTCATACACAATCAATTCTTGGTTTTCGGTTACTTCTTCAAAAACTACGCCTTTCCAGTCCTCAATTAAATGGCAGGCTGCAGCTTCAAGAAGCAATTCATGATAGAGCTTGTCATCTTTACTAGCTTTACTTACGTCATAACCTTTAGATGTGATTTGGTTATTTGCTCGTTCAAGAGCTACTTGATATGGTTTATATGCGATACCTCGTATCTTAAATTCAGCTAAAACATTGCCATCGCCATCAACATACTCCCGCCATTTGCTAACTGTTTTACTGGTCTGAATGCTTACTTTTAAAGCCATTTTAAACTCCAAAAAAAGCAGCCCTAAGGCTGCTATCAGATTAATATTTAAGGCGCAGGAACTGCTGCTGGTGTACGAGTAATTGTTGGTGCTACTTCTACGACTTTATATTCGAATGAAGCATTTAAAAGATCTGAATTACCACCACTAGGTAATGGAGCTGTAATTTCAGCTTTAGGAATAAAAATTTCATATTTATTCCCATCTGTATCAGTGATTGGAACTTTTAATGAAATCGTTTTGTTAGTGAATTGCTTTTCATACATATCGGATGTATTGCGTGACCAAGCTGCGGTAAATGAACCTGTACCTGTTGCAAGCATTTCTAGGATTGCACGTGCATCAATACCACCACCTAAACAGCGTTGTAGCTGCATTGTGTTATCCCAATTAAATGTAAAAGCGGTCAAGCATGAAATCCCAGCTTGAGAAACGCCGTCAATTAAAATGTCACCTACAGAGACATTCGACATTTTAGGATTGTTATCTGCCGCTGTAATTGTTCCAGCCGGTGCTGAAGAAAAGTTTGTACGACCAAGAGCCATAAGGCCGAAAGTCATTGTAATTAAGCCAGCTTCAGGAATATCAATTCCAAAAGTGTTTACATGACACCCACGGAAAACATGGTAGTCATTAACATCTTCAAAGCCACGTAAAACAGAAAATGTTTGACGAAGTGTGCCACCAAAAGTTAATACATTTGACGACCAATTATTAAAAGCAGCTGCAGCCATTAAGTCTTGAACTAATGAACTGTACTTCGCTTCACATTTTAATTCCCCGGCATACTCTGCACCGGTAATCATTGATGAACGTGCAATACGGCCACTTGTGATTGAGTTAGAGTCTTCCTTTGTTACTGTCGCATCAAGGCCATTTTCAGTAAATTCAAAGGTCGTACGTACGAAGGGTGATGGTGTGGTACCAACAGTGGTTTCCTTCGCGATTTGTGTTATCTGACGTGCACCACTCGACATGGCTTTTACTCCTTATAGGCATAAAAAAACCACCTCGAAAGGTGGTTACTAAATTAGGAACATAAAAAACCGCCCTCAGGCGGTAACTTCTTTAAAACTTAATATCAATCATCCAAATCAACACTTACTCCAGTAACAATATTTAAATTTGGTCCATTTATGCTATTAACATTAGCGAGGCGAATTTTTACATCAGAAATACATAATTTATTAGACAACTGCCATTTACTTAGCTCCTTAGCCATTACATCTGCCAAGTGTCGTTCAAGCTCTTGTTTTTTAATTTCAATTTCTTCTAATGTAAGCATGCAAGACATATCAATTCACTCTGTATCCGATCGTAATATTATATTGAACAAAGTCAGCATCTTGACCGGAATAAATTGATTGTCCATTCAAACATTCTAAATGTTCGACTGAGAAATATTCAAAATGTGCCAGCAATGCATCACTAAGTTCTGTTATTTCCCTGTCTCCAGTATTAGGACGGGCAAAACATTGAATTAAGATATTCCCAGTACGGCGTGTACACGGCTTATTTCCTAGTCCAGCAATAAAACTTGGTCCTCCCGTAATGGTTAAACGACACCACACACCTTTTGTTGGTACCGTAAAACCTGGTGCATTTGGATACTGGATTCTATCTTGAGAAATCCCTGTAAAACTCATCATTCGGTCCACGATAGCTTGTCTAGCTTGCTCTAAAGTCATTGCCATTTTAGCCACCGTACTTTTGAGTAATATAAGTAAACGTTGTGCTATAAATGCCCTGCGGTGCTTGATCGGACCAACCGTTTTCTAAACGCTCAGCATATGGCTGATTGTTTTGAATATAGATCAAACTCCCTAACTTAAACTTAACAGCTTGAATCGCGGCATCTTGCACCGCATTTGTAGAAGGCTCTCGCACACCGTAATCACCAGATCCAATAGAAACAATATGCGATGCCCGATAAGCTCCAGTATCAACAGGACTTAGATTAACCAAGGATTGCACAGCATCCATGGTGATTTTTTTTACATGCTCATCTGCCTGTTTCTCAACTTCAAAACTAAAGCTGCTCGGCCTTGCTCCCTTCCACCCCATGTTTTTTAACCTCACTTGCTTCGAACATTTCAAAAAGGTCTTGAGCGATCGCTTGTATCGAATACGCTTCAAACTCAACACTCGGATCGCGCTCACCCATTCTCCGTTTTACTATTTGCCAGATATGAACGGCTTCATGTAAAAGCAATCCATAAACTTGAATTTGATCTTTATCTTCAGTATCACCGATCTGGACAATCGCATATGCACCATCAGAAAAAGTACTAACCTGTGCATCTGCTCCCATATCCAAAAATTGATCGGCTTTATCCATATCTTCAAATAACAAATCCATGTGTAGTTGATTTCGAGCAAGCGTGTACTGCACATGTTGGAATGGCGATATATACCATTCAGGAACATAATCAGAATTAACCATGGTTTAACCTGTTAACTCGGTAAAGGCGTTTCAGTCGCTTCTCTACCATCAAATGAGTTATGAATAAAAATGCCATCCTCATATTTGGGATGGCATTTGCAATGAAATGTTGAATGGTGTTTTAAATCATTTTCAGGTATCACCTGAACGCTGTCATAAACTTCAAGTGCAGTCCAAGTCATTTTTGCTCCAATAAAAAACCCACCGAAGTGGGCTTTGAATTATTCAAAAAGTGGTATTTCGCCTCTAAATTGTGGAAACTCTAATAATGCTATTGCTCTAATTTCCTCTGCCAGAACGGAATCACCATCATTATGTTTTCCAATATTAAGATAATAATTTTTATGATTGTGTATATGATAAATAATCCATTCACCTGTTAGTTTTCCGTTTTCTATACGATCCAGATATTGCTTACTAGAGCTTAAGTAAGCCAACTTTGAAACTTTTTCATTTAAAGTTAAATTGGGATCATTATAAATATCTATAAAATCCTTATAAAAATTGGGGTTTGAATTGATCTGACTCTTAATATTTAAAGACATTGAACTTAACCCGATTTGTTCAAAGTGTTTATGCCACAAACCCTTCAATGGCATATATTTAAACAGAGTAGGTGGTTTCATTCTTTTGTAATTTATATCTGGATTTTCTAAGTTCCTCATTTCACTTAAGATCATATCTATATTAGCCCCCCTAAAGAATGCATAGAACATTTTTATTAGGAAAACTGAAGTAAATCTTGATTCGGTAATTTCTTCAAAATCACTATTCATAACTAAATGGAAAAATAAATGAACTTCATCCTGAAGATGGTCATTATTGGCTTTTATATTTTCATATATTTTTTCGACTCTACTCATAATATCCCCCTGCTCAGAGGGATATTAGATCAAGTATTTAAACCTTTCTCAACTGACATTTCCAAATAGTTGCAGCGGGATCCTGTTGAATGTGTTTGACACGAAAAGTACCTAAGGCTGTTAGCCATTCATCATCTATTTTCGGCACCATGGTTACTTCATTCTGCAGCACTGTAGCCTTTTTATCTGTGGCCAGTACTCCAAGTATCTGGATCTCATATTGACTGTATGAGCCAAACAGAACGCCACGGCCAGAATAGTTTTCTTTAACCTCAATAGAAGTTTCAGTTTTAGGATCCCAATTAGTTTTTGAGATCCGCTCACATGTAAAGGTATGAACGGCGTCCGCTAAATCATCATTAAATGCTTCAGCAATATCTGCCTGAATCTCGTCTCTTAAGCCCATATCACGCCCTGTAAAGTGGTATGCCAAAGCCATTAAAACTTGCATTTGGATCTTTCAAATCAAGTGAATCAATAAAGTCAATTGCTATCTGTTCAAAACTAGATATTGCTTCTGATCCGTCTTGGTATTCTTTTTCCGACTCAACAGAATCAGCTTTGACCTTCTTACGCTTCAATTGCTGCTCTTTGCCGTTATAAATTACTTTGGCCAGAATTCCTTTGATAATTTCACATGCAGCATCTTTAAGAAGTGGATCAATTGGATCTGGCACAAAACCTATTTTGTTTTTCATCCAAACATTTGCAAGTTGAACCAGACGAGCTTTATCACTGTCTGGTGCAAAATCGCTGCCCAAAATTGAATTTGCGTCATCTACAGTAATAAAGCTCATTTCATTATTCCTTCGGGATTAATTTAAGGAGTTCTGCTTTGGTTGCAGATGGTTTGTAGCCAATATCTTTACTGGCCAAAAACTCTTTTAATTGATCATTTGACCAATTTTCAAAATCATTTGTCGCCGTATCCGTTGCTGGATTTTCTGCTGCCTTTCCAGCATCCAATTCAGCTATACGCGCTTGCATAGCAGCAACATCATTTTTAAAAGCATCAAATTCTGCTTGAATGCTTACCACTTTTCCTTCAGCCGCTTTAGTAGCATTGTCAGCTTGGAGTACTGCATCTTTTAAACGTGTGTTTTCAGAAATTAACTCTGAACTATCACCATTAGCTTGTTCCAAGATTTCGATTTTCTGTTTAAGTTGCCCGTTTTCTTCAATAACCTTTTCACAGTCAGCTTTTGCTTGATCAATGACTTTTTGCAGCTCTGGAGTAATTCCAACCGCGACATTTACTGTGGCCAAAGTTGTTTTTGCAGGTTCTTCCAATTTGCGAACTTCAACTGGAATATTCAAAGCTTCATAATCATTTTGAATTTTCGGGTAATCACCGTAAATGATTACCTCTTCAGCACTTCGATTTGGATATTCATAATATTCAGGGTTTGCAATAGTCCCTACTTCTAATGCGGCTGCTGCCGCAATACGTGTATAGATTAGCTTCATGATGCATTTCTCTTTAATGTAAAAAGAGGGCTTAATAGCCCTCTTATAGTGAGATGTTTATGAGTTAACCAGTTGTTGTGCCAGACAAGTCAAGCAATGTGCCTGCTGTCATTTTGTTGCTAGTAGCATGTTTTTTCCAGTTGGCACTTGAACCAAGTAAAGTAAGGTCAGGGTTTTCGCCTTTTGATGTATCCCAGCTATAACCAAGAATATCTAAGTTGAACGCGCCTTCAGCACGCATTCCAATGCCTAAGTTTTCTTCATCATTGATGTCATAAGCTCGGAAGCCAGGTACTTGTGATTCTGTAACAGTAACCGCACCCATTTGCAAACCAAATGCATCATCATCACCTACAGCATCTGTAACCAATACCGGCTTACCTAAGGTACCTGGTAAACCACCATAGATAACGATTTCAGATTCTCCATAAATTTGCTTGGTGATTGCATCATCGACAATATCGAAATAAGTATCTGAGTTCATCACCCACAAACTAATACGACCAAACTTATCACCAAACTTACGCATACCACGTGTTAGTGCTTTACGGCCATCTACCGCAATACTGCCTTTGGCAACCATATCTGGGTTGCTAGAAATAGCTGCTTTTAATGAGGCTAAACTGTACTGTAAACGTCCTGCAACCAATGCATCTGCTAAATCATAACCAAGAATCATTGCAAATTCTTCAGGTGTACGTGCACGGCGTTTGAATGCCTCTTCAGTGGAAGCATAAGGGCCATATTTATATGGGACTTTTACACCTACAGATTCACCAGAACCAATTTTCTCAGGCACTACTTTGGCGGTTGAATTCACATCACGATGTTTAATGCTACCGCCCACTTTGTAGAATGCTTCTTTGTTGAAATCACCTTCAATGATCTCATTACGATAAACAATTGCACCATTAGAGGCTTGGTTAAATACATTCAAATTGTCTTGCAAACGCTCTAAATAAGCAGTTTGTGCCAATTGGTTGTAGATGATCATGTCTGAGTTAACTGTTGTAGTCATAACGACTTATCTCCAAATTTTTAATGATTAGTTCGGCAGTTTTAGGAAGGCATCATTGCCATGTTCTTTGATGTAGTCAGCTTTCTGAGAAACAGACATTTCACTGCGTTTCATTCCTGCAGGCGCTCCACCTTTGCCCCCACCTTGAAAACCGCCACCAGTTCCTTTACCACCTTTAAGAATTAAGTCTTTATGCTGGTATCCACCAACCAATGACTCTAAAGCTTCATCAACATTTGCAAGTTCACCCGGACGGACACGCGAATAAATTTTTTCGCCGTTCGGATCATATGCAACCACCTTGCCCTCTTCGATTTTGAAGTGATGACCAAAGGTCGCTTGCACCATATCCACAGGTACTGCAATATTGTCTTGAATGTACTTAGAACGAGCAAAACCACCGCCGATAAGCTCTTTATGCAATGAGGCCTCAAGAGCATCACGTTGCTCAACAATCGGAGCATATTTTTCTTCAACTGCTTTGATAGCTTCAGCTTTCACTTTCTCAACTTCACCGGCATCCACCAGCTTTTTATCGTCGAGATTTTGGATTGTCTGAATTGCTTTCTTAGCTGCCACAGGATCATCGATCCCTTCAAAAGCCTTTAAGGCTTTTTCTGCTGCTTCTTTCGCTTCACGATGTGTTTTAGCTTCATTGTTTAAGCGTGCAATTGTTGCTACCGAGTGTGGTGCATCATGTGGCATTTCTTTGCCGTCATCATGAATATAGATCGGCTTATCGCCGTCTACTTCCGCATAAACTTTACCGTCGATCGTTACTGTTTTAAGTTTCATTGGTCATCCAACCTATATACACAAATGGGCATCCGCCCGGATTCGCCGTTAGCATCCGCTTCCGGCAGGCAATAAAAAAGCGCCCTTTAGGACGCTTCATTTCTATAAATGATTATTTACTTAAAGCTTGGCGTACAAATGCATCTTTTGCTTCAAGTAGCTTTCTTAATCCTGTGGATTTTTCAGGCCCGTCAGGAAGTTGCTCATCCATTTGCCGAGCTAAATCACCAATTGGCTTACTAACTTGCTGCAAATGTTCAGGTAAATGTTCATATTGGAAATATTGGATAATAGGGCTTGGCATTTTCTTCTCGCAAAAAAGCACCCGAAGGTGCTATGGTTAAAAATTAAGTTCTATTTGATGAGTGCAATTGCTTTTAATCTTTCAAAAGTAAAACCATAAATTGCCATGGCTTGAAACCTTAATTTGAAGAAATGGCACCAGAATTCATTTTGTGCTCAGAATATATTGAGCATCTGACATATTGATTTGCTTTTCAGGCATTTGTAGTACCTTTAGCTACGTTTACTTTTTATTCCAAACCTCTGATCTAGGTTCATCACCAACTAAGCGGATGCCTTGAGGACCACCTACATCAAATGTTGCCGTGATAGTCGCTGGACCCTCAAAAACACTACAATTCATTTTTACAGCGGTTAATCCAGCTAATGGAATACCTGTTTCCTCGTCACAAAGAGCAAGATGAGAAGATTTATCTGAAACTCTTTTAAGTACCAAATGTCTAACTTTTGATTCACTCATAAGCCAAACTCCATAAATGACAAAAGCGCCATTTGGGCGCTTATATAGGTGAAAATTGTGTCTTAAGTGAGTTTAGAATTACCTGTAATCGGCAATAATTACTCACAGTTAAATCCAGTTCCAACAAGGTCTTTTTTCAAATTTGAAACGAGATTTTGTTGTTCCTGCTGTTGTCCACTAAGATAATTTTTATCTAGAGTCTCTGCACCATCAATAGATTTATAAAGCTCTTTAGATTCCTCTAAATTGTCTTTTAAAAACGTGGTGAGGTTTAGTTTCGCCTGGGCAGCTCTACATAAATTATTTTTAGCTTCTAAACCTTGAGTAGCCTGTTTTACTTGACCAGTTGCAGGATCAAAAGAATATGCATTTGCCATTGCTGACTCCAAAGCTTCAGACAATCGATCATATTCTTTAAGATATTTTTGACTTGGTTCAGCTAAACAAGTGATGGAAATTAGGGTTAGACATACAAAAGCTATTGTTTTCATATTGTATAAATTCTGATGTTTTAAAAAATATAACATAAGAAAAATTACAGACCCAACTTTTTAAAAGCTTTTTCATCCAACTTTCTCAAATCATCTAAGCTATAGAAACGGCCTTCAGGATCAAAGAACTTTTCAAAATCAAATTTTCCTTCCTTATAGAGCTTGTAACGCTTCGGCCCTAGCCACTCTTTTTGAAAGAAATCATCTGTCTTTTTAAAGAATTCTTTAAAAGTGGTATTGGCATCTAACTGTCCTATTAACTGGCTTCGCTCTTCTTTGGGGATGTCTTTAACTCTACGTTCGTCCATTACAAATGGCCGTTCGCCAACAAGTTGACCGTCCTTCTCGACCGGAACCAAGATACTGCGACAGTTAGGATGTAACGGCGGCACTCGCTTTGCCGGATCATTTATTTCCCACACTGAACCATCTAATGAAGCGCAAAGCTTAGAAGTTCGTCCATCTAAAACACTAACAAATCGGACATATTCAAAGCCAATTTGGTTGAAGCTATTTAGATAGGCTTGATTAGCTACATGACTTCGCACAGTTCTTACCGTTCGCTCAATATCAGTTTTGGTACCATTTAAGATCCCATCTTCATAGTTAAGCCGTTTGCTCCCTCGAATACGCTGAACAATTTCTTGGTTAGTTTTGCCTGAATTAATACCATCTCGAATTGCATACTCAACCTTTTGACGGGCACTTTCAGCAATTCTTGAAAGCAGATCATCGACAAGAGCGCCACCTGCCAACGGAACTTTTTTAGCGGATAAGAATAGTTTTTCCCCATCAGGCTTATTAATTTTTGCTCCATAGAGCTTAGCTACGTAATTGGCCTCATAAACAGCCAGCGCCGTAGCAGAAACGGCAAAAGCTTCAGGTAATGCTAAATTAACACTGGCAAACCATTGGGCAATCAAATCCCTAATTTCCCTTAAATTTGAAGTTGTATATTTACCACCAGCTAAAGCAACTTTCTCCGACTCATTAAGCTCATCCAATAAATCCCGAAGCTTAGATAGCATCTTGCTCGTATCATCATTGAATAAAGCCAATAACTCATTTACCGTTTTTGATGAAGCACGATAAAGATAGGCCTGGTGCTGAGTGAGTGCTTCAAATAGTTTTTTGATATCTGTTGCCATCTCACTCTACCTTTTGATTTAAAGTCCCATCTTGCTCTGCTTCAACATTCTGAAGCTCTTCTTCATATTTTTGTTTAGGGAACATACCTGTTTGGTTGTATTCCCACCATGATTTAAATGAAGATCGGCCTTGTAGAGCTGCTTCAAATAACTGTCGAGCTAACTCAGCTAAATAACCCTGTTTGTTAAATTCTTGACTGATTTCGAACATCAAATCATCTTTAGTTAGAACACCCACATTAGGCATTACAAACTTTGCTGCCCATCGTAATGCTGCTGACAAGGCTTCATTCATATTGACTACACAGAGCGAAAGAACTGAATGTTGAACAGCGTCATCGCTATTCGCTTCCGTAGCAGTCTTTTTACCCGCTGTACCCTTCTCAATTAAACGCGCCCCCATCTCCTTCATTTTTTCCCACTTATCTTTCATCGCTTCCCGGGCAAGAGTATTAGGGTCGGCTTGAACAATTCCTAATCCACCATTTTCAGGTAAAGGCAAAAGTACTTTCGCACCAATGTAGATGCCACGTTTTTTGGCTTGGTCGTACCATTCCCATGTAACACCCTTCGCAAAGTATTGAGGTTGCCCCATATAAAAAACGGACTCTTGAAAGTCCGCACTGTCACGATAATGGGCTAAATTGAGATTGGCCAAAGGAAGTAATGGCGGCTTCTTAATCTCTTCTGAATTATCAATTGCACCTACAAATGTAAAAGGTATATAGGTCCAGAAATTCCCGTTGTAATCTGTTGGAAACTTCTTATCTCCGCCAACCCAGTTACCCTTTTCACCCTTTGTATACACCTGAACGGAATAAATATATTCCCCATTACCCTCTTGCTCTAAACGAAGTACACGATATTGCTCTTGTTCGGTTTTACTAAAGCCATCAGCACCTCGTTCAGACTTAAATTCACGTATAACCACTAAGCAAAGCTTTTTCTGGTTATCGATCATTACTGAATCCCAATTCACTACATCAAGGGCATTTAGTAAATGAATCATCGGATAGGCTTTTTGTGCTTTAAATTCCGCTAGATTACGAGCTGGTGGCACATCAGGATAATCAACATATAAAGCACAACGATAATGCTTCAATAAGTGGCGAATTCCATTTTGAGCCAATTGATAAGCACTAATGCCTGCTCCATTCGCATTACGTTCTAAATGAGCAAGCTCGGGAGGAAATTTAAAACTTGGATCTGTTGCAAAAGCTGCACCAACTAAACTATTTGATGTAGTCCCTGTTACTTCATAAAAGACTGCACGGGTAAGATAAGCCTCATAAGCGCTTTTATTTGCAGGTGACTTATCATGTGCATTTGGCATCGGCAAATATTTTTCACCTTTAGCCTTAACTGCATCTTCACCTTCACAAACATCATCAAGTTTTTGCCAGTATGGCAAGTTTTTAACATATTCAGGATGTTGAAAAGTTACATCACTCATCGTGCAAATCCCATATCAGCGAAGAAGGTTTCAAATCCTTCATGTAATTCATTAAACGCATCTGAAGCTGCATCCACTTGGTCGTCATGTGTGCCATTAGGAAAATGACGAAGCTCATCAATAAAATCCTTATTCCATTCACCTTTGAGCATTCGTACATTTCCTACGTTAACTTGGGCCGCAAATGGTTGTGCACGTGTAAGCTTGTCACCTGAAATTGGCTTAGCTATCACGCTATAACCCGCAAGAAGCTTCACAAATGAACTAGCTTGCGATTTACCAGCTTGACCGGGATCTTGTGGTAGACGCACAGAAACTTTTTTCCCATCTATTTTTGCTGTTTGTTCTAAGCGCTTATTCACATTGTCAGGTCCAAGCTGTCCTCTAGTTACATCGACAATGTAAGTAAAACCATCTGCGCCTAGAGCTTCTCGCACACCTACTGTAAAGTCGCCTTCATTTTCGGTTGCCCCAAAGTCCCAAGCCCTAACTTGTTTCAATACATCTGCAGGCAAAGCATCAACAATTTGAATATTGTCGGGCTTAAAAAAACCGCCTGCTGGCGGTGATGGCATTTGTCGGTACTGCCCGGCAAATACATATGGTGCTGCTTGCTCCATTAGCCTCAATTTTTGGATATTGTGTTTTGCTGGCCACAGTGCGGATCCGTCTTCCTGAATAGCTGAAAGACATAGATGCTCCCACACTTCACCGTTACCACCAGCTACAGGAACGCCGTCTTTTCTATCACCTAGCAACCATCCAGCTAAATCATCTTCATGAAGTCGCTGCATAATCACAATGATCGGCGTATCTGGCGAGTTAGTACGCGATTCGAGTGTGTTCTGAAACCAATCAATTACCCCTTCTCGAATAGTTTTTGATGAAGCTTCATGTGCTTTGTGCGGGTCATCAATAATAATGCAGCCGCCAAAGCCTTTACGAAGTTTTCCTGCACCAAAACCGGTAATCGTGCCGCCTGTACCAGTCGCATAGCAGACACCACCTTGGGAAGTTCTCCAGAAGTCTTTAGCCTTACTATCATCACGCAATGTAAGCTCGGGAAAGACTTTTCTATACGCCTCTTCTTGCACAAGGGTTCGTATTTGGAAGGCATTATTTGCGGCAAGCATTGCCGAGTAACTGATATGAATAAACTCACAGTCAGGCTTCTTACCAAAACACCAAGCCATGAAATTAATTACAGCAATTTCAGTTTTAGAATATCGTGGTGGAACGTTAATAATTAACCGCTTTATCTCTCCGCGATAAACTTTCATTAAAGCTTCGCAGATTTCTAAGTGGTGCCAATTTTGCATCCATTTATAACCACGGCGCTCCTTAAACATGTACCTTGTGAAGAAATATAAATCTTCTTGCGCCTCGATCCGGATGGCTTTATCCCGAGCCGCATCAGTACTCATCTAAGACTTCCCTCCGCGCTTTTAAGTAATCTTCCATTGGAACTGGAATTTCTGAATTAACTGTTTGGACTGGTCCGCCGTCTTTGCCTGTAATTTCTTGGCGATTAGTAAATTGACCACCAATGTCTTTAGCGGCTTGCTCAAGAATTTTTAAGGCTGTTTTGACGTTTCTAGTCTTCTCAAGTTGTCTTTGGTATTGCTTCAATCGGTAGTACTTATTAGCAATTGGAATATCAATTAAGCCTTTATCAAACTCATCTCTGGTTTTTTCAAATAGTTCGACATACTTTTTGCTTAAGTTCTTACCAGCAACCTTTGTAGGGTCATAAGTTGCAACTTGAACACGATCTATATCAACGCCAAACTCTTGTTTTACGAGTTCAGCCACTTCTTGAGGTGTATCACGACAAGCAAGAGACTGAACTATAAAGATTTTCACAGGCTCTTTTAGTGTCGCCATAACTTCCTCATCGTATAACTACGTATAACAAAATGGGCAAAAAAAAGAGCCATTAGGCTCAATTGATTACACAGTTTCCGCAGCATCTTGAAATATCTAGATCCGAAACAAACGGCGGACTCTTGGCGACTTCAATAAGCCGCTTAACATTTTTGCTTGGGCCATAACGTTTAACAACACCAATAAACTCTTCAACATCGTGACCAGCAAGATAATGCTTAGGTAAGCCTGTATTATCGCTATAGATGATTTCACCATCTTCATCTTTCATAACGCCAATGTGATACAGCTCATGTTCAAGCAAATAACAAAATTCAGTATCATTAGCACGCTCACAGAAAGAGGCATCGACAGTAATTAAATAAGTTGGAACTGCGCCAAACCAGTCACGCATTTGTTGCTCTTGGCGAGCTTTACGCCAGCCACCAACATTAAACATTACTTTTTCACATTGCCCTAAAACCATAGCCTGCTTGCTTTTATATGCAGAAGACGCCCAAGCAAATGCTAAAAACTCTTCATTGTCGTGAAGTAGCTCAGCTATATGGTCATGATCCGGGTTATGAAGAGGTCCACCAATCGTTAAATAATTAGCGATAACCCATTTCTTTAGGTCTGGAGCCGGTATTAAACGAATTGCTTCCTCTTCTTCAGCTTGGTCAATAAAGTCAGTTGGTGGGAATGGTCTGATCTGATCCATTAAAAATTTGCCTCTTTAAATTTTTAAGCCATTGGCTAGCGAAATGAGCTTGGATCTGTAATGGACCAGATTCATTAATCTTAAATCTTGGTGCTGCCTCTATGCGAATTACTGTGTAACCCATCTCTTCAGCCACATCGTAACGATCAAGACTCCAAGCTTTGTTTTTTAGCTTACCCTTTCGACCACCAGACCAAGGGCCACCAGCAATTTCAACTAATATGTGATGTTCAATTAAATGAAAATCAAAACGCCAATGCTTAGTAGACTTAAACTGGAATTTCTTTTCGTACTTAATTTCCAGATTGTCTAAAGCTTCAGTAAATTCTTCCTCTGCCTCTAAGTACTTTTGAGTAGCTTTAGGTAGCGGTCTGGATTTAGGCTTGGTTTTAGGTTCTTTTTTCCGAGTTAGCCAAAAATACTCTTTATCGTCCATACCAATAGCCTCTTATAAGAAGCCTTCTGGTTTATTGTTGAGTCGTGCAATTAATTTATTTTGCTTTGCTATGGCTAAAAAAAATCGCTCATCTAAGTGAGCGATCTCTTCTTCTGTTAGGCCTTTGGTTGTGCAACTGCCTGTGTGATTTAGCTCTATTTGGAGCTGTCTAATCTCATGCGTAATTTTTTGAAATTCAGTCATACATACTCCAAAAAGAAAAAGCCCCGCCAATAACTAGTATTTGGCAGGGCTTCATGCGCCGTAATACGCTCGGCAAATTAAAAATTTAAATCTGAAGAAAAATTTATACTTCTTATTAAATGGATAAATTGATTGTATTCATCTTCACTATCGAACGGAAACTCTACTTCAGAACCATCCGAGAAATTAACTAATACGGAGCTAAGGTCTATACTTGATTCTATTTTGACAATTTGATCAAGATTATAATGACATGTACCAACTTGATAGAATTTAGGCAGATTACCCATTTCTTATTCCTGTTTAATTTTATTTAGAAAATTATAAGGCCTAAGCATAAAATTTCATAATTCATTCAATACAAAAAAGCTCACCATTTGGCGAGCTTTTAAAATCTTTCTGGCGATTACTTTACATTTCGCCCATTTTAGAAATCTTTATACTCAAGTGTATACCCAACTGTCAAGCACAAGTTTCTTGAGTATCAGGAAGTTCAAAACGAAATGAACGAGAAATACGCGATCTAATTTCATTTTCCCATTCTGCAACAATAGATTCTCCAAATAACTCAAACTTCTGATAGCTTTTAATATACGCTGTTTTAGTGGCACTAATTCCCGCTAGTTTCATTTTCTCATTCAAAGTGTATGGCCTTTTACCTGTACCATTGCACTTTTCACAAAATTTAGATCCGTCAGGATAGCCCATTGAATTAAACAATTCGATTTTGCCAATCCCCTGACACGAGCTACACATTGCTTTAACAAAAACATGGCCACGTAAAACAACCTCAGCAATTCCTTTTGCAAGATTAGTAAGATCACCTTGGGCATTAGTAGGGGTAAATTTTTTCTTTACCATTTCTTCATGAATCTTTACCGCTAATTTATTTCGCGCACGGAAAAAATCACCGGATTTAATCTCACCACGAACAAACTCGACTTTACCCGGTATATCTTCAATACGGCGCTCGGTTTGAAAATTAAAATCATACTTACTGTAAAAAGTTTCAGTTTGTTTTTGTGCCGGGGTAATTATTGCAATACGTTCAAAATCAACCTTCTCAACCAGTACTGTGGCCCAAAGCTTTGCAGCTGGTGATAACAGCGCTAATTCACCTAAAACTACATCTTTTGAAATTTTCTTACCTTCTGCTTTGCCTTGAGCAATAGCAAGGCGAAGTAACTCAATAAAATCAAACTTTTCAACTAACATAATCGCCTTCCTATTTACCCTTAATTAATAATTCAATTTGCTTTAATGCCATACCGGACTTAACTTGCTCTGTGCTGAACCGTAAAACTGTAAAACCCATCATTGCTGCGGAGTTGTATTTCTCCATATCCCCTAAATAGCCCTTGCCTCTTGTGTGACGGCCTCCGCTCCAGATCCCGCCTTCAACCTCAACTAAAATCTTTGTACCCGTAAGTAAAAAATCCGTCCGCCACTTTCGTTTCGGGTGGAATTTGTATTCCTGCTCAAAACTGATCTTGTGTGTTTTTAAATGTTGTACAAGCGTTGCCTCGCCTTCACTTACAACTCGTTCTTTTTTTACTGAAGCACGGCGCTTAGTTTTGCTACTTCGTTTTGCATAAAGACGTTTGTAATCGGCAAGGCTCATCGATGTCATTACTTAGCCCCACTACAGAAACTTAATTAAAACTTTTAGAGCTAAAGCAAAAAATACAAAAACAACCAAAGCGATCACCCTTAAGAAAACAACTTTTAATTTGCCATTCTTGATATTAAGCAAGGTGCGCTTTTTCCCTCTGGCGCTTTCATTGTGGTATTCAACGGAATGCTTAAGCATTACAGTAGGCACCAAGAAATAAGCCATAGACTTAATAAAACCGATGAGTATTAAGGCGATTACGCCTAAAATAATTACTTTTTCAATCATTAGTTTTTGTACTCTTAAGTAGAAGGTTTAACTCTTCGGCAAAATGTCTAAATACTTGAGACTTTTCCCAATCCCCTATAAGGCTTAATTCACGCGCTTCATCATTAAACTTTGCCCCAAGTCTCAAACAGGCCTCAATTAAGCCATCGTATTTAAGCTGAATACTTTGGGGCACCTTCAAACCAATGTCTTCCCGCACTTCCAACTGACTCACCTCGTCTAAACAGATCTGCCAAGCTTCTTTAAACCCATTCCATCTTGCTTGATGTGCCCATGATGAATAATTGCCATTGGGCAAACGTGTACCGACTACACCGAATTTCTTTTCAAAAGCATATCTGCACTTATCAATTTCACTCATGGCCAGCCCCTATAAGTGCTTTTTGTTCTTCTCTCAAGCCGTAAAGCTCAACCCCTTTGTCATCGCCTAGTGGCATGAGGCAAAAGTCAGGCAATGAACACAATTCATCATCAAAATCAAAGTTCCAGTAGTTATACAAATTCCCATCATGCGGACTAACGGCAAAACCATCATGTCCAGTAATAACCACAACTTCGCCGATGATCTCTTCGTCTACGGAGTCCAATATCAAAGCCAAACCACCTACTTGTAATCTGCTCATTGCTCCACCTCGTCATGTTCTTTACGCGCCAACCACCACAAAACCACCGCACCGCTAATAGCTGCTGTAAAAAATGAAATGAGTAAACCCCACGCTAAAATCTCGAATTTAGTCATGATCCTGCCCCACCAAAACGCAAGTCATCCCAGTCACATTCAACTACTGTCAAACCGTCATGTTGAAACCGAGACCATAAACGGTCCCCTAAGTTTTCCTTCAAACCTTGCGCCTTTTCTGTAGATTCAAGCGTCATGTTTGAAATTAAAACTGTCGGCTTTTTTTCGTCATAACGTGCATATAAAACTTTATGAACGAGCTGCAATCGACTCTCGTGTTGGTCGTGCAAACCATATTCATCCAATATCAATAAATCACAGTCCGTGAAGCGAAAAATTGCATTTGCTTCATTGTCATCTGGCTTTGTCCATGCAGTGGCAATTTCATTTGCCATGTCTTCTGAGGTGACGTAACGAACATAACTCCGCTTGTCTAAAACGTTACGAGCAATAGCACATGCAAGATGGGTTTTTCCTGTTCCTGTGCGCCCAACCATAATCAGATTGCGCTTCTTCCCTGAATTAAAATCTTGAACAAATTTATGGCAAGCAGCTTTAGCCTCTTTCTGTGGATCGATACTCACCATATAATTTTTAAATCCGCTTTCCTTGTGGCGCTCAGGGAGTTTTGCTCCGGCAAAATGTTTCTCGCGTACCATGAGGTTGACTTGGTGTGCGTGTTCAATTTGTGATTTCACATACGCTTCATTTGCACATGTTTGGCAAACTGGACGACCAATTAGTAAAACCATTAACTCATTGTGTTTAGGGCAAAACTGATTAGTTTGTACCAGCTCAGTTTTGAATTGTTTGCTCAATGCATTCATAGCATCTCCCCTACATCGATATCATCTGTGGCTGGTGCATACTGTTTTGCATCACCCCAAGCACTGTTTACGTCTCTTGCTGGTGCAGTTTTCATTGGTGAGTTTTGTTTTTTAGGTCTTATCGACTTTGTGAATTCCTGAATTAACCAAGTTGCAAACTTTCGAGTTCGTTGGTTTTCCGTGAGATCAATTTTGTTTTCCCAGTGAGCATTGAAGTTGCCAAGATGAAATTCATAATTTGGCATTTTTAAAACCTGCTCTGCTTGTGCACCCACTTGTGAAGTCCTAAGAACATTCAGCAATAGTTCACGATTTGGTTTCCAAGACTCCTCGGCCGCTGAAAAATTTTCAACCGCGTTTTGTGTGTGAGTATTTTCTTGTTCCTGCTCCTGCTCCTGCTCCTGTTCCTGTTCCTGGCTTCGAAGGGGCTTTGAAGGGGCTTGTAAGGGGCTATCTATTTTGGCGTTTTCGCCACGCTTTTGAGTCATACAAAATGCTTGTGCATATTTATCGAAAAAGCTTGATAAATAAGGGCTTGACGGCAATGAATCATACTCTTTTTGCACGTTCTTACAGCGGTTATCGGCTGGCTTTAATGACTCAGCTACTTGAAAACGTGCCATCTCGTGCACCCAGACTGTCTCCGTGGCTTCGTCATAGCTACAAAACCCCGCTTCACAGGCTCTTTGAAGCCCCTTAGAAGCCCCTTCAAAGCCCAAGCCAGTTTCATGAGCAATATATAGAAGGGGTATGTAATACAAGCCAAGCATGTTCGCGTGAGGGCTTGTCATTAAATACATAGCGACAATTAAGCCTTCAGGTGTTTGACGAAGTTTTTTTCCCGTAGTTCCCGTCCAGAAATGTGGTGAGACTTTCCCATAGTCACGCATGGTTATTTATCTCCTTTGAAGGGGGTTCGAAGGGGCTTTGAAGGGGTGATAATAATCATTACTTACCCCTTCCAAGCTTCACTAATCCGCGCATTTCCAACTGACGAATAATTCTTGGAGGAATAAATTCGTTGTTGATTTTGTAGCGAATGCGAGACTTTTCTTTCACCTGAATTAGTTTGTGCCCATCCTCCATAAGACGGCGAACTGCTATAGCCTGCCCCCCCATATGAGTTAATTCCTCAAGTTGATAAAATCTTTCCTGAGCCTCAATTGCGGCATTCATAACTGAAAGTGGCATGGCTGCTAATTCTTTAGCCGAATAGATCTTTACTGGTTGTTCCAGTGGAATCACCACCTCTAGCGGTGTGGTGGAAACGGAAATATCCTGTTTTCTTCTTACTGCATATCTCACTTTTCACCATCCTTTGGCTTAACATAGCCTCCAAAAGAATCAACCAAATACGCCTTGGTTAAGCTAGTTACAATCTGCTGTGCTAACCACTGCGTTATGCGGAATTGACGAGCCATAGCCTCTGAAAATTCAACTTTGGTTACCGCCGCATTATTTTCGTCATACCCTTTGTTGCGTAAATTTTGCTTTTTCACCTCAAATAGGTGGCCAAGTACTCGCAATGCAGGCTCATAGAAAGATTGGATTTCACTTTGCTGGCGAGAATCTTTGATTTGCTGTGTAAAGCTGTTCATGACACCTCCGCTAATGCTTGCTCAGCGCTTGTTAGTCGGCGTTTGGCATTAAGTTCTGCAACTGTTGCTGTGCGGATTTCTTTTGAAGAAACTAGAATCAAATGATTCTCTGATTTGATAGTCCACAACCTAGTCAAAGTTTTATTTTTAACCTCAAATAAATCATTTGATTTGAAAGTACGGCACTCTTTAGTAAGCACTACAACGTCACCTATTAAAAAATCTGGTGAGTTGAGTTCGATTGGTTGTTCTGATAAATTGTTTGTGTTCATTTGATCCACCTCATTTGAATGCCTAACCACTCCTGTTCGCGCAGGTAGTGGTTTTTTATTTGAATAAAATCCGCATGTATTCAGGTGAAGTGAATGCATGTGCTAAATAAACTCGCGTTGCTTCTGCAATTTCAGGTGAGCAATACACATCACTCTCTTGCACAACCTTCAAACCAATGGCTGTCAACAAAAAGCTAATAAACTCAATCTCAGTCCAACCATTTGATTTCTTTTCTGTTTTCATCCGTGAAAGGATGCTCGCATCGACATTTATCATCTCTGCTACTTGTCTTTGGTTGCTAGCGTTAAGTGCTTGCAATATGAGCGATTCGTTATTGCTAGCGCTTGCAGGCAATTCATTTGATACTTTGCTCATGGGTAAGGTCCTAAGCTGTTAATGATCCAAGGTTTTTGCTTTTTGTCGTCTGGGGACGAAGTTCAATCCAAATATCTTGATAGTTATCAGGGAAAAGTTCTTTTCGTGTTGTTAGACCAAGATCTTCAGCAATAACTGCTAGCCTGATTTTTCTATCAAGGGGAATAGCTTTCCATCCACTAACTGATGACGGAGCAATCCCCAGAAGTCTTGCTACCGCTGTGACACCACCTAGCTTGTCTATAAGTTGTGCGTCATTCATAACGTGCTCCTAATTTTTCTTTAATTATTAGGCATTCCTTATATTAAATCAATAGGAATACCTAATTTTATTTATGTTAGGATTTCCTAACATTGTGAGGATAGTTGTATGAACACTCTTGCTGAACGACTTAGATATGCCATGGAAGTATTGCCACCTAAAAAGATCAAAGGTGTCGAACTTGCTCGTGCAGTAGGAGTCAAACCTCCTTCTGTGAGTGATTGGCTGTCTGGAAAATCCAAAACAATGGAAGGTGAAAATTTATTACGTGCTTCAAAATTTTTGAATGTTAATCCTTCTTGGCTTGCATCTGGCACAGGAGAGATTCAATCAAGCACGAGAGATAAATTTAAACAACTGGATATCGAAGCCTTCAAAAAGAAATACAACATTAGTGATAGTGATGAAGCTCTTTTATTTTCAACAATTATCGAAAAACCATTTATCCCGTCATCTAAGCGTTGGGTTCCTGTAAAGGCGTACTCTAAGATGGGAATGGATGGTTATTTTACTGACATGGGTTATGAAGGAAATGCTGGTGATGGATATGTTCCAACCCACTCAGCAGGACCAAGAGCCTATGGCATTAAAGGCACTGGCGACTCAATGTTTCCAGCAATTCGTAATGGCTGGTATGTTGTATGCGACCCTGATGCAGATCTTGTGCCGAATGAGTTTGTTCAGGTGTGCTTGAAGGATGGAAGATGCACAATTAAAGAATTTGTCGGCATCAATGGTGGGGTTTTAAGTTTGCTTTCTGTGAATGGTGGTGAGCGATTTTTCTTTGAAATGGACGAGGTTGAAAGTATTACCGCTATTACAGATATCGTGCCGCCAAGTCAGCACAGACAAGAACATCCTTATTCGCATTAATCACAGGAAGACTTATGGACAACTCTAAACTACCAATCAACCAGATTATTGCTCGCATCAATGATGCTGCGAAACATGGTGAAGCTTTGGTGCTAACAGCCGAAGAAGTGAAGATTCTTTCTAAAGATATTGGCGACAAAGTCTTTATTCCTGTGCTTACTAATGAGCAGGTCGTGCAGTTGGTAAAAGAAGGAAAGCTAGGTCAGAAAATTAATAACACCAAAGATTAATAAGCTGTGAACCCGACACAGTACTTAAAATGTATCTGAAGGAGAAACTATGAAATTTAAAGATAATTTACCTGACAAATACAAATCCAAGATCGTTACTGTAGGCTATCTTGAAACTCATGATGATCACAAAGCACGACTAGAATTAGAATTTGAAAATGGGATGAAGTTGACTATATATGATGTTCCTAAACAAGAGTATCTAAAATTAAACTCTTGCAAATATGGTTGGGAATATTATTTTGCTGATACCATTTATCCAAACTACAAAGACCAGATTGAAATGATTAAGAATTAGATTCGTCCAAGAATTTCAAAATCATCTCAATTAATTCAATTTTGGCATCAACATTTATCCTGGTTAATTTTTCATAATTATCCGATCTCTCAAGAATAATGGATTTATTCCTAAGATCTTCAAAGCATGATCTTAATTGATATAAAGATTCTTTTACTTCATTTAAACACATAACAAACTCCACCCAACCCACCCCGTGTGGGTTTTCTTTTGTCTATTAAAACACAAAAATTAGGTATTTCTAATTTTATTAGGAATACCTATTGACTTAATAATTAGGTTTACCTAATATTTATCTCACAGACAACAAAAAAGCACACCGCCCCTCCCCAGGTCCGATGTGCTTTGCAAACTGCGAGATCAATTATGAACGTAAAAGTTAACTCATTCAACTCATTTGCATTTGTCAGCATGGCTGCTCTTGCAATTTCTGGTGGTTCTTTAGTTGCTTGCCAATTGCAGCCAGCTTTCCAAGCAAAAGAAGCCCCTTCTCTATTTACCCCTAAGACTCAACCAAGTACTTACGGTGTCTTAACTGCCAAAATCACAGGTAAACATTCTGGCGTTGCCGTAATCAAATTAGATAGTTTCCGTTTAAACGTTAGCTTTGATTTTGAAGCTCATCCAGACAGTTACGGCGTTCCGGGTTCTGAATTCACTGCTGTTGAAATTACTCAACTCACAGTAAATGAAATTACTGATGTTAATGGTAAGTCATATAACGATTTCACCGAATTTGAAGACATCCGAAACATCAATGGCCTTCTAAAAGGCTTCATCGAACGTAACAAGTTGGTGGAGGCTTAAAGATGTCTAATTTCAAAAAGCACCCTGACGGCTACAAGTCATTTTTAGGCCGTGATGATAAGGGCCTCTACTCTGTTCGCATTGGCTGGCAAGTGTACGCATCTAATGCTAATGGCTCAGTTCTTTACAAAGTTAAAGACGGATTTAAGACGCCTTTAAATGTGTTCAGGTTCCAAACTTCTTATCCAAAAGTTTGGAATGAACTCACCCAAGAAATCGATTTTCAGCGCAGAAAGCAGCTCGCTATAAAACTGCGTGAAACAAATATCCCTACTTATGACCGCAAAGCATATAAGCAAAAACGCGGCTTCACCGGCTCTAGATGAGGATAAGAAAAATGACAACTGAAAACTCAAAAGACAACTTACATATCTGGAATGCAGTTAAGCAAACGCCTACCAATTTTCTTAAAAAAATTGAGTTTGGTTATTTAAAAGGTAAATCAGATATTAACCCTCAATGGCGATTAATGGCTATGACTCAGGCCTTTGGTCCCGTTGGTCATGGCTGGACTTATAGACATGTACGTTTATGGTCTGAAACTGCTCCAGATGGAACCATTATGGCTTTTGCTGAAGTAGCAGTAAAAACCAAGATTGATGGTGTTTGGGGTGAGGAATTTTTCGGCAACGGCGGTTCAGCAATTGTTGAAGTTCAAAAGGGCAAATTAGTAGCGATTGATGAAGGTTATAAAAAGGCCGTTACTGATGCTCTTGGTGTAGCGTTTAAAGCTATTGGTGTGGCAGCTGATGTCTACCTCGGTAATTTTGATGGAAGTAAATATCTATACAACTATGACTATGCCTATCTAGAGCAAAATGCCTCTACCCCAGCAGGTCAAAATACAAATCAAAATAATCAGACAATCGCTCAGGGTGGTAACCAGAAGCCGCCTCGTACTCAGGACCAACTATATCAAGATGCATTAAAAGCAATTAAAGATGCACCAGACACCAACATCTTAAATGCTGCGATTAAGAAGTTTAAAGGTACTACGTATGAGGCGGGTATCAATAGAGCATGCCAAGCACGTGCCGATCAGATGGGTTGGGCACCTAAAAACAATCCTCAGCAAGTTCAGCAACAACAGTCGTTACATCACTAAAAGGAGAGCTATTTATGTCTAACTTACTAACTGCAGCTGAAGCATTTGCAGCTCTTCAAAACGGTAAAACTGTTCTATGTCGTCCTATTGGAGACATGTTGGACTTTTCTGACTTAGATCAATTCCCCGCTTCTGTTTTTGGTAAACCGGGTTTTGAATTCTGCATCAAAATCGAAACTATTGAACTGGCTGGCATTACATTCACAAAGCCATTAACTATTGATGAGTATGAAGACGGTCAGGAAGTTTATGTAATCAGTACATATTCACCTACGGTCTATGTTTTAGATTTCAAAACTAACGCATTAATTGATTCTATTAACAGTGGCTTCGTTCAACGTGATGCAGAAAACGCCAAGCTTCAATTAAAAGCACTGTCCAAAGCGTTAGGTTTTGAAGTTAATGATGACTTAAGTGTTATTCGCTTAGGTGATGAAAAAAAGAAACAGCGTGGCAAGAAATCAAAAGCTGAGCCAGTGGCAAAAGTAATACCTTCTGAAGTTTTCCCTGCAGATAAACAGCCAGCGATTGTTATTACAGAACAAACTAATGTCACAGCTTCCGAAGACCTATTAACTCCAGTTACTAACGAACTTAATATTAAGCCGAATGTTAATGCCCAATTTGAAATTTTGCTTGATGCAATCCGTATTTGCCAGTCAGAAAAAGAGCTAGATTCAACTTGTGCGAATCTTGAAAAAGAAGGCTTTACTCAAGAGCAAATTGACCAAATAAATCTGGCTAAGCAAGAACGATTAATTGAACTCGATTTTATTGAAATGGATGCTGCTGATACAGCTAGTGAACAAGTTTTTTCTGATTTAGATGCGCAAGCAAATGATGAAGTGGCAACCATTTCAATGCCTGAAAATTATGAATCATTAGTTCAAAGCATCCAGAACTTTCATACCCCTGAAGAAGTTAATAGTGTTATCCGTTACACCACTAAATGGACGGAGGAACAACGTAAGCCACTATTAAATGAAATGCACAAACGCCTTGCAGAGTTAAAGCAAACAAAACAAGAAGATGATGGATTATCACCTTTAATCGTCCGCCTCCAATATGCGGCAGATCTAAAAACGCTTGAAGAATTAGAGTTAGAAATTCCTTCACGCCATCAAGACGTTCATAAAACCTTATGGAATATGGCCAAAAAGCGCCGTAGTCAACTCAATGCAGCCACTCATGAGCCAGCCTATCTTTTAGAGGATGGCCTCTAATATGAAAGATCAGTACAAGAAAGTGAGCCCAAAACACATGCTTGGTTTTATGTACTACTTGCAATTGCTGGGCTACGTAATAGTCCGGCAAGGCATGGATCAAGCAATGTTCCTAACAAAACATTATGCGGTACCAGTCGCTTGGCGCCGCATAACGATCGACTACAACAACCGTTTAAATAAACCAGCACAACAACTTTATAAAGAGTTTGTTGAGTGGACTAAAGAAGAATATGCAGAGATGGTGGCTTAAATGACAGGTAATGAACGTATCCCTTTTGAATCACAATTTAAAACTACAGAAATTTTTAAACGTGAAAGTGCTATTCGTAAAAATGACATCCTAGCATTCAGTGAAACAATGAATGGCTATTTCAATATTGTAACTAATGATGCTTGGCAGTTATGGAATAAAGCCAAAGCTCAGGCGGTGCCAGAGAAAAAGATTTACTTAACCTGTGAGCAATTATATGCAGCAGCAAACTTTGGTGCACCAAACAAAGATCCAGAACTTTTAGAAACTGAATTAACAATTGCTTGGTTTGATGAAGCTCATAGCGGCAGTGGTTACTACGTTTATATAAGTGAGTATCCAGAAGAAGGTGCAATGAAGCTGGAAAGCGAATCAGGAGCTGAGGGATGAGTGACTATATGCACATGACACTTGAGCAGCTTCAGCAAGAACATGCAGAGTTACTTCTGTTTAATGAAGAATTGGATCGTCGTTGTAAAGCTCACAAAGCAGATGCACAAAAATATCAAACTAAGTGCTGGCACATCACAACACTTTTGATGAATCCAGTTGATCAAGACATGACTTTGAAAGCAATCCAAACAGTGATTGAAAGGGTTGGTGAAGAATGAGTAGTCTCGATTTTGAGCAACTTTATCTAATGGCTCTCATGAATAGTAAAAAGCCAAAGTACGTTTTGAATTGGGTTCATGTATCCAGACATGGGCCAGGTGCGACAAAAGCTACAGAAATTTGTGAATATTTTGGGATAGATCCAGAAGGCACTGATTTTAGAAAAGCGGAAAGTAAGGAGGAGTAAATGGGACAAATAGTTAAAATAGAGGCTAGCATTCTAGAAAAGATTGTTGCTGTAGCTGAACGTATTGCTCAGTCAAAAGAAGAACGCCGAGTTGGTCGTGAAGAATTTGCACACATGCTCAATATCGAACCTGAAACTCTAGACGCTCGGATTCGTGAAGGCAGATACCAAAGGCCATACAAGGATGGGCGAAAAAGTTTTTGGTTATTGTCCTACGTGCAATCTGTCGTTACAGACACAAAAGAATCTGGTAAAGTAGCCACCTATTGAGGTGGCTTTATTTTATACAATGAGATAGGTACTTTTTCAATATTGAGTACCAAATTGAGTATCAAAATCACCCCAAAATAAAATCCCTTTATATATTAGTGAGTTGAATCTAAAATGCTTCTAATGATCGACAATTACGACTCTTTTACCTACAACATCGTCCAGTATTTTGGCGAGTTGAATCAGGAAGTAAAAGTAGTTCGCAATGATCAAGTCACATTAGAGGATATTGAACGATGGCAACCAAAATATCTCGTGATTGGTCCGGGTCCTTGCTCTCCAAGTGAAGCAGGTATTTCAATTCCTGCAATTAATCACTTTGCCGGAAAAATTCCTTTGCTTGGCGTGTGTTTAGGGCATCAAAGTATTGGGCAAGCTTTTGGCGGAAAAATTGTAAGAGCCAAAACGGTGATGCATGGACGTTTATCTGATATGTACCATAGCAATAAAGGTATTTTCAGTAATCTTCCTAGCCCTTTCTCAGCAACTCGTTATCATTCATTGGTGATTGATCAGCAAACACTGCCTGATTGCCTTGAAGTAACGTGTTGGACCAATGAAGCAGATGGCTCCATGGAAGAAATCATGGGTGTTAAACATAAGACATTGCCTGTTGAAGGTGTGCAGTTCCATCCTGAATCGATCTTGAGTCAACATGGCCATCAAATCTTTAAAAACTTTTTAGATATTTATGCATAAGTGATCCCTATGAATATTCAACAAGCACTTAACCATATAACAAAAAATATTCACCTGACTCAGCCGCAAATGGAAGACATTATGCGTAGCATCATGCAAGGTGAGGCAACCGAAGCACAAATTGGTGCTTTGATGATGGGCCTTCGCATGAAAGGTGAAAGTATTGACGAAATTACTGCTGCTGCACGTGTCATGCGTGAATTTGCTATCAAGATCGATGTTAGCGATATCAAACATTTAGTTGATATTGTCGGCACAGGTGGCGATGGGCAAAACTTATTTAACGTCTCTACAGCATCAAGCTTTGTCATTGCAGCAGCAGGCGCAACTATTGCAAAGCATGGTAACCGAGGCGTTTCAAGTAAATCAGGTTCATCTGACTTACTTGAACAAGCGGGTATTAACCTTGATTTAGATATGCAACAAACTGAGCGCTGCATTCGTGAGATGGGTGTAGGCTTTTTATTCGCTCCAAACCACCACAAAGCAATGAAATATGCTGTCGGCCCACGTCGTGAGCTTGGTGTTCGTAGCATTTTCAATTTACTCGGCCCGCTTACGAATCCGGCCGGCGTAAAACGCTTTGTGATTGGTGTATTTTCAGATGAACTTTGCCGTCCAATTGCCGAGGTTATGAAGCAGCTTGGTGCTGAACATGTCATGGTGGTTCATTCAAGAGATGGACTTGATGAAATTAGCCTTGCTGCTCCTACCGCTATTGCTGAACTCAAAGATGGTGAAATTACCGAATGGACGCTTAATCCAGAAGATGTCGGGATTGAATCACAAACTTTAAATGGTTTAGTGGTAGCAGATGCTGCAGCAAGCTTAAAGCTGATCAAAGATGCATTGGGTAAAAATAAATCTGACATTGGTGAAAAAGCAGCAAATATGATTGCGCTTAATGCGGGGGCAGGTATTTATGTCTCAGGCATTACTCAAACCTATGCTCAAGCTGTTACATTCGCTCAAGATATTATCTATGGCGGACAAGCTTTAGAAAAAATGAGTGTTTTGGCTGAATTTACCAAAACATTAAAGCAATCTCAGGCAGATTAAGGATTTCTCATGATTAATATTCAAAATACCATTTTAGGTAAAATTGTTGACCGTAAACATGAGGAACTTGCTGCGCGTTTAAAACAACGTAATTTGCAAGATGTTGAAGAACTAGCAAAAGCTGCGACTCCAGTGCGTGGCTTTGCCAACACTTTAAAACATAAACGCCCTGGTGTGATTGCTGAAATAAAAAAAGCCTCTCCATCAAAAGGAATCATTCGCGCAGACTTTAATCCTGCCGAAATTGCCCAGCAATATGAACAAGCTGGAGCAGCATGTCTATCGGTACTGACCGATGTTGATTTCTTTCAGGGTGCAGATGAAAATATTGCTATTGCTCGTAATCATTGTGCCCTACCTGCTTTACGTAAAGACTTTCTGATCGATCCATATAATGTAGTTGAAGCACGTGCTTTGCATGCGGACTGTATTTTATTAATTGTTGCTTGTTTGTCTGACCAGCAACTCGAAGAAATGTCAAAAACTGCGTTTGAACATCAACTTGATGTATTGGTTGAAGTTCATGACGAAGAAGAAATGGAACGCGCTTTAAAGCTTTCTGAGCAATGTTTATTAGGTGTGAATAACCGTAATTTAAAAACGTTTGATGTGGATTTAAATACATCTATCCGTTTGAAAAAATTACTTCCGGCCTCACGTTTATTAATTACTGAAAGCGGTATTGCGACACCAGATGATGTGCGTATGATGCAAGAGCATGATATTCACAGTTTCTTGGTGGGCGAAAGTTTTATGAAACAACCCCGTCCAGATCAAGCTTTTACTGCACTTTTTGGACAACCTCAAACGGTTTAATGAAGATATATGAGTAATAAAGATTCATCGCTTTCTAAAGAGCAACAAAAGTTATTGAAGCAATTTAAAAAGCAAATCTCCAATCCTCATTCAAGCAAAATCGCAAATCAGCCTGAGTCTAAAAAAGCTCAGGCTGAGTCTGAAGAATTGGAAGATACACATCTATTTCAACAGGCTGTTGCTGGTGTTAAACGCATCAACAATAGTAATGTTGCCGATGTAAAAACACCTCGTGCCAGAAAAGTCGACGCACAAACTCTAGCGAAGCGTGCAGCCGCAGAAGGTGGCCGTGATACCGAACACGCCGAGTTATCAGATACTCAAGCTGCTTTAAATCCGGTCGCAAGCCAAGCAACGTTAAGCTATCGCATTGCGACTCTGCAACATAAAGTTTTTGAAGACTTACAAGCAGGCAAGATGCGTTGGTTTGAAGCTGTAGATTTACACGGCTGTACCATTGAGCAAGCACGTGACGCAGTTTTACAAATTATCCAGATGGCAAAAGATGAAAATCAAAATGTTATCAAAATTGTGCATGGCAAAGGCCCAGAAGCGGTCTTAAAAACCTATGTCAACGGATGGTTACGTCAACACCGCGATGTTTTGGCTTTTGTAAGTGCTCCAGAAAATCAAGGCGGCACAGGTGCTGTTCTCGTACTGCTTAAACGAGCAGAAAAAAATCCGAAGTTCGAACAAAAAAAATGATCCTTTGGGATCATTTTTTTACATCAAACACCTGCAATAATTGAGCAACTACTGCAATGGCAATCGTTGCAGGTTGTTTCGATGAAATCCCTTCTATACCAATAGGGCAAACTAAGCGTTGTAATGTTTCCGGAGTATAACCGCGTACTTGCATACGTTTCTCAAAAATAGCCCTTTTACTTTTTGAGCCAATCATCCCAACATAAGTAAATGGTTTTGTCGTAGGTTTCAAGGCTGCAAAACACAGTTGCAAATCTAATTGATGATCGTGAGTTAATATTAAAATTGCACCTGAACGGTCAAAATGCTCGATCTCGGCTTCAAGTGTATCTGTCGTTAAACATTGCACCTGTTGCAGTAAATCAGATGGGAAAATATCATCACGTGGATCAATCCATTTCACCCGAACACCAATAGGCAATAAACAACGGACGATTGCTTCACCCACATGCCCCGCACCACAAATCAGCACTTGCATGGCATATGGTTGAATCTGCTGGCTAAATTGCCATTGCTCACTGTTGGCAGAATGAAACTCGAAACTTGGTTGTTGTTCCATATCCATAATCTGCCAAGTGGATGCATACTGATTTGAGACGGTACGCCATATATGCCTTCCAGCTCGCCATGCTTGCAAACTCATGGATAAATCTGACGGGGTTACAGCGGGTGATATTTTTTCAAACAATAGCCACATCACCCCGCCACAACATTGCCCCAACCGAGCACTGAGGTTAAAGCGTTCAATACGCCTCACACAAGTTTGCAGTTCGCTTAACATTGTTTTAGCAATATCAATGGCCTGAAACTCTAAATGCCCACCACCAATCGTATCTGACTGCTGCCATTGCTGTTGCAAATTAAACCGCAATAACATTGTTGCACCAACTTCCCGTGGTGTTGAACCATCAGCGCGGACCACTGTGACCAATACCATAGGTAGAGCATCGACTTGCCACGCTACAAAATCAGTCCACCATTGTAAATGTTGCATAATCTTCTACATTTTAGCTTGTGGACGGTTAGCCAAAGCTTGTCCCCACCCAATCGCAATTGCACGTAAAATTTCTTCGGCAGTTGCCGGAGCATTGAGTACGAGCGGTGCATTTTCTGGAATAGCCGCCTGTACAGCCTGACGAATTGCAGAGAAAACAGATAATGCCAACATAAATGGGGGTTCACCTACAGCTTTGGAGCGATAGATGGTATCTGCCTGATTTTGGTTATCAAACAGTTTGACATTAAAAATATGCGGAATATCAAAACTGGTCGGGATTTTGTACGTTGAAGGCGCATGGGTAAATAAGCGTCCTGCGTGCAGTCCTTGAGGCTGCCAATACAACTCTTCTGTCGTGAGCCACCCCATCCCTTGGACAAAACCACCTTCAATTTGTCCAATATCAATTGCAGGGTTAATTGACCGTCCAACATCATGCAAAATGTCAGCACGTAATACTTTCATTTCTCCAGTTAAAGTGTCTATTGCGACCTCACTGACCGCTGCCCCATAAGCATAATAGAAAAATGGGCGCCCTAAGTGGTTGACCTGATCATAGTGAATTTCTGGCGTTTTATAAAAACCACTGTCCCATAATTGCACACGTGCCATATATGCTCGTTGAACCAAGTCAGGAAATGTCCATGAATGGCCATTCGCTGTTGAAACCATACTATCTTCAAACTGGACTTGCTCTGCGTCACTATCACTTATGTCTGCTGCAAGTTTTGCCAGACGCTCACGAATCTTAATACAAGCATTTTGAACAGCTTTACCGTTTAGATCTGCTCCACTCGATGCTGCAGTTGCCGAAGTATTTGGCACCCGAGAAGTGTCTGTTGCAATTAAACGAACACTATCGATGGGTAAACCCAACTCATGTGCAGCAACCTGCCGTACTTTGGTATATAACCCCTGTCCCATTTCTGTACCACCGTGCGTAATCGCAACAGTGCCATCCATGTACACATAGACTAGTGCACCTGCCTGATTGTAATGCACGGCGTTAAACGAAATACCAAACATTAATGGGGTTAACGCAATACCACGCTTAATGATGTTATTGCTCTGATTAAAGGCATGAATGCTCTGTTTACGTTTCGCGTAATCGCTACTTTGCAATAATTCGGCCACCAGTCGAGGAGCAACATTATCACGAACTTCTGCCCCATAATGCATGCGATCACGTCCGGCGCCAGGCTGCTCAGCAAAGAAATTACGCTGTCGAATTTCAACAGGATCACAACCTAAATAACGAGCAATGTCATCAATAATATTTTCAATGACAAACATGCCTTGCGGTCCACCAAAACCACGGTATGCCGTATTGGAGACAGTATTAGTTTTACAACGTAAGTTACGTAGCTCAACCGCATTTAAATAATAAGCGTTGCCAATATGACAAATCGCACGTTCATTCACTGGCCCAGAAAGATCAGCCGAAAAACCGCAATTTGAAGCCAATTGAACCTTCAAGCCTTGCAAAACACCACTGTCATCAAAAGCCACAGACCACTCATAAGCAAAACCGTGACGTTTGCCTGTAGCACTCATGTCGTCATCTCGATCTAAGCGTAATTTACACGGACGGCCCGTTTTTTGTGCTGCCAAAGATGCAATGCATGCCCACTGTGCCGACTGTGACTCTTTACCACCAAAACCACCACCCATACGACGACTTTCCACACTGACCTGATGCATATTCATGCCTAATGCATGACAAATCAGTAACTGCATTTCTGTTGGATGTTGTGTCGAGCAATAAACTTTTAAGCTCTGATTTTCTTGTGGAATCGCATAGGAAATTTGCCCTTCAAGATAGAAATGCTCTTGCCCGCCCAGTTCAATAGAACCTGATAGTAGATGTGCTGCGTTTTGAAATGCCTGCTCAACTTCACCATGGCTAAATTCTACAGGCGGTAAAACCCACGATTCTTTTTCAATCGCATCTTGAATGGTTAAAATCGGAGTTTCAGGTACATACTCAATTTTTGCTAAACGGACTGCCTGACGAGCTTGCTGATAACTCTCGGCAACAACCACAAACAAGGCTTGTCCATAAAACTCAACCTGCTCTTCGGCAAAAATCGGGTCATCTTTAACAATCGGCCCCCAATTATTTTCAACCTCGATATCTTTTGCCGAAAAAACTGCATAAACACCCTCAGCCTGACGTACGGCATCCAAATCAAACTTACTGATTTTGCCTTTGGCACAACTTGAAAATCCCACTGCCAGATGCATCGTATTTTCAAGCTCGGGTAAATCATCAATATAAGTTGCCTGTCCAGTCACATGTAAATGCGCACTTTCATGTGGAATCGAGTCGCCTGCTTTAGCCGATTTTTTAGAAACACTGAAGTCAATCGTTTGATTCATGTTAGATCTCCACCACAGCAATCAAGTCAGTCACACGTGTGATCGTTTGAAACAGGATTTTTTCTACATAAAACCGCTGTAAACAGTTTTTTGCGACTTGTAAACGATATGCCGAGCTAGCGCGTCCATCATCTAAAGGCTGATAGTCTTTCGACAAGGCCTCTTTTGCCTGAACGATCAATTCTGCTGTAATTTGCTGGCCTTCCAATATGGCTTCTGCATATTTTGCACGTTTGGGAATAGCTGCCATGCCACCAAAAGCAACTCTTACATTGTGAGCGACATCATAATGATCTAACTCGCATGAAATGGCCGCACATACCGCAGAAATATCTTGCTCAAAACGTTTAGCAATTTTATAGCTGGCAAATTTAAAACTCGTCTGCCCTTCACGAAGCGGAACAATAATCGCCTCAACAAACTCACCAAGTTGTAATGCTGTTTTTTGATAATCTATATAAAAGTTTTCCAAAGCAATTTCACGAGTCTGTTCACCTGCTCGCAAAATCAATCGTGTACCTAGCGTAATTAATGCTGGCATTGAGTCACCAATAGGCGAACCATTGGCAATATTTCCACCTAGCGTTCCTGCATTTTTAATAGGCATGGAAGCAAAACGGCGCTGTAATTCTTGAAAGTCAGGATAAAAATCTGAAATTTTGATGAGTGCATCACTCAAGCTTACATTTGACCCAATCGTTAAAGCATGATCTGTGACTACAATTTTTTTGAGTTCTTCAACCTGACCGATATAAAGCATATCTCCTAAATTACGGCCTTGCTTTGTGACCCACAAACCAACATCTGTGCTACCAGCAACAATACGTGCCTGCGGCAACTGTGACCGTAAAGCGGCAAAATCCTGCAAAGTCTTTGGTGCAAAAAATTGCTGTCCATGATCATTCAAATGCAATGCAGGTAATGCTTTGATCTCTTTTAATACTTCAATTACTTTTTGACGTTTTAATAAAATACGTGGATAGTCATATGCTTTTTGTGCCGCATCAAAAATAGGGCGATAGCCTGTACAGCGGCACAAATTTCCAGAAAGATAATTACTGACTTGATCTTTGCTTGGACAGTGTTGTTCATTTTCATACATTGTCCATAACGACATGATAAAACCGGGAGTACAAAACCCGCATTGTGAACCATGCATATCGACCATCGCCTGTTGAACCGGATGAAGTGCCCCATCCTTTTTAGGCAATAATGTATGAAGATCTTCTACTGTAAATAAAGCCTTACCATCTAAAGTCGGTAAAAACTGAATACACGCATTCACACTTCGTAATTGCAAACTGTCATTGACCAACTCACCAATCACGACTGTACATGCACCACAATCGCCCTCAGCACAGCCCTCTTTTGTGCCGGTCTGCCTAGTCTTACCAGTTTGGGTATATTCTCGCAGAAATTGTAAAACTGTCATTGTGGGTGTTACATTTTCAACTTGCTGCTGGCTACCACGGAAAAAGAAGGTGATTGGACGTTCTGACATGTTTTATCCTTATGCTCTATAACACTGCATCTGTGCAAATATGATGCCACTAGGCGATCATTTAGAACCTACCAACATTAAATACACATTTGACGTTCAAACTCTTGACTATTAACGATAAAAAACATGAAATTTATTCATCTTTTATTAAGCACGCATAAAACCAGAATAAATATAGTGCGAGGAGTTATGAACATCAGGTCATGTTTCTGATACAATGCCGAGCTTGTCTAATAGAGTAAACTTATACGTCTTATGTCAATGCAGCAATCGTACGCAAATATCCTGACTGCCGTCGGTGAAGATCTTGATCGTCCCGGCCTTAAAGATACGCCTGTGCGTGCGGCTAAAGCTTTTTCATATTTAACTTCTGGCTATAGTAAAACTTTAGAAGAAGTCACCAATAATGCTGTTTTCCCATCAGATAACCATGAAATGGTATTGGTGAAGAATATTGAATTCTATTCGCTTTGCGAACATCATCTCCTCCCATTCTACGGCCGTGTTCATGTAGCCTATTTACCGGAAGGCAAAGTTCTTGGTCTATCTAAATTTGCACGTATTACTGAGATGTTTGCTCGCCGTTTGCAAATTCAGGAAAATCTGACTCAACAAATCGCAGAAGCCGTTGCTGAAGTGACTGGCGCTCGTGGTGTTGCTGTAGTTATCGATTCAGCACATATGTGTATGATGATGCGTGGTGTAGGTAAACAAGAATCTACAACTCGTACAGTTTCATTTGTCGGCGATTTTAAAACTGATAAAGAAGCACGCCGTGAATTTTTAAGCGCAGTACCAGAAAGTTATTAATCTGGTTTTAATGCAAAAATAAGAGCCCGACGACGTTGGGCTTTTTTATATCTAGTTAAAGCACTTAATCTATAAAACATAACAATTAAATTAAGTGATTTTTGTTATAAAAGTACGCATCTTTCTTTTTAAATAATTTATGAGTTCATCATGCGATTTAAAAAAATTTCTTGCCTACTTTTACCGCCTCTTTTTATTTTTAGTACCTCAATTTATGCGGGAAACACCCCCAAAGAACAAGAAGTTAAAAAACTGATAGATCAAAATTTTAAGCCTTTATTAGATAAATATGATGTGCCTGGTATGGCCGTGGGGGTCATTCAAAATAATAAAAAATATGAAATATATTATGGCCTACAATCTGTTCAGGATAAAAAAGCCGTAAATAGCAGTACCATTTTTGAACTAGGTTCGGTCAGTAAATTATTTACCGCTACAGCTGGTGGATATGCAAAAGCAAAAGGAAAAATCTCTTTTAATGACACACCCGGAAAATATTGGAAAGAACTAAAAAACACACCGATTGACCAAGTTAATCTTCTTCAACTTGCGACGTATACAAGTGGCAACCTTGCTTTGCAATTTCCAGATGAAGTTCAAACAGACCAACAAGTTTTAACTTTTTTCAAAGATTGGAAAACTAAAAACGCAATCGGTGAATACAGACAATATTCAAATCCAAGTATTGGCTTATTTGGAAAAGTTGTGGCTTTGTCTATGAATAAACCTTTTGACCAAGTCTTAGAAAAAACAATTTTTCCACCTCTCCATTTAAAAAATAGCTATGTAAACGTACCTAAAACTCAAATGCAAAATTATGCATATGGCTATAATCAAGAAAATCAGCCGATCCGAGTTAACCCTGGCCCGCTAGATGCCCCTGCGTACGGCGTTAAATCGACACTACCAGATATGCTGACTTTTATTAATGCCAACCTCAACCCACAGAAATATCCGAAAGATATTCAACATGCAATTAATGAAACACATCAAGGTTTCTATCAAGTCGGTACGATGTATCAAGCATTGGGTTGGGAAGAATTTTCTTATCCAGCGCCTTTACAAACTTTATTAGACAGTAATTCAGAGCAAATCGTGATGAAGCCTAATAAAGTGACTGCCATTTCCAAAGAACCTTCAGTTAAGATGTTCCACAAAACTGGCTCAACAAATGGCTTTGGATCTTATGTGGTGTTTATTCCAAAAGAAAATATTGGTTTAGTCATGTTAACCAATAAACGTATTCCAAATGAAGAACGCATTAAGGCAGCGTATGCAGTATTAAATGCAATAAAGAAATAATCGTCTTATCTAAAAACAAAAAAGAGAAATGAATAAACTCATTTCTCTTTTTTTATACATTTATTCTTTAAAAGAACCAAACATATCCTAGACTTGATTTCATCCAGTCTTGTTGGTTTTGTTGTTCATAGTCCCAATTCAATCGAACAGCATTATTGCGATTAATCACATATTGCCACTGAGTATTTACTCTCAAATTCCATTGGTTTTGATCTTGCCAATAAGGCAATTCAATTTGCACCACAGAGTTGAAGCGCTCAAACCATTGATTCATACAACCTAAAGTTGGCCCCATTCCTACGCGCCACCCTTTATCTAGATTTGAACCTGTTTGTACATAGGTTTGTACTTGTCCATAGCAAATATGCTTTCGCCCATAGTCTGCAAGACTGTAACCGACCTGAGCATTAAAGCTTGCTACGCCGTGTTGTTTGTCTTCACTAAAGTTTCCATCATTAATGGCTTCCTGACGCCAACTTAAGTTAAAACCCCAACTCAGCGGTGTTTTAAATGGTTGAATCGGGTTATAAGAGTTCACTTCTAACAGATCAAGACGTTCTAGTTTTAAATGGTCATCTCGCCACTGTGCATTACCATTTAAAAATAGTAATTGGGTCCCTGCACGGTAGCCTCCTTGAGGATCTATTAAATCATGATAGGCTTGCCGATGACCAAGTTCGATAAACTTATCGCCTTGAACCTCACCAGCTTTCACTGAAAGATTACGCGCGTTATGACCTTGAGTCGGCTCCTTTGTTGGTCTTTTTGGTTCTTGACGTTGCTTATCTAAATCAATCTGACTTCTGAGTGCTAAAAGCTGACGTAACTGCGGCTGAGCAATGCTTTCTTCAACTTTACGACCAATAAACTGTAGATATAAATCATCGTAAGCCATCTCGAGGATTTTAGCCTGATCCTGCTCAGTAAATGATTTTAAAATCTGAGAAGACTGCTGTATAGGCAGCATCGCAATTTGATGAGCCACCTTCGCCAGTGAGGGACCATGCTGATGAGCTTGGGACAATAATTGGGTTTCTAAAGCAGGTCGATATACAGGAGCTTTCGTGAGTCCCTGCTGCTGCATCGATTTAATGGTTTCCATTGGAATAGATGCATAGGTGAATTTCTCTTGCAAGTTAGACTCAGGTTTTACTAAATCCACTAACCCTAACAATCGATAGGCACAGTTATCACTCACAAAATAATAAGGAAAGCTCACATGTTGCATTTCCCAAATATGGCTTACTAAAAACCGAGTTTCTTCAGGTGATAGATTTAACTCATATTCCCACAAATCGCGGCTTTCAAAATCACCATACTCTTTTACCTTACGATAATAAGGCATCAATGAATATTCGCCTGGATACTGCCCCGTTAAACCTTTCCATGCATATGACCAGTTGTCGTTGCCTGCCACAGTTGCTGCATAGTTTACGGCGTAAGAGACAAGGTTTAACTGCTGTTGATCTTTTGGGTCCAAACGCAATAACGTATGACCAAACATTGAGCTAGGATTGCCCATAAAATCGGTCGCATAAATTAAGGTCGCTTTATGAGGCTTAATCTGCCCAATCCAATTTTCAAATTCTGAACAATTTACTTGAGGCAATTCATTTTCTTGAATGCCGACTTTTTGCATGAGCCATTGACTACGTGCCGGAAACTTACAACGAATCGACTGATTATCTTGAGCAGGCATAAATAATGCTGAAATGTCAGCTTTCAGTTCTTCTTTTAAGTTATTTTTTCCATTTTCTGATAAGAAATAGCCAGAATAAGTAACCTCACTTTTCTGATTTTTATTGGCATACATCAGCCTTTGCCATGTAATGTCTTGATCTAGATTTTGTTGTTCTGCAATTGACCAATATTTTTGAATAGATGGATTTATATCTGCTGAATAAGCAATATTCACTGCCAAAGAGGCAAAAACTAAAACAACTGACTTCATTAAGCTCATCAATTTTTATCATTAAATATAAGAAAAACCCTGCCATACGACAGGGTTTTCAGTTTCAAACTTATACGTAAGCTTTTAAAACGTCATCTTTAGCCATTACTGTTTGTAATGATGCTAAAACTTGAAGCGTATTTTGATTATTTGCAGAATAGATTTCACCAAAGTTTGCTTTTGAAACTTTAAAGAAACGATCTTTGTCTTGAGGTTTGATTTGCATTAACTCAGCAAGTACGTTCAGGCTTTCACCTTGGCCTACTGCCATATCACGTGCTAAAGCTTCAGCATTTTCATTTGTGAATGTAACCACTTGCGCAGTTACTGTTCCGCCTTGACGGCAGCCTAAAGTACCAAAAGTAATCCCTAGTAATTGGTTAGTAAAAATACCATTTGTTGTTGCAGCAAGAATTTTAGGCACCACTCCTTTTTGGCCAGCCCATACTTGCGTACCCACACCACAACCTACATCGTTATCAGCCATAGCAACACTTGAACCAGCTGCTAACAAAGCAGCTAAAGCTAATTTTTTTAACATAGATGTATATCTCCAAAATCATTATTGATTGTTTCTTATGTATTGTTATGTGTAATTCTTATTACACGATATTAAAGATAGCGAGAAGGCTGTGATTTAGCAATTAAAAAATAAATAATATGATGAAAAGTGCTAACGAAAAAATTTACCTTAGATTCCAGTTACCTTGATTATCTCGATGACCTAATATTTTAAGCACGAGAACCAAACTTAAAAGTAATAATAAATACCATGACCCCAGTTTACCCCAACCTACCATGTGCCAAGCATCTACCTGACTTGGATAGAGCCAGATTTTATAAAAAGTACTAATATTTTCAGCAATCCAGATTAGAAAAGCGAGGGTAAATAATACAGGCAACATCGGGATTTTAAATTTATGCTCGTTGAGCTGAAAATAAAGCTTGGTCTTCCAAAAAATAAAAATACTGATCGCAAATAAAATATAGCGAATATCAGGTACAAAAAATTTACTCATAAAGTTTATATATGAGAAAAATGCGAGTAAAAGCATCGTTCCAAAACTTGGAAGTTTTTCAAAAGAAACCTTAAATAATCGGAGTGATCGCGCAAAAAAACTACCTACAGCCGAATACATAAAGCCTGCAAATAAAGGCACAGTTAAAATTTTAAATACCGCAGGCTGAGGATATTGCCATGATGCGATCGCAGGATGCGTTAAAAATATTTCCATGACCATCGCCATGATATGAAATAAAGCAATAACTTTGGCTTCTGCCCATGATTCAAGTTTTAAATATAAAAGACAGATCTGAATCAGCACTGCATAGATGAGTAAATAATCATAACGATAAAAACCCATATATTCATGGCTTCCCATCGGCGCTGTTAAAGCAAAAGCAATTAAAAGTAGAATACCAAACAAGGCTGCCGAAACAGCCTTGCCGATAAAATGAATTGGTAAAGTGAGATGACGCACAAAAAACTATCCTAGATATTTAGCACTATACTCATGTACTGTATCTACAAAGATTTTTGGTTGCGCAGGGTCTACCCACTGGGTAATACCGTGGCCTAAGTTAGCAACGTAACCTGTTTTTTCACCGTTTGCATAAGCATCGTCTAACATTGCTTTTACAGCTTTTTCAATTGAAGCAGCCGAGCCATATAAAACAGCAGGGTCAAGATTACCTTGTAGCGCTACACGTCCCGACACAATATTACGGGCTGTATTAAGTGGAGTAGTCCAATCTAAACCTAATGCATCTGCACCAGTCGTAATCATTGGCTCTAACCATTGACCGCCACCTTTAGTGAAAACAATAACAGGAATACGGCGACCATATTTCTCACGTTGCAAACCAGCAATGATTTTATTCATGTAGTTTAAAGAGAATTCGACATATTCACGATGTGCTAATGCCCCACCCCAGCTATCAAATATCTGGATAGCCTGAGCACCTGCATCAATTTGAGCATTTAAATAATCAATAACTGAATCTGCTAAATGATCAAGTAAAGCATGCAAAACTTCTGGTTGCGCGTACATCATCTGCTTGGTAAAACGGAACTCTTTACTTGAACCACCTTCAACCATATACGTTGCTAATGTCCAAGGACTACCAGAAAAACCAATCAGTGGAACTTGGCCACCTAAAGCAGAGCGAATTGTGCTTACTGCATTCATCACATAATCAAGGTCTGACTTTGCATTTAGCTTGGGTAAATTCGCGACATCTTGTTCAGTACGAACAGTTTTTTGAAACTTAGGGCCTTCACCCGTTTCAAAATAAAGCCCTAAGCCTAATGCATCAGGAATTGTTAAAATATCTGAAAATAAAATTGCTGCGTCTAAATCGTAACGGCGTAAAGGCTGTAAAGTTACTTCACAAGCAAATTCTGTATTTTTACATAGAGATAGAAAGTCGCCTGCTTTTGAACGTGTTTCACGATATTCAGGCAAATAACGTCCTGCTTGACGCATCATCCATACCGGGGTGGTATCTACAGGTTCGCGTAACAAAGCTCGTAGGAAACGATCATTTTTCAAAGTCGTCATTACCAATCTCTATATTCTTTATGTGGCAGCATCATATCAAAAACATAGAGATTTTTATAATTTCAATTTCACACAAAAAACTCGTCAATCTACTAAAAAATGCATATTTACACAAAAGTCTACTGCAAGCAGCAAGGTTTTCTGCAATACTTGCAACATGTTACATCGGGTCTATTGATATTCTTTTAACCACTAAATTACCAATCTTGGGCTCATAGAGATGAGTTATTGGTAATTTTATGCAATTTTAGATTAGATCATGCCCCTATTGCTTATATGAAAATTCTTAAGGTTGAATTACATGTTTGTTCGCTCATTACTCGCTATGAGTTTAAGTTGTATTATTGCTAATGTTGCTTTTGCTGCTTCAACAACTGAGCAACCCCTGAATCCTAAAAAGGTATCAGCTCCTGTAGAAGATCCGATTGATCCTTTAGCAGTAGATGCAGCTTCAACTGTAAAAGCTCAAGCTTCGACACAAATTACTGCTCAAGAACAAAGTGACTTAAATCGAGCGTCAACAACATTACAAGATTTGCAAAAAACTGAAGACCAAAATGCCGATTCAGGTATTGCCGCTTCAGCACCAGTAGCCGTAGCTAAAACAACCTCAACAACTGCTAAGACTTCAGCTCCAACAGTTTCTTGGACATTAGATAGCTTAAATTCGGCTGAATGGTATGAAAATATTGGTAAGGGCCAGTTTCCAGTCTATGCTCGTGCTCACGTCATGCTAAATAATGCACATGCGTCGCCAGGTGCAATTGACGGTATGAGTGGCAAAAACACGTTAAAAGCAATCTCTTCATTCCAGCAAATGAATGGTTTATCACCTACTGGTGAACTGACTAAAGAAACTTGGGATGCATTAGTTGCTAAGCAAACAAAACCTTCATTTATTGAATACACCATTACTGATGCTGATTTAAAAGGCCCATATGCACAATCAATTCCTTCTGATTATGCTTTACAGGCTAAAATGAAAGGTTTGTATTACACTCGTGTTAGCGAAATGTTGGGCGAAAAGTTTCATATCGATGAAGCTTTCTTAAAAACAATCAATCCAACAGCAACATTCAAAAAAGCGGGTGAAAAAATCATTGTTCCAAACGTACGCAATGATTTACCAGAAGACATTCATTTGATTATTGCGCATAAAGGTGCAAAACAACTGTACCTCTTCAACAGCCGTAACCAAATGATTGCGTCATTTCCTGCAACAATTGGCAGTACTGATACGCCTTCTCCGACCGGTACTTACAAGGTAGTTGGTGTGGCTCGTAATCCTTGGTATAGCTACTCACCATCAAACTTTATTCAAGGTAAAAACTTGAAACCCCTTTCTTTACCACCTGGCCCAAATGCGCCTGTAGGTAATATCTGGATTGGTTTAAGTAAAAAATCTTTTGGTATTCACGGAACACCAAACCCGTCTTTAATTTCTAAAACAGCTTCTCACGGTTGTATCCGTTTAACGAACTGGGACGCTAACGATTTAGGTAATAAAGTACGTTCTGGCGTAACTGTTAAATTCTTAGAATAATCCTCTTAAATAAAAGAGCCTGCTTTATGCAGGCTTTTTTATTAAATTTTTAATATATCTCAGTAGAATATTTAGTTATTGTTTTGACTATAAAAATAAAATCTGCCAAGGTTTAATAATTACACAGCAATTTTTGTATTTAGAATATTCAGCATGGTTTGCATCTTAGCTTCTGTTTCTAACCATTCAGCTTCAGCATCTGATCCTTCCACAATCCCCGCACCAGCATATAAGCGCATTTTATTTTCACTGAGTAGACCACAGCGAATCGTTACTACCCACTCACCATTACCCTCGGCATCCATCCAACCTACTAACCCCGTATAATAATGTCGGTCATAACCTTCATGATCTAAAATAAACTGCTTAGCAACATTGGTTGGTGAGCCACAAACCGCTGGTGTTGGATGTAATTCTAATGCAAGGTTTAATGCATTCGGTGCCTGTTTTTTAAGCACCCCTTGGAATTCTGATGATAAATGCAACATTGTTGATGTTTCTAAAATATCTGGAAATTCAGAAACCTTAAGCTCTACACAATGAGTAGCTAAATTTCTAATAATATTCTCAACCACAATTCGATGTTCATGTTGGTCTTTCTCAGAATGATTTAATTCTTGTTGGCTGACGAAATTTTTTTCAGAAATTTGTGATTTTGGTCTAGAACCGGCCAAAGGATTACTGGTTACAGTACGACCTTGTTTTGATAAAAGCAGTTCTGGGCTTGCACCTAGAATATAATTATTATGTTCTACTGGAATCACAAAATTATAAGCATTTGGATTTTGTTTTAATAAAGCAGCCAATAAATTTTCAGGCTCTTGATGACGGTTAAACTCATATTCAACAGCCTGAGAAAGAACAACTTTTTCTACCTTCTTTTTCTCAAAAGCATCTAATGCTAACTGTACTGTACCTTCAAATTTTTGGCGTTGAATGAGTAATGATTTATTAATTATCTCAATGTTATTACGATTTTTTAATGAGTTAATCGTAGAAGATGCTTGTGTTATTTTTTTATGATCGCCATAAAAATTTAAGCTACTTTTCTTTGTAATATCAAAAGGTATAGCACCAATTAAAACTGGATTTTGATGGCCTTGCTTTTTAATTTCTTCAAAACATTTTGCAATCTCGTCATTAAATAGTGCGGTATTTGCTGCGGGTGTATTTATCGTTTTAACGAATTCGTTGACTTCAAGATAATAATTTTTCGTTGAGAAACATGAAAATTTCTTTTGACCGATATGATCTAAATTTTGCTCTACTGATATTTGAGTCTGCATCATCTGTATATCACCTCTCACATTGATTTTTTTCAAGCAAATTCTGTAGTACTTCTTTTTAAATATAGGAGTATAAAAATACTGAAACACACATTAATGCAAATGATTATTATTATCAATAATAAATTTAGTTTTCAATGCAAGAAATTGTAATTATCTCGTTATTTGTATAAAAAAATTGAACTTTAATCTCTAGATTTATCTCGATTAAAGTTTCTTGCCTAAGGTAAAAATAAAGAAACTCGCCATCTAGCTGTTTAAAGCTTATATTTTTAAAATCAACAATTTGCTTATATTTCAAACAAAATGCTTTAATGATACTTTCTTTAGCGGAGAATATTATCAAATATAAATATGCTTGATCTTTTTGTAGCTTTTCGATTTCTGCTTGCTCGTTTTTATTGAGAAAAACATTATAAAATTCATCTTTCTTTTGAAAAAAAATATAATGTTTTTGAGACTCTATATCGATTCCAAATATTTTTTCTTTAACCGTGTTATTTCTAGCATATGCGATGGCATGACATGATTTTTTTGATCCAACATGGCTAATCCCACCTATCACTCCTTCGGGCCATAGGGGTTCCCCATGTTTACCTTGATGAACAATAGAATCTTGTAAATTGAGGCTTTGTAATGCATATTTGGCTGCTAAGCGCCCCGTCAAGAACTCTAATTTACGAATGAAGCGTGAGCTTTTTATATTCGGTGGAAGAAATATATTCAGCTCCTGATAGATATGATCAAGCTGAGATATTTCTTTGATTTCACTGAGCTGGACTTTATATATATCTAGCCCGAAAGCTGTTAGCTTTTCATATTGAATATTTATTTCATCCAGACATGAATTAGCCCCTCTATTTACCTGCTTCTCCCTATTCATAGTCTGCACTTTATTCAATATTCACAGTCAATGTTTCAACGATGGCAGCAATGTTTTCAAGCATCTTTATTCGGGTCTCGGGATTGAGAAAGTAGAAATGGTCCCCTTCAAACTCAATACTACCTAACCACTTTTCTGTGTGTTGTTGCCATGCATCCATCATTCTTTTGTTAGGAATATCAGGGTCTTGTTTGCCATAAAATGCAACAATCGGGACCTCAGTCTTATGAATCTTCTCGCTAAGTAATTGATCACTAAGATAGAAATCATTACGAATGATTTTGAGAAAGAATGTGAGTGCATCCTGATTATTTAAAATTTCATCAGGAAAATTATTGTATCGCTTCAATTCATCAATAATTTTTTTATCAGTTAGCTCATGCTTGTACCGCATATGTTGAATATAGTGATGCTCAGGTCGGCTACTTATAACGATTAATCTCAACTGATCAATCATTGTTTTTTCATTCAAATAATTGAGTACTTTCCAAATCAAGCCACCTCCCACACTATGTCCAAATAAAATGAACGGTGTGTCTGAGTAAACTTGTATTTCAGTGGCAATTTGCATAGCCAATAGATCAGGATCATCAATCAATGGTTCATTTATTTTTATACCATGACCCGAATATTCAATAGGAATAATACGAATATTGTCAGAGATCTGCTTTTTCCATGGATGATAAATACTCGCGCTACTCCCCGCAGGCGGTAAACAGAACATATTATATTGATGTTTATTCACTTAAGAATTCTCCAAATATTAAGCATTTTTCTTTCATAAAAAATGCCTAAATCAGGTTTCTGCGTTATTTTTTAAACAGAAGTTGAAGCTAAATTGATAGTTTGAGTCGGTTGCCAAATGGCGGAATCACGATGTGTCACAAAAATAACCGTAGAAGAAAGAGTACGTATCGTTGTAACGATTTCTTGCTCAGTCTCTTCATCCAAGGCAGAGGTTGCTTCATCAAGTATTAAAATTGGCGCATTTTTGAGTAATGCTCGCGCAATTGCGACTCGCTGACGTTCACCACCGGACAATGCGCTGCCTTGTTTACCAACCGATTGATTAATTCCTTCTGAACTACGGTCAATCATTGCTCCTAATGCGGAATCTCTTGCAGCCTTTTCTATTTCATCATCAGTTGCATCAGGTTTACCTAAACGGATATTTTCAGCGAGTGTTCCTGTGAACAAAATAGGTTCTTGCGTGACATAAGCGATATTCGAGACCAAAACTTCATATTTCATTTGATCAAGAGCTATGCCACCCAGAGTAATTTTTCCTCTTTGTGGATCATCAAACCGTGTAAGCAATTCAAGTAAAGTACTCTTACCACTACCGCTTGGTCCGGTAACCCATACTCTGCTCCCCCATGCGATGTCGAGAGATATATTTTCAATTGCTGGCGCATAGCTAACGTCTTGTACCGAAATATGATGGCCAGTAGGAATTTGAGGGTGTAATGGCTCAGGCAACTCAGGTGGATGGGTGATCTGATTAAAATTGCGCAGTGCAGCAAACAAATCATTGATATGCAACCCTGCGGTAGCAAGTTCACCTAACGGCGCTGCTGCACGTCCAATTAAGACGAGTAATGCCAATACCAAAGCAGCATGATTGACTCCAGCGATCACCAGATATGTTGCCATCCCTGCAATGGGTAAAACACTTGCCAAGGTTGCAATAAAACTTGCAAATGCAGCAGCACGATTAATCCGTACTAATGTCTCTTCTTGCTCTTCCCAACGATGTTCTAGCCTTTGGACCGCACGTTCAGGACCAGCTGCCGTGCGTAATAACTCAACATGATCAACCAATTCCAGCGTTGCTTGTGAAGCGGCTAAATCGGCAGTATTACGCTTTTTATCAATATGCATGAGTGCACGTTGTGCTAAGAATTGAGCAAATAAAGAGAGTAAAAGTAAGCCTAAAGCGACAAATGCTACGCCTGCTCCAGCAAGCAGGCCTATTCCTATTGTTAGAAACAAAGGCATAAAAGGCGCATGTAAAAAGGTTTGCAATTGATGAGCAGGGATACTCATAAACCCAGGAATTCCCTGTCCAGCAATCGTTTTAATCTGAGCACGCTGTTCATTGGTAAACCAAGAGAGCTTGGCACGAGCTAAAGATTTGCCTAACTCAGCAAATAGGTCCCCTGCTAAACGCACACCAGTAAGGAAGCCAGCACGAGTGACCACAACTGTCACTAATATTGCTGCAATTGCACTGATGAGAACCCAACTTGGAGACCATTGATTGACAATAGCAAATGCCAATACGGTATATGCAATTGCTTCAATTGCTGCAACAATGATCCATCCGATACCAACAATAATTAATTTTTGTTTGGCCGCACGAGGAAGCATCGAAAAAATCTGATCTTTATTTAATTTAGCAGGAGTATTCATAAAGATTTCCCTGAGTCAGTTGGGCCTTTAAGCACTAACCTGTTGTCGGCATGCGCAGCTAAGGCAAGATCATGAGTGACCATGACGATGGTTTTATTCTGGTTTTTAGCTAAGCGGCTTAATTCCAATATTATTTTTGTCGCATTGGTCTGGTCTAGTGCGCTCGTTGGCTCATCTAATAAAATAATAGGAGCTGAGGATAAAAAAGCACGCGCTATTCCTATGCGCTGTTTTTCACCGCCTGAAAGTAAAGTTGCATCTGCATTTAAATCTACTTTTAGTTGTGCCTTGAGTAATGCCTGCTCAAGTTGTTCATCATTTGCATTAACGGCAGATAAGGACAAGTTTTCTCTTACTGTGGTCGGTAATACATCTCCACCTTGTGGAATAAACAAAACCTTTTCATGTCTTAGTTTTTCATGTAATTGCAAAATATCTGTTTTTGCTAATTGAACGACACCTTCTTGCAATACAGCGAACCCAGCAAGTGCTCGCAGTAAGGTTGTTTTGCCAACTCCACTTGGCCCTGTAATTGCAGTAATTGAATTTTTTGGAAATGCATAACTTAATCGATCCAATACTTTTTGATTTTCGATTGCAAAGCTTGCATTAACTATTTCAAGTGTTACATCTTGCTCAATCTGTTGTAGATTACCCGATGAGAGTACCGGTTCTTTTAAGAATGCAGATAAACGAGTAGCTGCAGCTCGCCCAGCAGCGACATAATCAAGACCATGCCCTAAACGTAGCGAAGGTGTCACGATGGCCAAACTAAAGAAAAGTGTTGCAGCCAAGGTCATGCTGTCGTATTGATAAGCTACGAGATAGGCTATGGCAAAGGTTGCAACAGCTTGTAGTAATGCAGTGGCAACAGCAGCGAGTGTTGCGACTTTACTCACCCAAGACACCATATTTTGAGTGAAATTTTGTGCTGATTGAGTATAGGCTGTTAAAGCACCTGATTGTTGCCCATATATTCGATTATCACGAATGCCGCGCGCATAATCATCAGCAGAACCAATAATATCTAACATGACCTGCATACGCGCAGCGCCATCCCGTTTTGATACATGGGGAACAATAATTAAATAATAGAGTGAAGCAATTGCCCCAGGTAATAATACCCAAAGTGCCATCGGGCCAACCAACACAACTAATAAAACAATAGAAACTAAAGGGATTACAGCAAAAATCGCAATTTCCGACGGTAAATGCGCCACCATGTGATGTAAAGTCGCGATATCGTCTGAAACGAGTCGTTTTAAGTTTTGGTCACCCTGTTTTGATAAGGTTGTGGTCGGTAACCGAATTAAATGATGAGCAATTTGACGACGTAATCGTGCCGAAAATCCAGCCTCTGCGTCATGCACTAACCATGAGGCCAGTGCTGCCAATGCCGCCCCAACTATCCAAAAAAACGCTGAAAAGATCACCCAATAAGAAGATAAATAACCAATCAACTGAATCATGCCCCACAGGGCAGTTAAAATAGCTAAACCTGAAAATACGGCAGCAAGCGTTCCTGCAAATAATTTAGGAAATGCTGGCTTGAGTGCAGGTGCCAAGGAAGAGTCTGTCATCAGATGAGATAACTTTAAATCAGACATGCTTATCTCTCTTTATATTCATAGAAAAAGCGGTACTTAAAATAAAATCTCGCTTCAATTGACCAGCAAGAATTGCCATTTTCGGCTTTAAAAAAGCATGAATAAGAAAATCATATAAAAAGTATTTTTTTAAAAACTTTAATTGCATCAAAAACTTCCTAACCACCCTATCAAAATATTTTTAGATCATTTTCTAGACTGTAAAAATTAATATGGATTTGTCTAAATCATCTTGGTTGATATGACTAAAAACCAACTGTACGTTCAGAGGCACCTTGTAAATCAAAAATAACATCGTCAATTAAGCTATCAATCTGACGTGTATCTCGGTGATGTGCCGTAGTAATTAAATGAGCCATATTTCCGGAAGTTGCCAGATAATGCTTTTTCCAGATGTGCTCAGAAGGACATGGAAATACCACAGTGATTGAATTCGGATTCCGCCAAGCAGGAATTCCCACTGCCTGAAAACGATCAACCGCGTACTGGGCCATTTTTAGACAATGTTGAATTCTCTGTCGTCTTTGTAAATTGGTTTGGCTACGTATTGCCACCCACATCAGCAAGACGGTATGACCATTGCGTGAACCACTAATGGTTTGATCACGTGTAGAGATATAGTCAACATCTACCGATATACGCTCTACATTTTGTCGCTTGGCCACAACAATGCCACACGGAATTGGTGAACCAATCATTTTATGACCAGACACACAAATCGAGTCGATACCATGAGCAAAGGAAAACGCTTGAGGATGATCAACAAAAGGTAAAATCATGCCACTTAAGGCAGCATCGGCATGAATATAATAATCTCGGCGCATAATTCCGATTTGCGTTAAGCGCTCTTGAATCATTTCAATATCATCAATTGCGCCAGTCATGGTCGTGCCAATATTTGCAAAAATAATGGGGTGACTTTCTTTATTGGTTTTTATTTTATGGATTAAATCATCATAGTCGATTTCACCATTATCCAATGATTCAACCACGCAAGATTTCATCTGCAATAATTTGGCGATTTTTCCAACCGAATAATGCGTATCTTTTGAGTAATATAATGTGGAATCTGGAAATAGCTCACGCGCCAGATAGCAGCCGAACATATTACCTTCTGTGCCACCATTGGTTACGTATCCCCAGCTTTCTTCAAAGGGAATTTGAAAAATTTCAGCAAAATACGCCATCACATCTTTTTCAAAATCAAAAGAATTCAATGCGTAATTACTATAGTCTTTCCAATCACCACAATTATTAATAGAGAATTTGAAAAAACGGAATAAAGCGGAATAATCAAAATCTGCAGATTCAGGATATCCAATATTGAAATATTGATGTTTTAAACAGTAATTCCAGAATGTCTCAATTCTCTCTTGATCAGCAGGCGATAAAATCATTTTTTGCTCCGTTAATATGACGATTACAAGTCGTCTAAGGAGTCGCTATCAAAGATATAAATTTTATGTATAAATTTAGCGACCAGGATTTGTCGTATGCCTTATGATGGCAACCCTTTACCCTGCAATCCTTTGCCGTGCATCAACCAATGACCACCAATTTGATAAGGTGGGTGTGCGTCCTAATTCTTCAAAACTAATATTGATTCCCTGTGCTTTAAGTTCCGAAGAAAACTGCATAATTCGTAATGAGTCCAATCCATAAAGAATCAGATTTTCTTCGGGGTCTAATTCTTCTTCATCAATAAGCTGCTGGACCTTTTGCTCTAGCCAAGGTCGTGTAATGCCTGTTGCCACCTGCCCCACTACAGATTCGGTATTCACAACTTGACCGCAACGTGAAGACACATATTTCAAAGCTAAGTGATGTTCTTCTTCTGAAAAATCGGCAACTGCATCTCCAACAAGAAAGGGTTGTATGTCACTCATAAAGGCTTCTATTGCCGTAACCATACAACCGATATGGGCATAGACACCGCCAATAATGAGCTGATCACGATTCCAGTTTTGCATTCTTTCAAGCAAATCCGAACGTTTAAACGCGCTATAACGCCATTTCGTTAAGACAATGTCATGTTCAGTAGGAGAAAGCTGATCAATAATTTTTTGCTGATCAATTGTTGAGGCTGGCAAACCTGGTCCCCACATCGCATTCAGTAATGCGCGATCTGTCGCTGGTTGTTCATAAGGCTGTGCGGTATAGACAACCGGAACATTGTTCTGATGTGCCCAATTTCTTAGTTGAACTAAATGATTAACAACCGTTTTAATTAATTCACTTTCAGCATCGTAAAAATTTAAAAAGTAGCGTTGCATATCATGAATTAACAAAACTGCTCGAGAAGGATCTAACTGCCAGTCTGTTTTGTTCTTTGGATAACTCTCTCGTTTGGGCATGAGATAAGTGGAAATTTTTGCAATAGCCATATGCTGCTCAATATTTATTAAGATGTTGTAGATGTATTTAAAATGCTGCGAAGTTGCTTTTTGTCCACCTTACCGACTGCGGTCAGTGGCAAACTTTCGATTAATTTGATCTGGTCTGGAAGTTTGTATTGTGCAATACCCAACTCCATGAGATGGCGTCTGAGCACAACAGCTTTAAGTTCAGGATTCCGAGAAACAATAAAGGCACAACTCTTTTCACCAAATTGTTCATCGATAATTGCGACCAAAGCTGCGTGCATAACTTCCGGATGTAAAAGAATAAGTTTTTCGATTTCTTCCGAAGCAATCTTTTCACCACCACGGTTAATCTGGTCTTTAATTCTTCCTACTACACGTAAATTACCATCCGAAGTACGCTGCACGAGATCGCCCGAATAGTAATAGTTGTCCTTGTCAAAGACCTGTGAATTATGTTCAGGGCTTTGGTAATAACCACAAAAGGTATAAGGCCCCCGAGTCGCAAGCATTCCTATTTCACCTGCCGGAACTTCTCTATACTGCTCATCTACAATTTTGATTTCATCATCAGGACTGATAGGACGCCCTTGTGTCGTAAATATTTGCTCATCGGAGTCATCTAGTCTGGTGTAATTGACCAAGCCTTCAGCCATTCCAAATACTTGTTGTAATTTACAATTGAGAACTTCAGGAACTTGACGGGCTAAAGATTCAGGGAAACTTGCTCCACCTACTTGAAGCAACTTTAAAGACTGAATTTGATCTTTATATTGCGCGGCTTTTTCTAGCCACATAATGACAGCACTCGGCACTAAAGATGCCATATTGACTTGATGTCTTTGAATAATAGAAAAACAATTGAGCGGTTCAGGATTTGGTGCCATCACAACACATCCACCTGCATGTAAAACGCCTAATGCACCGGGTGAACTCAACATAAAGTTATGCGGAGCTGGCAGAGCACACAATAACCGAGTATTCGAGTTTAAACCGCAAATCTCGGCACTGGCTCGCACACTATAGTCATAGTCATTATGCGTGCGTGGAATAAGTTTTGGTGTTCCCGTACTTCCACCTGACAACTGAAAGAAAGCAACTTCATCAGCAGGTGTAGATGAAAAATCGACTAAGGTCTTTGCTGGTGTTTCAATCCAGTCTAATAGTCCGAAATCGGTAGCTTGATGATTGAGCATCAAAATAATTTCAGGACTTAAATCTACTTCATGAAGTGAGTCAATAAATTGATTATTGCTAAAGACTTCATGCTGACGCGAACCAATTAAAAGCTTAGGTTGAATCTGTTTAATAAAGGCATTTAGTTCATATTGGCGATGGCTATATAGCGCATTGAGCACAACCACACCAGCCTTAAGCAAGGCAAAAAAGACAATATAAAACTCCGCAACATTGGGAAGTTGTACTAAAGCAGTATCACCCTTACCCAAGCCTTTTTCAGCTAGTCGAGAAGCTAAATTTGTTGATAGCCGGTCCAGCTCGATATAACTCAACTGACGTTCACCACAAATAATTGCCGGCGAATGCGGATACGATTGAACCCCTACCGTTAAAATGCGCGTCAAAGGTTGGTCAATCCAATAACCTTTATTTCGATAGTGTTGCTCTCTCTCTGGAGTCCAGCGAACAAACTCAATCAACTGTTTTTTCATGACATTCTAAATATTCAATTTAATTTAATGGTTATCAAGCTATTGATTCTTTGTAAATTTTCTTACATATCGGCATAAATATTTAATTTGAATACCGACAAAAGAAAACTCTTAAGACGGACAAGCTATATATTCACAGCAAAATTGGAAATGATTAACAAATGCAACTGGTAATCATTTTCATTTGTTTGTATGATGCTGAAACAAGATTAATTTGTCAACCGAGTTATCGTTCAATGTGTGAATTAACTTCGATGCAAGTGGCCTGCTGGTTTGGTCGCTCTGGCAACGCAACTTTAGGTGGGGTTGCTGCCCACCTCTATGCAGAATTTGACGGTCAATTTATTGATCTACAAAAATTACATTTAGCACTTCAACGACTTTATAAAGAACACCCTATTTTGAGATTAAGTTTGAGTGCCGATGGCATCGCAAACATCATGGCTGAGAAGGCTCAACAGATATTAGAAGTCGATGATTTTTCAAAGCTTAGCGATCATCAAATTGAGCAAATGCTCATGCAAAAACGGGAGCAATGGACCCATCAAAAACTTGATCTAAGTCAGGGCCAGACTGCAAGATTTTCTATAAGTGTTCTTAAAAATAATATTTTTCGTTTTCATGTAGATACGGATATGATTGCTATAGATCCGTCCAGCTTCTTGAATTTAATGGAAGATCTTTCTTTGTTTTATGAAGACCCAGAAATATCATTCTCCCGTCCGCCTAATTTTTTTGACTGGTATCAAAAAATACGGACAGATCCTGACCTAAAAAAATTAAACCAACGAGACCGCTTATGGTGGAAACAACGTCTGCCTCATATTAGCCCTGCTCCGTCTCTACCTTTCATTCATCAAGAATTCAAAACAGCAAAAAGTGATCGTTTAAGTACGTGGTTATCGCCGGAAGAACGAAAAGCATTACAACAACTTGCTAGAGAACAACGCATTACTGTGACCAATCTGATATTAGGTCTATTTGCCTATACGCTTGGTCATACAACCAAAGATCACAGCTTCCGATTAAATATTCCTACTTTTTGGCGCGAGCCGGTTTTAAAAAATGTCAAAGGCACTATTGGTGATTTTGCTAATTTAGTCATCCTTGATGTCGATATGAAAGGAATAACAACCTTAGCTGCATTCTGCAAACAAATAGCAAATCAAATGCTTGAGTTATTAGAGCATTCACATTATTCGGGTGTTAACGTTCTACGTGACCTATCCCGTTATCATGGTAGTGCACAGATTGCTCCCGTGGTATTTACAGCGGCACTTGATTTAGAAAATGATAATTTACTTTCCGAACGTGTCCGCCGTGTTTTTGGCTCAATGAATTGGGTCATTTCACAAGGGCCACAAGTTGCACTTGATGCACAAGTTGCTCATGTAGATGACGGTATTTTAGTTAATTGGGACATCCGTTTAGATGCTCTACCCAAAGAATGGATCACGAATTTATTTGAATCTTTCATTCATTTACTTAAAAATCTTGCCGCACATCCTGAGCAACTTAATACACAAATTATAAACTCAGCACAAAATACCTCGTCAGATCGTACGTCTCAAAAACCATTAAATGCATTACAGCAAGCTTATCTATTAGGTCGAACTCAAGCCCTTCCTTTAGGTGGTGTTGCCATGCAAGAGTTTAGGCAGTATCACGGCAAAATGGATATTGTTTTATTAAGACAACGATTGGCAAAAATGGTACGGCGGCATGACAGCTTACGAACCTATATTGATAAAAACAGGTTAGTACAATATGTAAGCGATCAAGTGAGTGTCAATTTAAAAGAAATAGACCTAACTACATGGGAACCTGAACGTGCTTCTCACCACATCGAGTCCTATAAAAATAGTTATACGCATGAGCTATTTGATTTAAATCAGTCGCCTTGGAATATCACCGTCTTTTTATTAAAAAATAATCTACTAACGATTTTTGTCCGCTTTGATGCATTAATTTTAGATGGCCGATCTATAGCTTCACTTATGTTAGAGCTATTCGATGGACAACAACATGATATCCAAACGCAAATAGAAGAAAATGAAGTTGAAAATAGCGTATCTGTTCATCAGGAAGATATGGCTTACTGGGAAAGAAAATTTTCTAAATTATCTAACATTCCTGCGCTTCCGTGGAAAACACCCTTACAGCATTTACCGACTTCGCGTTACCAACGTAACAGTCTGGTTATAGAAAAAGCTCAATTTAAACAGTTGTCTAAAATTGGAGCGAAACATTCACTGTTTAAAAACTCAATCATCATGGCGATTATTTTGGAAGTGCTATCTCATTGGAGCACGGACAAATCTCTATGTGTTGCTGTTCCTACACTTCCCCTCTATGCCGGACCATTTTCTAATAGCTCTACGTTTATTGCTGTTGAGTGGAAAACTTCAGATCAATTTGCTGAACAAGCAAACCGTTTGCAAACTGAAGTTTTAGAGGGTTTACAGCATCTTTCATTTTCAGGCGTTGATCTCGCTCGACTATTATTTGAAAAAGTTGGCACTGCTCCAGTATTACCAATTGTAATTACAAATGGTTTGTCATGGCCTGTATTATCTGAATCTCATCCTATTCAGCAACAAGATGGCCTTACTCAAACACCTCAAGTTGCAATTGATATTCGCTTTAGCACAAGAAATGACGGCGCTTTGATTTTCGATATTGATTATGCCCAAGAAGCATTTTCATCTCACATGATTGAAGATTTCTTGGATGCACTGCAATTGGCAATCAAGCAAATTATTGGTTCAGAAACATTCAGTTTTGATCTCAGCAATTTTTTCAGTGAGCTTCAAAATAAACGACCATATTTTAAAAATAATGAGTCCGATCATTCATCTATACCACTTGAAAATAATGCTAAACAGCAAAATCAACTACTCGACATTTACTTAGAAGTGATAGGCCACACGCCAAATAAGGAAGTGGACAACTCAACTCATTTTACTCATCTCGGGCTACGTCCACATCATTTAAAGGTCGTTTCAAAACGTATTAATGAAACATACGCGATTCAGCTCTCACCTGTTCAACTTATTCAATGTCGCAATATTGCTGATGTAGAGAAACTACTAACAGCACATTAATTCGTATTTTGAACTTTCATTATTTTGGAAACAGATAAAGTATAAACATGAAAAAAATAGATATTACCGGAATTGGTATTGGGCCATTCAACTTAGGTTTAGCTGCTCTTTTGTCTCATCATCCCGAAATCAAAAGCGTATTTTTAGAACGCAAACCAGAATTTCGATGGCATGAAGGGTTGCTATTGCAAGGTACGACATTGCAAGTTCCTTTCTTTGCCGACTTGGTTACTATGGCCAATCCTTGCCATCCCTTAGGCTATATTAATTATTTACATCAACATGATCGCTTGCATCAGTTTTATTATTACGACAGTTTTTTAATTCCACGCCGTGAATATGACCATTATTGCCGTTGGGCTTCAAAACAATTACCCGATTGTCGATTTGGAGAAAACGTAAGCCATGTGGAATATGACGCCAAGCTGGATAAATTTATTATAGAAAGTGAATCAGCCTCGGGCGAAAAACAAAAATATATAAGCCAAAATCTGGCGATTGGTATTGGGACTAAACCTCGAATTCCTACATGGCTAGAAACATGCAAACATCCTTTGGTAAAACATTCTGCGGAGTTTGCAAAAATTCAGGAACAACTCAAGCAATGTAAACAGGTCACGGTTATTGGTTCGGGCCAGAGTGCAGCAGAATGCGTACTTGCTTTATTTAATTCACTTACCCCAGAACAAGTAAAAGCAGGTGCATCTATTCGTTGGATCACACGTTCTGCCGGCTTTCACCCAATGGAATATTCTAAACTTGGGCAAGAATGTTTTACCCCTGCCTATATGCAATATTTCCAAAGCCTGCCTAGAGATAAACGTCGTGACATTGCTGCTAGTCAGGGCCTGATCTATAAAGGGATTAGCTTCTCAACCATTGGTGATATATATGATGTGCTTTATGAGCGTTCAGTGGCTGGTGAAAAATCCGGTTTAAGCCTATACACAAGCTGTGAGGTTGAATCGGTTGAAGAACTTGAATCGGGTTCTCTGCGTTTAACCTGTTTGCATACCCAACTCGATCAACGTTGCGAATTAGAAACTGATGCCCTTGTTGCAGCTACAGGCTATGTTCATGATTGGCCTGAATGGTTCCAAAATATGAAAGGTTCTATTTTAGCTGTTGATGATAAAAATGATTGTATTGTTCAAGAAGACTTTACCGCTTTACGTTGTGATCAGGGACAAGGTCGAATTTTCATTCAGAATGCCGAGATTTTTCAGCAAGGCGTAGGTTCTCCAGACTTGGGGATCGGAGCAACCCGAAACTCAGTCATTATTAATCAATTACTGGGGCGTAATGCATATCGAATTCCTAAACAGTCTTCTTTCCAGCATTATGGTTTACCAAAATAAAATATGAATATCATAAAAAAACCCGCGATGGCGGGTTTTTTTATTCGGTTGAAGATTACAACAAATTAAAAGTCATATGATACAGATAGCATATACGTTCTTGGTGCGCCTAAAGCTAAATTCGATAGTTTAGGCATTCCCCAATAGGCTTTATTCATCAAGTTATTGATGTCTGCTCTAAAAGTAATAGGATGATTTGAGATTGAAGTTTTATATCGTGCACCGACATCTATCAGCGTACGACCAGGAATATGCAATGTATTTTCTTGATCGATATACTGTTTCGAAACTGCGGTTGCATTGCTAGATAAAGTTAAAACGCCTTGTGCAACTTCATTATCCCATTCAACACCTAATTTCCCTTGTGTTTTAGGGACACCTACGGCCATATTTCCTTCATTGCTTTGGATGGCTGTTTTAGTCACTTCAGGTTCAATATAAGATGCACCGCCCATCAAACGTACATTTTCAATTGGTGAGCCAAAGAAACTCCATTCAATCCCTCGATTACGTTGCTCTCCCCCAGACGTATATATATTAGTTACTAAATCAGTGTAAGCACTTGGTTTTTTGATTTCAAACAATGACAAGGTATGCGCAAATGTACCTTGATCAAACTTCACCCCAAATTCTGTTTGCTTTGTTTTGTAAGGTGCAAATATTGTTGGATAGTTTGCCGCAGTAAGGGGGGCTGCATCACCTTTGGTTAAGCCCTCGATATAGTTTGCATAAATCGAAACTTTATCTGTCGCTTTAAATAGAATTGCGGCGCCTGGTGTCGTTGCATTCTTTTTATATTTAGTCAAAGTCGATGTCGGCACAAATAAATTACTACTTTCTACCTCTTGATAACGTACACCTAAAGTTAACTGTAAGCGATCTTCAATAAAAGATAGGGTATCTGCCAAACCGTAACTATTTAATTGCAATTCAGAATTAGATATTAGGGGTGCATTAAAAGGGACAGCTTTCCCCCAAATTGGATCATAAAGATTAGTCGTCCATTCAGCTCCTGCCACATTTCTTACCCCATAATCATCTTGATTATGTTTGTAATATGTCGCATTGACTACCCATTGATGTCCTACTGCTCCTGTATTAAATTTTCCTTTCAGCCCTACATCTGCCGACTTTTTATCAACATTAAATGCCAGTTGACCAATACTTGTTTGGAAGGTTCCAGTGTTATCTAAAACAGTTGCTGACATCGCACCATTATATTTATATTCTGTTTTACTTTGTCCATAGGTTGCGTACCCCATCACGTTATTGGTCAGATCATATTCACCGCGTATCATGGCGCCCTTATCTTGAATGTCCACAAAAGACCAATCTGGATTGAGTAAGGTATCTGCTTTCGGCGGTTTCGGAATCGCGATATCTTTTCCGAGGTTGATGCCTCGTGTTACGCCATCCACTCGATCTTTGGATGTGTAAAGATCTGTCGAAACACGTGCACGATCACCATGCCAATCCATTCCTAATGAAAATAACTCAGTTTTCAAATCCTGTTTTTCTACTGGTCCAGAGCCATCCCGATATACCGCATTTGCTCGCACACCGAATTCCTTGTCCGCACCAAATCGTCGTCCAACATCTAAATGCCCACCAAACTGAGAGTCAGACATATATGTCGTAGTCAAACGTGTTAATGGTTCATCCGTTGCACGTTTGGTAGTGAGATCAACTGTCCCACCAATGGAACCTGTTGGTGGCATTCCATTGAGTAATGCAGAAGGACCTTTAAGTACATTTATTTTTTCAAACATTTCAGGTGAAGTTCGATAATAAGGGGTTATACCAAACAATCCATTCATAGACATATCACTCGGGCTCGACTCAAAGCCACGAATATAATAGTTTTCACTCCAGCCACCACTTGCCGCATTGGTGAACACGGATGGATCTGTTTTCGCAATCACACTTGTTATATCTTTTGCCTGTTTATCGGCGATATATGTATCTGTATACGCAATGGTATTAAACGGGGTTTCCATAACGGTTTTATTACCTAAAAAGCCAACTGAGCTTTTCGACGAAACCTGCCCTCCCGCATAAGTATCGTCTTGTTCAGCTTTTACGGTAATTGCTGGTAAAGCTGCTACATTTGTTTGAGCAGTTTGTTGTTGTTCTAGAGTTTTTGTTGAATTATCAATAACAGCAGCATAGGTATTTGATGCACATAGTACAAATACAGTGCCTAATGTATAGCCTAATCGAAGGGCCATTTGTGCAGATGCAATACCATTTAATACAAAAGAACGGTGATTAATTCTTTGATCATTCCCACTTTTAAAATTACGGTTATCGCTAACGTTGTTCATTGAAAGACCTTTAATGTTGTGATTCATTTTTTATTAACTATCTGCTTAAAATTCATAGCAAAATAGTGAAAATTTATGCTGTAAAATTTGATTAAGTGATGTGCCCAAAAATTTATTGATAGCCTTTTTTCACATCTTCCATCACTATTTTGAGTGAAGTTGGGCTTGCAGCCGTGGTGTACCATGCATCGGCATCGACAAAAATGACACGACCGTTTTTCCACGCTTTGGTTTGACGTAATAATGGATTTTCAACACTGGCAGCATTAATTTTTGAGCGATGTTCCATCACAGCAGTTCGGTCCACGATATAGAGAATATCGGGGTCCGCTTTCTTGATGAATTCACTCGAAATTGGTTGCCCGTGTAGACTTGTATCCACCACACCACTTGCAGGCTTTACCCCAAAAGCATTAAAAATAAAGCCATAGCGTGACTGAATACCAAAATTACTAAATGCCCCATTATTATGAAGAACAACTAACGCTCTTTCTGGGCGATTGGCTGTCACCGCTTGTATTTGCTTCACCTGTTCATCGAGTTCAGAAACTTTCTGGCGGGCTAAATCTTCTTTATTAAATATTTTTCCTAAGGTCATCATATGGTCTTCAACCAGACCAATATGATTACTCTCGCTATTGTTGAAGTTAATATCGTAGTGAATGGTCGGGGCAATTTTTGACAGTTCCTGATACTGATTAACGTGTAATGGCGTCATCAAGATCAAGTCTGGTTTTAATGCATATATCCTTTCCATATTGGGCTGTACAATTGCACCCAAATCCTGAATTTGTGCATCTTTTTTATATTTTTCCAAAAAGTGTGGAACATAATCTTTTGGCATTCCCATAATCGGGACATTCAGTTGATCTAGAAAGTCAGCTTCATTCATATCAAGAACGGCAACGCGTTGCGGTAGATGATCTATCACCGTAGTTCCAAGCTCATGTTTTACCGTAATCGGTTCTGCTAGCTTCTGAGAAGCTTGAGTGGTATCTGCAACTTTTTGATCACATGCTTGTAGAGTGACAGCTGCCGCTATGATGAGGGCTACTCCCCCATACTTTTTCTTCCAGTTCATATGTATTCAAGCTCCAGATGAGTTGAAGTAATTACACATACAGCCACGCTCACTGTATGTAATTTCAAAATCAAGCTCGTACAGATCATTTAATTGCGCCTCTGTAATCACTTGTTCGGTTAACCCACTGAAATGAAGTTTTCCGTTCTTTAGCGCGACAATATGGTCCGAGTAATTCGTGGCAAAATTGATGTCATGAATGACTAAAATCACAGTGCGCCCTTGTTCATCACATAAGCGCCTGAGTGCGCGCATAATTTGAACGGCATGTTTCATATCAAGGTTATTTAAGGGTTCATCTAATAAAAGTACGTCTGTTTCCTGGGCGATCGTCATCGCCAAAAAGGCCATCTGCCTTTGACCACCACTAATTTCATCTATGTAAGATTTGCGCAGCGGCTCTAAAGAAAGAAACTCAATAGCCTCATCAACCACCTGACGATCTTGCTCGGTTAAAACACCACGGCTATAGGGAAAGCGTCCAAATGACACCAGCTCTTCGACGGTTAAGCGCAAATTAAAGCCAGGTGCTTGACGTAAAGTCGCGACATGCTTGGCGTAAACAGCGGTTTTAATTTCCGCAATATTTTGATGATTAAGAAAAATCTCGCCTTTATCCGGTTCAATTAAACGAGCCATCATCATGAGCAAAGTCGATTTTCCGGCTCCATTTGGACCAATGAGTGACGTCACCTGACCTGTAGGAAATTCAACATTTACGTCAGTCAGTATTGGCTTATTTCCATATGACTTATTGATATTCTTGACATGAATCATGCGACACCTCGGGTACGAACCGTCAGCGCAAGGAAATAAATGCCACATACGAGATTGACTAAAATGCTGACGGTCGTTTTGTAATTAAAAACGTGCTCAACTAAAATTTGAGCAGCAATAAATATGGCAATCGTGATGGCACAACCCATGGGCAGCGTTAATTTATGCTTATAACTTCTTGCTAGTGCATAAGTAATGTTGGCAATAAATACGCCCATAAATACTGTCGGGCCAATCAGGCTGGTAGATACCGCAACCAAAATAGCGATTAGAGCTAAATAGAAACTGACATAGCGGTGATGATGAATGCCTAATGAAATTGCTTGCTCACGCCCTAAAACCAGAACGTCCAGAACAAGGAGTGCTTTTCTACCGAGGAATAGCACAATGACTACGGCTAAGCTGGCATACAATAAAGTTTCTGGTTGAGAGCGATTAAAAGAAGCATAGCTAAGGCCTTGGAAAACAGAAAATTCACCAGGATTAATTTTGAGTTGAATAAATTGAGTAACCGTCCCGACGACCATGGTAAGGACTAACCCTAAAAGCAACAGGAGAAAGACATCATTTCTACCATATGGCAATAACCACTTATGGATTACCCACGAATAAAGCAGCATTAAAACGATTGAGATAAAGAAATTACCATTTACCCCTAACTGGCTTAATCCATGTGTCCCCCAAAAAAACAACAACAAAACTTGCCATAAGAGATAAATCGCTTCATAGCCCATAATTGAGGGAGTCAAAATACGATTACCGACCAGTGTTTGAAAAACAATCGAGGAAAAAGCAACGCAAATACCGGCTATCACAATCGTGGCAAGACGCAGAAGTCGATTAGGAATGACGTAATCAAAATCTAACCCTGAGTTTAAAAATAAAAAACTTATTGCTAGGCAGATCACAATCAGATAAATCATCCATAGCTTTGGAATACGCATTATCTGAACTCCCTCAAAATGAGGATGAGGAAAATAATTCCCCCCACACCACCTGCGGTAAGTCCAATTGGCACTTCAAATGGATAAATGATTGAGCGACCAAGAATGTCGCAAATCAGTAATAGAGACGCCCCACCTAAAGCCACAATGGGCAAGGTTTTAGCTAAGTTTTCTCCGTATTTCAGTGCGACCAAATTGGGAACTACGAGCCCGACAAAAGGAATAGCACCAACCGTAATTACTGTGGTCGAAACTGTAATGGCAACCAGTATTAAACCAATCGCGGCTATAGCTGCATAACTAAGTCCTAAGCTAGAAGCCATCTCTTCACCCATACCAATCACGGTAAAGCGGTGTGCAAAAAGATAAGTCAGGACAACAATCGGAAAAATAATGTAAATAACTTCATAGTGGCCTTGGACAATTTTTGAAAAATCTCCTAAAAGCCACCCTTGCATACTTTGTAAAATATTAAAGCGATAGGCATAAAACTCAGCTAAGGCGCTCAGTACACTGCCGTACATCAAACCAATAACCGGTACTAAAACAGTATTTCTAAAACGGATCCGGCGAATAATTGCGATATAAATTAAGCTGGCAATAAAACAAAAAATGATCGCAAATATCATCTTGCTCAGCGTGCTGGTTACCGGAACTAAAGTTAATGACACTAAAATTCCCAGTTTGGCAGCATCTAAACCACCCGATGTTTCCGGTTCAACAAACTTGTTACGCACAATATGCTGCAAGATGACGCCACATACCGCCAACCCAATACCGGTAAGCACAATAGTAATTAAACGAGGAATACGGCTGGCTGTAAGAGTGAGCCAACTCTCATGAGAAAAAGGAAATAAGGTAGACCACTGTATTGGCTCAGCCCCGAGCAATAACGAACAAATACATAAAAGGATAAAAATAAAAAATAAGCCGAATTGCATCAGTGGCGTGCCCCACTTGAGCGTAATAAAGCCGATGCAAATTGCAAATTTAGTCCCATCAAACCAAAGCGAGGGAAAATTTGTTCAACATTTGATGGGCTTATTAACCTTTCATGATTGAATATTCTCATGAAAATTCCTCAATTTTATCGAGACAACAAAATAAGTTCCTTTTGAATAGGCAAAATTACAGCCCTATTCTAAGGATCGTTTTTTTCATCTTTAAATTATTTTTGCCGAACCAATTTCGAATTAAATAAATATTAATCAATTACTTATTATTTATTTTCTATTTTAAAAATTCGTCATTCTCAATTGGCATCATCTTCTTGCAAATAATAATCTTGATGTAAATGAGAATCAATTATAGTATGTTTAAAGGTAAAATGTAACCCTACTGTTACATCAGTACAGTTCATGTGGACATCAACTCATTAGAAAAAGGTCAATTTTTGCAAACAAGCAAATCTATAACATTATGAATTATATGAAATTTAATCTAATGTAAAAAATTTGCGAAATAAAATTGATGAAAATAGCCATTTGATAAACCAGGATTCATTTATGTTGGAACAATTTTCCAAATCGCCCTCTCTCCTTTCGGTTACTGATTACGAAGAACATATCTGGATGTTGCAATTACAGCAGCCTGAACAAGTTAATCGACGTTTTAATCTGTGGAAAGTTAATCAAGGTTTAGACATTCAACTGCTGATTAAAGCAATTCAAGACATTATTAAAACTACACCTGACTTAAATGTCCGTTATACATTTAGTGACGAAGGCGATTTATACAAATATCCATTTGATGACTATTCAGCTTGCCTAGAATTAAAAAAGAGCAATACAGAACAAGTATTTGAGCAGGTAGCTACCTTAAAAGCGCAATCATGGAATGCCGAATTTCATCCCCCTTTTTTTACAAGTCTCGTAGAAACTGAACAAGACTATTTTCTTATTTTAGCGCTACACCCGATTCTTGATGAAAGCTATCAAAAGTCAGATTTCATTCAGGCCATACAAAATAGATATCAACAATATTCAACCAATAATATGCCATTGGTACTAACTGAAATTGATATCTCACATCATCTAGATACAAGTTTCGCAAAAGCGTCAGAAGAACCTAACCAAGCTTATGTTTCAGAAATTATTTTAGAAGAGTTCCGAAATACTCTCGCTGAACCAGAAATGAGCCAACATGATGACTTTTTTGATTTTGGCGGCCATTCACTCTTAGCAACACGAATTATTGGAAATCTACTTAATAAACATGGAATTGAGATTCAATTTAATGATTTCTTTAAATCTCCATCTGCTGCTGATTTAGCCCAATATGCTTTCGTTAAATCTGCAAAAACTGAAAAATCCACCTTACAAAGTGTCGATAAAGCCCCGCTTACTTTAGCTCAAGATTTCCTATGGCAAGCTTATTCTGCATTCGATTTTAGCCCAATTTATAACTTGCCATTTGCCGTAGAATTCCTTGAAGAAATTAATGAGAATATTTTCTTTCAAGCATTTACAGATATTGTTGAGCGCCATGCAGGTTTACGGACAATTTTTAATACCGACAATGGTCAAACCTATCAACAGGTTATTCCTACGTCTGAACTTAAACAATTCAAATGGTTTTGGAATAGTGCCGAAAGTCACGATGCAACGCTTGCAAGTGAAGCTTCATATAAATTTGATTTAACCCGCGAACTTCCATTAAGAATTCGTTTAATTCGAAATGCTAAAGGTCGCCAAACTCTATCATTCTTAGTTCACCACATGGTGATTGATGAATGGTCTTTAAATACGATTATGGCTGACCTTGCGCATGCTTATCTTGCTCGCTCAAATGCTCAAGCACCAAACTGGAAGGCACCTGCCCAATCTATTCTTGATTTTTCTTTACTTCAGCAAAAGCAAGGGATTAACCAAGACCATCTAAATTATTGGACTAACCTGCTAACAGGAGCAACCAAAGGTTTATACCTCCCTGTTTCACAACATGAATTAAATGCTGAAAAGGAAAAACCTCCAGTCCAATGGCTCGAACTTAAATTTGCACCAGAAATGCATGACAAGCTCCTCGCATTTTCGAGACAACACGGCTCTTCTATTTTCGCGGTTCTCTATACTGCTATCGCCAATGCCTTACAGCAACAAGGTGATTTAAAAGATATTGTGATTGGTACTTCTGCTTCTGGACGAACTGATCCTGAGTTTTTTGATACAGTGGGTTACTTTACGACCATGGTTGCGCATCGCACACAGTTTAGCCCTTCAGATTCATTCCAATCGTTGCTTCACAATATCAGCAGAATGATTAATACCTCGATGGCCTATGCAGATATTCCAATCAACCATATTCAAAATGCGTTAGGGATGAGCGCCGATGAAGGACTGTTATTTGATGTGTTTATTCATATCCATTCAAATAACGCTTTAAACGGCGTGCTCAAAACCCCTCAGGGACAAGACCTTCCCTATCGTCAGATCTTGCCAGAACGTGATGAATCGATGTTCGGATTGCATTTTGAAATTATGGAAAATGTGATTGATGGACAACATCAGTTAAGCATGATTATTACTTATCAAGCCCACCGCTTCCCGACTGTAACAGTGCAAAGTATCTGTGAAAAAATTAAGGCAACCTTAGCTCAAATCTAGTTGCCCTAAAACCAATCATGTGCTTAAAAGCAAACATCTCAACTCCGCTTTTAAGCACATTTCAATTTTCTATTTTATTTGCTGCTCTACTTTATTCACTACATCCTGAATTGTTTTGCAGCTAATGAGTGTATAAAAATCAATTTGTGTATTAAGCTTCTGAGAAAGTTTATGAGCAATACTCATGAGTTGTTTCGGACGAATGCCTATCGCTAATATTTCACTTCTATAAAAAATATCCATTCTTTCAGCTTGGCTGTCAGCTATGCATTCACGGAAAACCGATAACACCGAATCTCCTACCTCAGCGACTGATAACTGTGTTTTAGAGGAGTTTGTAGACAACATAGAAGATACATAAATTTTCCCCTGAGCGATTTCTTGCACAGCTTTACGATCAATTTTTCCATTTCGGGTCAAAGGTATGGTTTCGACGACCAGATATTTCGAAGGAATATGTGAACTTGGCAAATGCACTTTTAAAAAGTTCTTTAATTCGGGGCTATTTAAGCGAGTAGTTTTGTATTTATTTTCTAGAGTATAAACGGCGACTAACTCTTGAGTTTCAGTCGTTGGATGTACACAACTTACTATCACACAGTTATGAATATACGGGTGCTTGGTTAAAGCATTTTCAACCTCGGCCGCAGAGATTCTCACACCTTTTATTTTTAAATAACCTTCCTCACGTCCAGCAAAAATAATATTTCCATCTTCCCTAAAATATCCTTGATCACTCATGCGAAAAGCAGTTTGAGTTTCATTTTCGCTCACTTGAATATCAACGAAATCTTTATAATAAATTTCCCCATCAAGTAAATAACCATTTGATAAATTCAGGCCGGACATATACATCGTACCGACCTCGCCCATTTGGCAAGGCTTCAGATTTTCATCCAAAATAAAATAACGGTTATTTTCTAAAGCTTTTCCATACGGAATAATTTCCTGATCTTGCTCATCAATTTCATGCCATATACTCCAAATTGTGGTTTCGGTAGGTCCACCTAATGAAAATAAACGAGCGTTAGGCAATTGTTCTCTTAACTTCGAAATGAGTGAAGGTTTGATATAGTCGCCGCCTTGGGCAATTAAACGCAAAGACTGTAGTTGTTCTTTTTGAGCTACACTGAACAGCATATCAACAATGGCAGGCACACTGCTCCAAAGCGTAACATTGTAACGATCTACAAAATTGGCCCAGATAACAGCATTTTTACTTTGCTCAAAGGATGGCACCACTAAAGTTGCACCCACTGCCATTGAAGCAAATACATCAAATACCGACATATCATGATGAAACGGTGTTACCGCCATAATTACATCGTCGGCAGTGATTCTCCATTCCGAGATCGTCTGTTGTAGCGTGTTTTCTGTGGCTTGATTATTTAAGACCACACATTTCGGAGTTCCTGTACTTCCCGAAGTATATAAATAATAAGCTGGAAGTCGGTTAATTTCGGCATTAAAGCTCGGTTCAAACTCAGTTGTAGCCGATAAAATTTCATTAATATTTAGGTTTTGAACACCTGCAATGGATGAGTCACTCACCACAACATCTGCCCGACTATTCTTCAATAAATAGTTCAGTCTTGATGGCGGAGAATCTATATCTACAGGTAGCCAAATGATGCCAGTAAGCGCACATGCCAAAGCGGTATAAATATGCTCAGGACTTTTTCTCAGGCAAATTGCAACAACGGACCCTGTTGCCAAGTCTTGCATTTTTAACGCATACATAACTTTGGCGACCTGAGTCCCTACCTCAGCATAACTAATGCTACGGTCTTCAAAAATAAGTGCTGTTCGATGGGAATTTTGTTCAAAAATATTTTCATAAATTCGCTTTAAGAAATTTTCTACGTTGTTATTTTTATCATTCGTTTGCCCTAAATTTTGACTCAAATCTTTTAGCATTTATCTTGGTCCTCACCCTATTCTTTATGCAATACCACCCAACCTAATATTCAAAACAAAGTTATAAAAATGTCGTCTTTATCGCTGTTTGTTTGAATAATAGATATCCCAGCACAATAATACAAATGATAATCATTTACAATTAATATTAAGAGAAATATCAATTTTCCCTTTTTAAGGAGTTATTTATAAAAAATGATAAATATCAAAAAATAAGATAATTTTTAACCTTAGGTCTAATCGTTTAGAGGTCTATATTTATGATCTAAAAACCATAATTAATAATGATTATTATTTACATTTAGAGCCAACTTGGTTATCGTAATGAATAGAGAGACTACATCTATATCAATTATTACGCTCTATATTAATCATGAAGCTTGGGTTATATGTATGACAAAAATTGCAGAAAAATCGAAACAAGAATATGGCGACTTACTAAAAGAAAAAGACCATTTACAAGATATGGAACAGCTTGAGATGACTATCGTCTCGATCCATACGCCGTATACGTCCATTGTAAGAATTCAAGGAAAAATCAACACATTACAGCCAGAGCTTTGGCAAGCTCCCAATTTGGCAATTCGGTTAATTGTGAGCAATCCGCCAGAGGGACAACCCATCTCACGCGTCTATACGGTCCGTTCCTTCAATCCTGTAAACGCTCAAATCGAAATTGATTTTGTTAAACATGAAGATTTAAGCCCAGCAATGGAATGGCTTAATTCAGCTCAAGTGGGTACAAAAATCGGGCTTATTGGCCCCCGCCCTCATTTCATTCCCAATTTCATACATAAAAAACATGTGGTCATGTTTGCCGACGATACGGCTGTACCCGCGTTATATTCGATACTGAATGAATGGGAAAATGGCGTAAGTGCTGATATTTTTATTGAAAGTTTTGAAAAAGATATTGCTAGCCAATTACCCCGTCATGACCATGTCAAAATTCATTCGTTCCATAAAGAACAACACACGCCACAAAAAGGTCTTCTTTTAAAAGCAGCATTTGCGCTAAAAACTTATGACAACATTACGATTTGGGCGGCTTGCGAACGCAAAGAAGCCAGAGCTTTACGCCAGTTTTTTCTAGAAGACAAACAGTTTAATAAAAATGACGTGCGTATTGCTGGCTATTGGAGAGATGGCGTATCAAGTTCAGAACTAGACATACTCCGTGCTCAACATTATCAGAAACATATTCAGCAAGGTAAGACATTGAATGAATATGATGACCTTGATCTAGCGAATTAAGATCAACAATCATTTGAATAAAACCTGCCTTCATGGCAGGTTTTTTTTATAATTCAAAATACATCTATAAATAAAAAAACTATACGATCATATCAATTATGCAACGACATGTTGCAGTTAACCTATTTTTTCGCCCTAAATAGAACATTACTATATTTCTCAAGAGATAAATAAAAATTTGGGAGATTAGATCATGAATGCTTATCTACATCGTGGTGAAGATCGAGGACATGTAAAAGCGGGTTGGTTAGAGTCTTATCACAGCTTTTCATTTGGTAGTTGGTACGACCCTAAATATATGGGTGTAAGCGCGCTACGTGTAATTAATGACGACCAGATTGATGCGCATAATGGTTTTGGTACGCACTCCCATGACAACATGGAAATCTTAACTTGTGTGCTAGATGGTGCAATTTCACATCGCGACACTATAGGAAATGAAGGACAGATTAAAGCGGGTGAATGGCAACTCATGAGTGCTGGCACAGGTGTTGCCCACAGTGAGATCAACAACACTGATACGCCTGTACATTTACTACAAATCTGGATTATTCCTGATGAAAGAGATGCAGCGCCAAATTACCAGCAAATTAATCTTGATCCGCGTAAAGATCCAAACAAATGGCATTTAATTGCAGGCCCTGATGCAAATGCACCAATGCATATTCGCCAAAATGCAGAAGTAAAATCTGCCGTGTTGGAAAAAGGACACGAGTTAACTGTTGATACGGTTAAAAAAGTGAACTATGTGCACGTGATTTCAGGCGTAGTTCGTATCGGCGATCAAGAAGTTAAAGCAGGCGACGCTTTAGTGTTTGAAGATAAAGCGACAATTCACGCAACTGAAGACAGTCAATTTATCTGGTTCGATTTACCTTAAATCATAAAAAAGCCCTTTGCATAAAAGGGCTTTTTTAATCTCCCCCGCCACCGCCGCCATCACATCCTCCTGAATCTGAAGACGACGATGAACAGTCATTTGAGTAACTAGAGCTATGATGATGACTCGGACTATTATCATGAAAATGATGTGTTGAAGAAGATGAATGATCATGCTCGCTAGATGGTGAATAATTTTTTAGATTTCTAAGCAGAGCAATTAAACAGATCAGTCCAATACTCGAAAAAATTGCAATAAATATAACAATAAATAACTTCAAATAATGACCTCCTAGATCAAGCAGTAGAGATGCTTGTTGCGTTCCTCTTTACTTATTTAAATCAGTCATACTTAATAAACAAGTTGTTTTTTGGTAGATAAGATTAAACTTTTAAGTTTCCTTTACATACAAATAGGCACTCGCTCTGGATATACCCAAATGTTGTGCAACCGTCTCCACAGCCTTTTTAATGTCTAATAAGCCATTATTCTTTAATTCGTGGATTAATTGTTTTCTCTCATTAAGTTTTAACATACGCGGTGTAGTTGCATGTTTTGATGCAAATTGATCAATATATCTTCGAATTGCTTCAGTACCATTCGGCTCTAAATTCTCAATAATGTTATCAGTTTCAATTTTAGTAAAATGTTCTAAAGCGCTTTGCATTCCTCTAAATAGGGTTAAATCAATATTCATGCATAACGCGGCCACATACTGACCCTCTTCATCTTTAATGCCAATAGAAGTACTTTTTGCAGGACGTCCATCCGCAAACTGGTTTGCATAGTTTGAAATAAGGTTTGGAAATTCTGGAGACATGATTCTAGCAAGCCCTAACTCAGTTGCTGGATCTCCAATTTTTCGACCAGATAAATTATTGTGTATTGAGAGTATCGCATGCTCAGGATTTGTTAAATCATGGACCACAACTTCGCAAAACGGAGATAGTGTTTCACTTAGCCCCTTCGCAATAGTATCTAGTTGGGTGAGTAAATGTTTATCACGATTGCCCAATGTATTTCCTCCTCATGACTTACTTACTATTTCAAACCCTAACGTAAAGTATGCCAATAGTAATTTAGACTTTTTATCTAATTTTAAACTTAATTTAAATCATAATCTTATATTCCACTGTTATCAAATTAGAAAATAAAATTAGACATTTTATCTAAGTGTATATATTTTATCTAAACAAGATAAATATTTTGTGTATTCATTAAGCAATACGAAATCTTGCATCCGAAAACATTGAATAGAATTAGGTTTAATTATGAAAGATTTAACCCTTCCAACTTATGAAGATGTCGCAGCCGCTGCTGAACGTATAAAAGGCTTAGTAAATAAAACTCCTGTTTTAACTTCACGTACTGTTAATGATGAATTTGAAGCAGAAGTATTCTTTAAATGTGAAAATTTTCAGCGTGTTGGTGCTTTCAAATTTCGTGGTGCAATGAATGCACTTTTACAATTTAATGAGGCTCAAAAAAAAGCTGGTGTGGTTGCTTTCTCTTCGGGAAATCATGCACAAGCGATTGCGCTTTCTTCAAAAATTCTTGGCATTCCAGCAACTATCATCATGCCCCAAGATGCTCCTGCAGCAAAAATGGCAGCGACACGTGAATACGGCGGTAATATTGTTGAATTTGACCGTTATACAGAAGATCGGGAGCAAATTGGAAAAGAAATTGCCGAAAAAAATGGTCTTACATTAATTCCATCTTATGACCATCCGCATGTGATTGCAGGTCAAGGAACGGCTGCAAAAGAGCTATTTGAAGAAGTTGGTGAGTTGGATTACCTCTTTGTATGTTTAGGTGGCGGTGGCTTATTGGCTGGCTCTGCCTTATCTGCCCGTCAACTCTCTCCTAACTGTAAAATATATGGTGTTGAACCTGCCCTAGGAAATGATGGGCAAATGTCCTTTAGAAAAGGAGAAATTGTTCATATTGATACGCCCCAAACGATTGCCGACGGTGCTCAAACTCAATATTTAGGCAAACTAACTTTTCCTATTATTCAAAAGAATGTAGATGACATTTTGACTGTAACAGACGAAGAACTCGTGACTTCTATGAAGTTCTTTGCTGAGAGAATGAAAATGGTTGTCGAACCAACAGGATGTCTAGGATTTGCTGCTGCCCGTAACTTAAAACATGAGTTAAAAGGCAAACGTATAGGCATCATTATTAGTGGTGGGAATGTCGATATTTCTAAATACGCAAAGTTTTTATCAGCTTAATAAAAGTCTTAAGTCTATCTATGATTGGTTTGAAGCCTCATAGATAGACATTAAATCTGAATCTTCTGCTAAAACAACTTTATTTTTTAAACGTGTATTAATCTTGAAGAAAAATTTTGGCAAAAGACACTATATATTGTTCAGCCTTAACCTCATAATTTTGAAAACCTGAATCAAATATCCACCTTTCAATTTCAGACTTTTTGACTAAATTTTGCAAATAAAGTTGTGTATGTCGGTCTAATTCTTCTTTTAAACTTCTTAGCATGAGTTCATTTAAACCAGAGGGAGGATTAAGGCCCGTATCTAAAATACTAGGAGCAAACGCTACACTTTTGAGTTCCAATTGATGGGCTGTTTTTACAGCAGTTTTTATCGCAGTCTCGATTCGCTCTAACGTAAAATCTTCTGGTGCACCCATTCCTATCAATAAAACTTTAGAAGCTTGTATGGTGGATGGCGTTTGATTTATTAAAAGAGCATCATTCAGTTTTGCGCTGAACCAGTTATTTTTCCGTATTTCATTTAGTCTTCCATTTAGAGCGTCATCTAAATGTGCCAAACCGCCCGAAAAAGAACCGTTATTTATTTCATGTTCAAAGATACAAGCACAGGAAAGTTCAACCTTGGCCGTGGTGCAATCCCAAGTCACGAGCTCAATGTCTAGATTTTGATAATGTCCAATTTTAGTTTGCTTCAAATCTGTGCTCATATTTTTCTCTTCTCGATTTACCAGCCATACTTAAGTTCAAGACCTAGATAATTTGAGTCTTTGCCTCCTGCTCGCTTAATCGTATCACCAACTTCAAAGTGAACCGCTTCGGCAGCCACAGACAAATTAGAATTTATCTTTTGATCTGCTCTTAGTTGAATATATGCTCCTGTCCAGCTTGAGCCTTGTCCTGCTGTGTTTGCCATGCTGTTATTACCTTGGAAATAAACCGCATCATTGGTAGTTTCACGCCATTGAAAACCTAGGGCACTTAACAGGGTGAGTTTATCGGAAGGTTTAAGTGTCAGAGATGGTTTTATATGAATAATATTGCTGTAACCACTATAACCCGCCAAAGTAAAGTATGAGCCGTTGGCAAAGAGCTGGTTAAATGTATTGAGTTCATTATCGTTGGCACTTTTATCGCCTGTGGCAATATCAAACTGGACACCTAAACGCGGCGACCAAGCTTGCTCAGCAAAGGTGTACCCAGTAATGCTACTAAGTCCCCATGCCTGAATAGATTGTGCTCCAATCCTTCCATGTTGAAGCATCCCCTCAATATCCCAATCAATATTATTCTTTTTGCCCATATGACGAACATCATATAAGTCTCGAATTTCATTACCCTTAACACTTGTAAAAGATGCATTATCTCGTTCATAACGCGAGTAATAACCAGATAACTCACCGCCCCACACATTTTGTTTATCGACACGAAAACCGCTAAAACTTAAATTTCGTTTCGAATGGTCATTAAAAGTTGAATCTTTTTCAATCTGAACAGGTCTGGTGAGATAGCCTAAAACTCTCCAATCGCCATATTCATAACCCGACCAAATACCATCAAAGGCTTGCCTAACATTCGGTCCTTCTCGATTCGAAATAAAGCGCTGTAAGTCAAAAGCCATCTCTTGACGGCCTACTCTAAACTTAAAAGTTCCATTATTGAATGGACTCACCCACGCAATGAAGGCTTGCTCTACATCGAGTCTATTCTGATCGGTACTACTAATATTCTTTTTATCAAATGCACGTGCATCACTAAGCTGAGTAAATAATTGTAAATGATCGCCAATACGAGCATCGGCATGAACTTGTAATCTTTGAATTAAATAGCGATCGGCTTGATTATTTCCACTGCCAAATCTCGCATTATTATTGACTTCAAAACGCTCACGAATATTTGCCCCCAATGACAAATAATTATTATTGCCAAAAGGTATATATTTGAAGTCGTCTCCTATTTTCTTTGGGACACACGGATTTTTTAAAACATCCCAATTTTCTTGCCAACGATTGTTTGAGATTTTTGGACGCGCTGGGCAGACATTTGTATTTGAAACTTCTTGTTCCGCATGAGCAAACTCATAGAGAAATAGGCTACCCGTTAGCAATGCACTCATTTTAATGATTTTAAGATAAGTTTCTGAGCATTTAATTCGAGATTTTCTATCATTAGAAATATGCTGGGCCATATTGTTATCCACGGTAATAATCGGTCATTGCAGAGACTTGGTCTTTTACACTCACATTGCCCCTAAGCAATATGAGCGTTGTTATATCAATCATTAAGTGCATAAATTATTTTAGGGCCGCATGAATTTCGGCAATATAACCACCTGGGAACTGTACCATCGCTGCTTCACGGCCATCTGACTTATAGGCATTCACCAAGACTGTCGCACCCGCTTTTGTCGCTTTATCTAAAGTTTCAGCTAGATTTTTAACTTCATAACCCGTCATATCATGCCCATATGGATATGGAAGATGGCCATCGGTGACCAACACTGTCATTTTGCCGAAATCAGATTCAACGCGAATACGTCTATACGTTTCATTTGGGCGCCCAATCTCTACACCAGCTGCCTTTGGATTATCTGAAACCACTTTACCATGCGAGAAATTGACGAACTTTTTAACGAAAGAATCTGCACTTTGTTTTGAAATATAAATACGATTTTCTGGAACCGTTTCTAACTTGTTATAGCTTGGTTTAGTCGTGTGCCAATACAGCTGCATATTCACACCGCCCGGCCACTGGATGACCGCATCACGCCCGATTGGGTCAGGAAATGCATCAACAATCACATCTGCACCGTTTGCCTTAGCTGACTGTACGGCCGCGTCCATATCTTTAACTAAATAGCCAGTTCGTTCCAAGCCAAAAGGATGTGGAATTGGAGTTTTAAAACCAAATACAGACAGTGTTCCTACTGGAGTCAATACAAGCTGGGAAATGGTCTGGCTTGGTGTTGGGGTCACCTGAAAAACACCCTGTTTAGATTTGGTGCCCCCAAATGTTGCCACCAAGCTATCAGTAAATTTATCAAAATCTTCAGGGTTAACATATACATGCGTTGTATCGTATTGAGGAGCTACACCAGGTGCTTCACTTTTGACACTTGTTGTTGTTTTGGCGAAAACTTGCGGAACAATGGCAACATTTGTGCCTACTAGCATTGTGCCTAGAAGCAAGGCTGATAATGATTTACGCATAAAAGACTCCTATTAGAATTAGATGCTTGAACTTATTGTTAGTTTGATTGTTGATTAGAAAGGATGGTGACCATAACCAGACCAGCGATGAGGCCAAGATGTTCGAAGAAACTATTAAACGTACTAAAAAATGCTGGGCCTGTATGATTCCAAAAATCGTTAGCTACAAGCATCGCTATTGCTGTTAAACAACCTAAAGCTCCAGCCCCTAGCCAGACAAAACGATTAAAAATAACAAGCAGTGAACCAACAATTTCAATAAAAATAGCTGTAGCAGCCCAGAGCCAAGCAGGTTGCAAACCAAAACTTGCCTGTTCCTCAACAGCCATGTGAAATCCGATTAATTTATTAATTCCACCGACTAAGTAAGCTGAAACTAAGGCAACTCGTAACAGTGGAAGTAAGCCATAAATTGATAAAATCTTTTTTACCCAGACTGGATTATTATTAATCAAGTAACTCATTTGTGTACCTCATTGATATTCCATATTTCCGATATTTAAAAAACATCCAATCTAGTATTAATAAAAATTATCTATTTAATATAAAAACCAATATTTAAATTATCTTTCGAACATTAGATAAAATATTTTTAATCTTAAAGCAATCATTTATATAGTTTTATTAATCACCAGATAAATCAAAACTAAAGATGATATATATAAAATCAAAAATAAACGTAAACTACTAGACACCTATTTAAATACAAACTGTATCCCCAAAAGATACAATGATTGATTAAGTAAAAAATCATAATATAGTTTAGCGACTCGCCAACTTAGCCTTTCAAAAATTAATGGATAAACTAGACTGTATTCATACTTTCATTAGCGTCGTTGAAAGTGGAAATTTCAGTAATGCCTCTAGAAATTTAGGTATTACTCGAGATCAAGTGTCTAAAAGAATTTTTTATTTAGAAAGTCTATTTAGTACATCGTTATTTATACGTAATACCAGAAAGATGGACCTGACTCGTTCAGGGGAAAAGTTTTATCAGCGTTGTAAAGTCATTGTTAAAGAATTAGACTTAGCTGCGAATGACTTCATATATGATCAAAAATATCCTGAGGGCATATTAAAAATTAGCGCCCCTCATGTTTTTATTCAAACATGCTTTTCAGATATTATTTCTAATTTTTTAATTCAATATCCGCACATAGAAATTGATCTACTATTTTCAGAAAATTCAGTAGATATCAATGAACATAAATTTGATATTATTTTAAAATTTGAAGAAGAAATTACAGACGTAAATACTTTCACTCTAAACCGCTATAAAAGAAACTTCTATGCGACTCCTGCATTTTTAAAAAAATATGGAAAACCTAAAAGTATAGAAGATTTAAGAAAACATAATATATACTTATATTCAAGATCAGACCTACAGAATAAAATTATTAACTCAGCTCCTCAGTTAATCTGCAATAATATAGAAATCCTTTTGGAGCTATGTAGGAAAAACAAAGGTATTTTATTTATTCCCGATTTCTTAGCAAAAAAATATGAAGATGATGGCGTTATTATTAATTGCTCACAAGACATCTTTTCACTAGAACTTCATTTTTATGCAACCACCCCTTATGGCTCAAAAATTCCAAAAAAGGTTCAGCTTTTCTTAGACTCATTGACGCAACATTTTCAAACTTAGAGCATTTTGAGTCATACAAAGCTATCTCACCGTAGATAGCTTTTTTCTTATAAGTATATAAAAAAGCTATAGTAATGATTAACATCAGTTAAACAATTATTGTTATATACTCAACTGCTCGTGATGGCGTCTATCTACTACCCATGAGCCATTCTGAAAAATTCGAAGCTATCGTGCAGGATGTATTCTCCAAGCAAGGTTCAGCTTATTCTTTCAAGCAGAAGCCACATTATTCGAATTGACCAATTATATCTTTGATGGCGTATATGCCGACTTAAAAAGAGAATGTTCATGATACAAGAAAAAGAAAATTCACTGGACTCGCCAGTTGAAGCTGTAAGTTTTTGGCGTGCATTCCTATTTTGGCTCAAATTAGGATTTATCAGCTTTGGGGGCCCAGCAGGACAAATCGCTGTTATGCATCAAGAACTGGTTGAACAAAAGCGCTGGATTTCAGAAAAACGTTTTTTACATGCACTTAACTATTGCATGCTCTTGCCTGGACCGGAAGCACAGCAGTTAGCAACTTATATTGGCTGGCTTATGCACCGTACTGCTGGAGGTATAGTTGCGGGTGTTTTATTTGTTCTTCCCTCGCTGTTTATCTTAATCGCACTATCATGGGTCTACGTGAAATTCGGTGATATTCCGGTTATTGCTGGCCTGTTTTATGGAGTTAAACCTGCTGTAGTCGCTATTGTTTTTCATGCAACGTATAGAATTGGCAGTCGATCACTCAAGAATAAATTTTTGTGGTTAATTGCTGCTATCGCTTTCCTTGCCATCTTTGTTTTAAATCTACCCTTTCCACTTATTGTTTTGGCAGCAGGACTCACGGGTTATTTTACAAGTAAGAAGTATCCTGAGTTATTTTCTAACAATGCTGGGCACAACAAAAGCCAAAATGATTATGGTGCTGCTTTAATTGATGACGACACTCCAACGCCCGAACATGCAAAATTCAGATGGTCACATCTCACTAAAATTCTGATGATCGCAGCGCTGCTGTGGTTTATTCCCGTGCTTGGGCTCGGCCTTTATTTCGGTTGGGATCATTCATATACCCAAATGGCATGGTTCTTTACGAAAGCAGCTTTACTTACCTTTGGGGGTGCATATGCAGTACTGCCCTATGTCTATCAAGGTGCTGTGAACTATTATGGATGGTTAAGTCCAACACAAATGATTGATGGTTTAGCACTTGGTGAAAGTACACCAGGCCCGTTAATTATGGTGGTTGCTTTTGTCGGTTTTCTTGGTGGCTTTAACCATGCCTTATTAGGTTCAGAACACTTGTTTTTAGCGGGTGCAATCGGCGCGACTATTGTTACTTGGTTTACCTTTCTATTCTCATTTGTATTTATTTTGGCAGGTGCACCTGTCATCGAATCAACACATAACGAGCTTAAGTTTACTGCGCCATTAACTGCAATTACTGCTGCCGTAGTTGGTGTGATTTTAAATTTGGCACTGTTCTTTAGTTACCATGTTTTATGGCCACAGGGCTTTAACCATCCTTTTAACTATGAGGCAGCATTCATTGCAATTGCAGCATTCATTGCCTTATTTCACTTTGAAGTAAAAGTGATGTATGTCATTTTAGCTGCGGCTATTTGCGGTCTATTTTTATACATTGCGATATAAAGAATTTATGATGTGCATAAGAAAAGAGTACGCATTTCGCTTACTCTTTTTTTATGTTGCTGCTTTAGCAGTTTCTTCCCCAAAACAACTCTAACACCATATCTCTTTCAGCCAGACTTTTTGAGCTTAAAGTCTGTAGCATCAATCCATCTATCAGGTTTAAAACCATATTGGCACTGGGTTTTAGTGCGTTGGTTTCCAAACTCAATACCAGATCAAAGAGTTCTCGAAGCAGCCATTTGCGATATTCAACTGCCATGCCATAGGCTCTCGGATAAAGCTGTTTTATTTCAAAGAAGGCTTTAATAAAATATGGATAAATAGTGACTAAGTTATTTTTAAAGTGGAATTTATAAAGGTAGGAAGTTTTTGGAGTATAAGAGTTTTTTTGAAGTAGAAATCCATTAGTAAATTTATAGGATCCTATTTGTAACTATATAAGTGCATGTTTAATAAATAAAAGAACAATAATAATACAAGCCATGAGACAACAAATATTCCTACTATCTTTACTTTAGCTTTATATCAATATCTATTTTCTCACTTTAATTTAAGAAATAACTAAATTTAAGAGGTTACAGCCTTATGTACTAAGGCTTTAAGAATGTAACCTTTAAAAAAAGTAAAAAGGTTACAGATTCTTGAAGTTACACATGGATCCTATATAAACAACTATTTAATTCAATTATTAAAAATCACCTTCTCTCACTGAAGATGGATGTCTATTTAAAGGGATCACTTCAATCTTCATGTAAGGATAAAGTGGTAAACCTTGTAATAAATTATGTAGCTCTTCATTGCTTTCAACATCAAAAATACTAATGTTTGCATATTGCCCTGTTATTCTCCATAAATGACGACATTTACCTTGTCTTTGAATTTCTTGAGAATAAGCACGTTCTCTTGCTTTAATATCTTCAATTTCCTGCTCAGTTAAATGGCTAGGTAAAATCACATCTTTTCGTACGTAAAATAGCATTAGTTCTTTCCTTTTAAATAACACGTTCAATAATCAAAGTAATGCCTTGGCCTACACCAATACACATTGAACACAAAGCATAACGGCCACCTGTTTGTTCAAGCTGGTTTAGGGCTGTCGTCACGAGGCGTGCACCTGATGCACCCAGTGGATGACCTAAAGCGATGGCACCACCATTTGGATTTACCTTGTTGCTATCATCTGGCAAACCTAAATCACGGGTCACGGCCAAAGCTTGTGCAGCAAAAGCTTCATTCAGCTCAATTACATCCATCTGATCTAAAGTCAGGTTGGCTTGTTTAAGTAATTTCTTAATCGCTGGTGCCGGAGCAAAACCCATAATACGTGGTTCTACACCCACTGCTGTTGAGGCAATGATCTTGGCACGTGGTTTTAAGTTGTAAGCTTGAACTGCCTCATCAGAAGCAATTAGTAGAGCTGCTGCACCATCATTAATGCCTGAAGCATTCCCCGCAGTGACCGTACCCTCTGCTTTAACTACAGGTTTAAGTTTGCTTAAAGCTTCAAGGGTAGTTGATGTACGTGGATGTTCATCGGTATCAATCACAACAGCATCACCCTTACGCTGAGGGATTTCAACTGCCACGATTTCTTTAGAAAAAAAGCCTTTGGCTTGCGCGCTTGCGGTGCGTTGTTGGCTCACCAAGGCAAACTGGTCCTGATCTGCACGATTGACGTTAAACTGTTCAGCCACGTTTTCGGCAGTCTGGGGCATGGTATCTACACCATACAATTCTTTAAGTTTAGGGTTAATGAAACGCCATCCCATGGTGGTGTCTTCAATCTTCTGGCTACGGCCAAAAGCACTGTCAGACTTACCCATCACATAGGGTGCGCGGCTCATGCTTTCTACACCCCCAGCAATCACCAAATTCGCTTCACCTGCTTTAATGGCACGGGCAGCAATGGCAATGGCATCGAGTGAAGAACCGCACAAACGGTTAATGGTGGTTGCTGGTACTTGATATGGTAAACCTGCAAGCAGTGCTGACATACGACCAACATTACGGTTATCTTCACCGGCTTGGTTGGCACAGCCATAGATCACATCATCGACCTGTTCCCAATCTACATTCGGGTTACGCTGCATGAGTGCTTTAATCGGCACAGCGCCAAGGTCATCGGCACGGACAGGTGCAAGGCCACCGGCATAACGGCCGAATGGAGTACGGATGGCATCGATGATATAAGCATTTTTCATTCTTACATTTCCATTTTGAAATCTGTTGCTGTCATTGCCACATTGTTAGACTTTTCCAGATTTTGCTGGCGATCATCATGGTTACTAAGTTAAAAGTAGTCATGACAGAGTCTTATCGTGTTGAGGCAAATGCCAATAGCTAATTCTTGTCACTTTTTTAAAAAAGTAACCAAAAACCTTTGTTGAACAGAGGAGGCTTCCATGCCTCCCTGTCCAACGGGCGACATCCATGTCGCCTGTCACAATAGCGAATTACGGTAAAATCCAAATTAATAAGCAAGAACCGTATTCAATGAGTTCCATTCAGTGTTTCGCGGTGGCGACATGGATGTCGCCTCGTTGCTCAGCACAACAGGGATGTTGTGTCTGAGTAACAAAGGATTTTTGTTAATTTTTATCCTTAAAAAATAAGGTGTTGCCTATACAAAGGGCTTTCGAAGACCACTATCATTTACAGGCAATGACGGTAGTAGCATTGGCTATGCTGTTTAAACTTACCCTTGAGTCGCATCAATCAAAGTTGCACCTGTTAAAGCCTGTAGCTCATCAAAGCTAAGACCTTCCACTTTCTCAATTACCTTTAAACCATCTTGAGTCACGTCAATCACACACAGGTCGGTGTAAATACGGTCAACACATTTTTTACCCGTCACTGGATAAGTTAGCTCAGCCACAATCTTCGGCTCACCTTGTTTGGTCACATGGTCTGTGGTGATAAATACTTTCTTGGCCCCAACCGCCAAATCCATCGCACCACCAACCGCAGGAATCGCATCCGGTGCTCCCGTGTGCCAGTTGGCCAAGTCACCATTCGCTGCAACCTGAAATGCGCCAAGTACAGCAATATCAAGGTGACCACCACGCATCATTGCAAATGAGTCGCCATGGTGGAAAAAGCTGCCGCCTTCAAGCATGGTCACAAACTCTTTACCCGCATTAATCAGTTCAGGATCTTCTTCACCAGCAGCTGGCGGTGGGCCAAAAGCCAATAAACCATTTTCAGAATGAAGAAAAATATCTTTATCGTTAGGTAAGTAGCTCGCGATCTTGGTCGGTAGGCCAATACCCAAGTTCACATAGGCACCATCTGGAATATCTTGTGCCACACGTTGTGCAATCTGGTCACGGCTGAGTTTCTGGTAGCTCATGTTATTTCTCCTTATTGCTTACTGTGCGGGCTGTACTTGTACAACATGCTGTACAAAAATACCCGGGGTGATGATGTGCTCAGGGTCTAATCCACCTAGCTCTACCACTTCAGAAACCTGAGCAATGGTGACATCAGCAGCCATCGCCATAATCGGGCCAAAATTACGTGCAGATTTACGGTAAACCAGATTGCCCCAGCGGTCGCCCTTGTAAGCTTTAATCAAAGCAAAGTCAGCCTTGATTGGATACTCAAGTACGTAATCTTTACCAGCAATCTCACGGGTCTCTTTACCTTCAGCTAAAAGTGTTCCAAAGCCTGTTGGGGTAAACACAGCGCCTAGGCCCATACCAGCTGCCTGAATACGACATGCCAGATTACCTTGTGGTACCACTTCAAGCTCGACCTTTCCGGCACGGTACAGCTCATCAAACACATAAGAATCTGACTGACGTGGGAAAGAACAGATGACTTTTTTAACTGAACCAGCCTTAAGTAGCTTAGCCAGACCGTAATCGCCATTACCGGCATTGTTACTGACAATAGTCAGGCCTTTAACACCGAGTTCAATAAGACCATCAATGAGTTCAGCGGGTTGTCCTGCGGTACCGAAACCACCAATCAGAATGGTCGCGCCATCTTTAATCTGCGATAGAACCTCGCTAAGTGTGGACTTACTTTTGTCAATCATATGGAAAAGTCTCTTAAAACCGTAATGCACAAAATCGATTAGAAACGAACGTTCCTGAACGTCCGTTTCTTTAAGGAACAACTATGATTTTTTCGCGAATTGTTGTTTAGCAAATTTACCAATGGCATCCGCTAAAGCTTTCGGTTGCTCTGGAACTAATGCATGACCTGCATTTTTAATTTCGACTATCGTCACTCGATCACCTAAGGCACCTTTTAAAACACCTCTTAAAGGTTTAGGCGCGACTGTGTCATATTCTGGTTGAATATCTAAAATTGGTGCTTTGCCAGCAGCAAAATAGTCATCTACAGGAGTGTTATTACGCGCATAACCTTGTGCATCGTGTGCTTCGTGGTGCCAACCAGTTAGCCATACGCGCGGATCATTCATTGGTGCAAAGAATGCACGTTTTAAATATTCAATACGCTTAGCTTCTGGAAGCTCTTCATTTCCAGCATTATCAATCGCTTCACGAATTTCAGGACTAATTGGTTTACCTTTATATCCCTCTGGCACTTTACCTGCGGAAGCACCTGCCAACACCACACCTTTAACCAAATCTGGACGCTGTGTTGCGACCATGCGGGTTGGGAAATTGCCCCATGCATGGCCAACTACAATTGCAGGACCAGCTTTAAAATGTTCGATCACTGCTGCAACATCATTTCCATAATCTTGAATATGCAGTTTTTCCATTGGACCACGGCTTAAACCAATTCCACGAACTTCAGGTCGAATCACTCTAAAGCCTTGTTTAACTAAATCTTGTGCAACTACATCATAGTCACGTACAGAACGTCCTAGTGACGACATAATCACAATGGTTGGCCCCTTACCTTGTACATAAGCTTGAATAGAGACATCACCATACTTTACCATCTCATAAGGCACATTGCTTACCTTAGAGGCAGCTGCCGTATGCGTTGCTGGTGAAACGTTTGTTTGTTTTGCTTCCGTAACCGTTGCTGTGGCTAATAATATTGCTGTAGATAAAATAGCTAAGGTTTTATTCATCTTAATCAACTCCATGTTTTAGATGATTGTGGTTTAAAAATTAAATAAGCAGATTTAAGTCAACTAATTGGCTGAATATACTTGTTTGGAAAATTTGGCTATCGCATTTGCCATCGCTTCTGGTTGTTCTGGTACCATCGCATGACCTGCGTTTTTGATGACCTGTTCAACAACTCGTTCAGGTAAATACTCTTTCATTACATTTTTGACGACAACGGCATCGTACTCTCCTTGTAAATCAAGGATTGGAACCGTTTTCCCACCCGAAAAATACTCATCAATTGGCGTTACAATTCGTGCATGAGCTTCAGCAGCATGGTTTTTTTCATACCAACCGTTTAACCACACATGTGGATCATTCATAGGTGCGAAGAAAGCTTGCTTTAGATATGTGATACGTTGTTCTTGAGGAAGCTTATAATTCCCTGCGTTATCAATTGCATCACGTAAACGCCCATACGGTTTTTCAGTTGAATCTTTAGGTAACTTACCTGCTGAAGCAGCGGCCATGACAATACCGCGAACCAGATCTGGTCGATCAGCAGCAAGCATACGTGCAGGCTGACTTCCCCAGGCATGTCCAACGACTACCACTGGACCAGTTTTTTCAGCATCCAAAACTAAAGCAACATCAGCAGCAAAATCGTGCAGAGTTAAATTCTCTAAAGGCCCTGTACTGCCATTGATGCCTCTAGGTTCAGGACGTATTACCTTAAAGCCTGATTTTGCAAGATAATCTGCAACAACATCAAAATCTCTAGCGCCACGGCTTAACGAAGGCAGTAATACAATTACGGGGCCCTTCCCTTGTACATAGAACTCAATTGAGACATCACCTTGTTGGATCTGCTTTTTATGAACAGAGAAATTTGAAATTAAATTTGCTTGATCCATATTAGATTCAACCTTATCAAGACTTGAGCATCCCATGAGGCTCAATGATGTCGATAAAATTGCAGTTAAGTATTTCTTCATAGTGATTCCTCACTTGCCAATTGGTTCCAAACCACTGTTGGTCAAAATACTTGCTGCTTGTTTAGATTTTAAAAATTGTACAAATTGAGCTGCGATTTCAGGATGTTCAGCTTTTTTAGAAATCACTGATGAAAACTTACTAACGTATTGCAAACTTTCAGGTAAAGGTGCAACAAAGGTAATCCCTTTAGTATGCTTAAGCTCACTAATCTGTTGCATTCCCACATCAGCCTGATGTTCTGCTAACACTTCTCCGACCAGTTTTTTACCTGGAACCTCAAGACCTTTTGTTTGCATTTCCTGTTCAATATTCAATCTTTTGAATAATGTTGAGCGGATATAGACACCACTTGAACCTTGAGAGTAGGCAACTTTTTGGGCTGATAATAAGGCTGCCTTTAAGTCTGCTTCATTTTTTAATGGTGGTACTTTAGTACCTTTACTCACAGCCAAACCAATTTTTGAATTTGCTAATTCAGTACGACTAGATAAGTCAAAATTTTGACTTAATTCATTAGATTTAAGTGCATCATCCAAAATGATAGCCAAGTCCATTTTTTCATTGTTTTTAATTCGCATTGGTAATGATTCAGGAGACTTTCCGGCAGATGGCCCCCATTCGATATGAACCGTATTTCCAGTTAATTTTTCATACATTGGAATAAGAGTATCCATCGCACCATGAAAAGAACCAGATGCAATAACATTTAATTGCGCTGCATGTGCTGGCACGACCATAGCAATTGATAAGCCCATTCCTGAGACTAGTTTTTTTAAACTCATTTTTAACTTCCTTTTAAGTAAAGAAGTATTCAGTCAATGAATACTTCATTGGTTTTAAAACATTAATTTTCTCTGAAATATAAATTTCGTGGATTATCGACAAATACGGCTTGTATTAATTCAGGCGTATCGAGTGCTTTTAATGCAAACTTTAAAAGCTCATCATCATGAGGAACCTCACCTTTTACATTTGGATGAGGCCAATCTGTTCCCCACACCACTCGGTTTGGTGCAAGTTTGATTAACTTCTGAACCCAATTCAGTGAAGCCTCCCAAGTGCTGGCAGGCTGTCCATTCATTGCACGGTCAATTCCGGAAATTTTTAGCCAACGCTTCGGATTCATCATGACTTGTTGCAACTTGATAAAAGTATTTTCTGCATCTTGTGAATCAAGCAAATTAGGTCGTGCCATATGATCAATCACAATATCGACATCTATGTCTTGCCAAGCTTCAATCGCTGGGAAGATATCCTCAATTTTTCCATGTATCTGAATATGAAATCCGAGCTTTGCAACTCGTTCAACCAAACCACGTAATGCTTGCGGATCACGGCTTCCAGGCAAATGCCCCATCATGTTAAAGCGAATGCCACAAATTCCGCCGTGCTTTAATTCAACAAGTTGTTCATCTGTAATATCGTGATCTACTAAAGCAACTCCTCGATAATTAAAGTTACTTTGTTCAATCGCATCTAAAATGATGAAGTTATCTGAACCATAGGCAACAGCTTGAACAAAAACACCGTGTTCAATTCCTAAACTTTTGTGTAATTCAAGCAACTGCTTAAATGTTGCTGGTTCAGGATGATATGCAGCATCTTCAGGTAACGGAAAGCGATCAAAAGGCCCGTATATATGAAAATGGCAATCCCATGAACCTTTTGGCAAATTAAATGACATAGTACTTCCTAAACAAATCTTATTAGGTTCAACAAATATTCCATGTACCTCACATATTTGGAGTTACTCAGAATTCACCTTAATCACAACGTGCAGTCATTCCGCCATCGACCACAATTTCTGTTCCAGTAACAAAACGCGCTTCATCACTTGCAAGAAACAGCGCAGCAAAAGCTGTATCACGCCCATCTCCCATAAAGCCTGCGGGAATTCGTTTTAAACGACTTTCAAGCAATTGATCGACATCACCGCCAGTACGTTGCCCTGCTAAACGAACCTCAACCATCGGGGTATGTAATTGACCAGGCAAGACAGTGTTTACGCGTATTCCTTTAGGGGCATATTCGACAGCAGTCACTTTTGATAATTGAATAATCGCGGCTTTACTTGCGGCATAGGCAACTTGCGGAGCGCCTGTAAAACGGATTCCAGAAGTTGAAGCCGTATTTACAATCGAACCACCGCCTTGTTGCTCCATATATGGAATGGTGTGCTTACAAGTTAAAAATACGCTTTTTAAATTTAAGTCGAGTTGTTTGTTCCAAGCTTCTTCTGATAACGCAACAGCTCCACCAGCAGCAGAACCACCTACGTTATTCACTAAAATATCGACACGACCATATTTCTCTACACAGGCTTCAACCATGGTTTGAACTGACTCACTGTCAGTCACATCACATGCAAAAGGTGTCACTTCACCACCGAAGTTTTGAATACGATTTAAAGTCTCTTGCATTGCATCAATCGAACGATCTACAGCAAAAATTTTTGCCCCTGCTTTTGCAAAAAGTACTGCCGCTGCACGACCATTTCCCCAACCTGGACCAACACAACCGGCACCCGTAATGATTGCAACTTTATCTTTCAAACGTCCTTGAGGATTAATTTCATCAAACATATTAAATTCCTGCTTCTGGGGTGGGTAATTCAGGAGTTACACCTGCTGGGGGTGGAACTTCGAAAACATTAATCGTCATAGAAATAAGGGTGTAATAGCCTGCAATCGCGACTAAATCGATTAATGTATCTATCCCAAGTAGTTGCTCTATTTCTTGATAAGTCTGATCAGCAACCCTTTTGGTCTCGTGAAGTTCACAAATAAACTGATAAATTAATTGTTCGTCCTTATGAATAAATACGGGTTGCTCACCTAAACGAATGGCTTCAATAACGTCTGTACTTAGGCCAGCCTCAATTGCATATGGTTTATGAGCAGCCCATTCATATTCAGCGAGCCAGTGTCTACCCATCAGTAAGATGGCTAACTCACTCAAACGTGGTTCCAAGCAACTGTCATAGCGACAATATTGACCAAGACTTTGTGCCAAATTGGCTAACTTCGGATGGTGCAACCAGATCGCTAAAGGACCTCGCACCCCTTTACGTGGACCGCTTGCAATTGCATCGAATACAACTTGTTGTTCAGCAGTTAAATGTTCTGGGTCTATCGCTTTTAAACGCATGTCTATTCTCGATATAAAGAAGTTGAGATAATTAATGAGATTTATCTAAAACTTGACTTGAGTGATTTGAATCAGAAGCTAATGGCGTCTCTACCAAAGAATCTTTAGCCCGTAGCAAACTACGCTTAGGTCTCTTACCTGTTTGTTTTTCAAAGGCATCAGCATCGAAAGCATTTTCCCAACGAGCGACTGCATAGACCGCAAGTGTGTTGCCAATAATGTTGGTAATTGCCATGATGGTTGCCATAATCCGGTCAACACCAAACAACAGCCCCAAACCACCGAGTGGTAAAGTTTTTACAGACTGTAAGGTCGCCGCCAACTTAATAAAGGCGCCGCCAGCGACAGTAGTTCCACCTTTCGAGGTAAAGCTTAAGATTGCTAATAAAACCAACTGGTCGATTAAGCTCAAAGGTGTGTCAGTTGCTTGTGCAATAAAGCCCACCGCAATTGCCATATATAAAGCTGTGCCATCTAAATTAAAGCTGTAACCTGTAGGCAATACGAACCCGACAACAGCCTCGTCACAACCCGTTTTTTTGAGCTTTTCAATCAGTTTTGGGAAGGCAACTTCACCCGATGCTGTACCGAACACCAAAAGTATTTCGTCGCGAATCACTTTTAAAATGGTGAGAAAAGGTAGGCCAATAATCCATGTCACTGCACCAAGGACAAACACCATAAAGAAGAAGCATGCTGCATAGAAAACACCAATTAATTTCATTAAATAAATGAGTGTTTCACCGCCATAACTACCAATTGCAGCCGACATTGCGCCAAATGCACCGAGCGGAGCAAGTTTCATAATAAAGCCCAGCATCTTGAACAAGATGGTTTGTGCTTCATCAATTCCTTTAACGATCACAGAATCCGGGCCACAACATAAATTAATAGCCATACCCGCTAAAATTGAAACCACCAATACTTGTAGTACATTGCCAGTCGCAAAAGCATCTACGATGGTATGTGGAATCATATTTAAGAAGAAATCAACCGCTGAAAGAGTTGCAGAACCTTTTGCTGCATCAGGTTCGGCTAGGTCGGTTGCATGTAGACCTAAACCGGGCTGCAACACGTTGACAAATACAAAGCCAATGAGCATTGCTACAGTTGTTAGTACTTCAAAATAAATAAGTGATTTAATACCCAAACGGCCCAGCTTTTTCATATCTTTAATATGAGTTAAACCATGAACCAAAGTGAGAAAGATCAAAGGAGCCAAAAGCATTTTGAGTAAAGCAATAAATGCTTGACCTAATGGCTTCATTGCCTTTGCCCATTCGGGGGAGACCAAACCCAAAATAATGGCAGCAATAATTGCAATAATTACCTGCACATGTAGTTTTTTTAACATGTCGAATTCCTATATCGAAACTTTAAAATGCTTGTGCTTGAACACATCCCTGCATTTTTTGGCAAACGAATCCCCTATAAACAACATTCATATGTGTTTAGATTTAAATTTAACGGGGGGTTCAATTGTCTAGCGTGTTTAACTCATCGAAAAGCTAGATTTAAAAGATAATCTGTCATAGAATCAGTCCTTAATCATATTTTCCCAAATAAACCTGATCAATCCTACTTGCTAGACCAGGTTAAAAATCAACAATGATATCAATAACTTTTGATCAAAAAATTGATATATTTTGATAAAGCATCACGTAAATAAGAACCTTATCTATTACTTTCCATACAAGTTCCGTTCATTACGTCTGAATTCATTGTTATATAATCACCATCTTTAAGGAATAGGATTTAGGCACTATCAGATATGAATGAAATTAATATCGAACAAATCGACTTAAATCTTTTGAAGTGCTTTGAAATCCTATATGAAGAGCAGAATGCTTCGCGTGCAGCGGAACGTTTAGGAATTACTCAGTCTGCGGTCAGTGCATCTTTACGACGTCTTAGGGATATTTATCAAGATCCACTTTTTCAACGGACTGGTCGAGGTCTTGCACCCACTACTAAAGCGCATGCTTTGAAACCATTAGTCAGCAATGCTTTAAGTATTTTTAGGGAAACATTGTTGTCACTACCCAATAATCACAATAACCTACAGCAAAGAATTATCACGATTGGTATGTCTGATGATTTTGAAATTGCATTTGCACAAGAAATTATCGAACAGGTTAAATTAAAATTTCCCCACTACAGAATCGTAATTAAACAGACCTATACACATATCATTGCTGAAATGCTGGTAAAGCATAATGTTGATATTGGAGTAACCTCTGGCGGAATCTATTACCATTCTTTGTACCGAGAATTAATGGTTTTAGGTGATTATTCTTGTTTGGTGACTCATCCTGAAGATGCGGTTGAACTAACCTTAGATAAGTTTTTAAGTTTTGAACATTTACTGATTTCAAATACGGGTCAAATCGGGATTGTTGACGAACATTTAACGAAATTAAATAAGACCAGACGGATTTTTGCCTCTACTTCTCACTTTGCTGCTATTCCATGGTTATTAAAAAGAAAAGGAACGGTTTGTACCCTTCCCACCCACGCTGCAAGAAAAATTTCCGAAATTATACCTGCCCTAATTTATACAAAATGTCCAATTTCGATACCAACCTATCCAATGGTACTTTCATGTCGAAAAACATCGCTAAAAGACAAAGCGATTTTGGATGTACAAGAAGTCATTAGGTCAATTATTAATAGTTATAAATAGGATTGTTTTATACATTGGAATTCATTGATTTAAGCACTTGCATTAAACCAACCCCGCAAAAAACAATCCAACACCTTTTCTCGCTCGGTTGTCTCATCCGAGCTTAAAAGCTGAATAATTGCACCTTCGATCATATATAAAAATAATTTGGCATCCTGAAAAGTTGCATCGTTTTTAAGTGTTCTAAGTTGGCTATAAATTTCATTGATGAGCCACGTTCTATATCTCACTGCGGTGATATAGGCTTTTGGATAGGTCAGTTTCGTTTCAAAAATTGCTTTAAATAATAAATAGTACGGCCCTTCTACATCGCTATGTAAGAAATAAAGTTTCTTAAGTGTATCCTTCCCGTTTGTACTTTGATCGTACTCAACCATTGAAACTACTTTTTCTTTTAGCCTCTCTTTTTGCACGATCAAACAGATTTCAATAAATCGCTCTTTAGAATGAAAGTAGTTATAAAAAGTTGCTTTTGGAGTGTGAGACTTTTTCACGATTCGGTCGATGCCCACTATGTGAAATCCGTGATGGTGAAACAAATGAATCGATGTATTAATAATTTGGATCGCACGTGTTGAGAGAACTAAATTTGGCATAGTTTTACCGCTTTAAAATAAATTTTTTGTATATAAACGAGATACTTTTTGGGAGAAAAAAGGCATAGCAAAGCCATAAAGACTGTGCTTGGCACATCTCAAGTTTTATTGTTGATGCAAGTTTTTTGAGCCGTAATGACTTAAAGCCTGAAAACCTAAAGGTCATCAAGCTGCTTTAAATTTTTAAGTTGTGTCGTTATAGCTTTTGGCAAAGGCTGCCAAGAAATTATGAATGTGCAAAGCCAACTCCTTTTTATTGGGAGTTCTGCCAGACATTTATAGAATTATGGTGGCAGAACGGAAGAAGGTTGACAGACTAGTATTATCTCAAACTAGCACACCCGAAGGTGTCCCTCTCCCGTCCTGAACTGCACCCCATAAGTTAGACTTTTTAAACTTATGAGGTGTGCCCTATGCCAGTTCCAAAGCATTCAAAAGAGTTAAAATTAAAAGTCATTCAAGCTTATTTAGATGGAAGTAAAGGATATAAAATACTTTCACAAGAATTTAATGTAGATCTTCAAACAGTCCGGCTATGGATTGAAAATTATAAGGCACAAGGTGAAGATGGCTTAAATATTAAAACTAAAAAAACCTACTACTCTTCCGAATTTAAAATCATGGCTGTACAAATGCTTCTTGATAAGGTACCTGTAAGAGAAGTTAGAAGACGGTTAAATCTGAGCGGGACGTCAATTTTAAGAAGGTGGCTAGCTCAGTATCATAAAGAAGGGATTGCTGGGTTTAGTACCACGAGGATTTATAACAATATGGTTAAACAAGATAAAACTAAAATAGCCAAGCCTGTAAAAGATGATAAAGATAAATCTCAGCAGGAGCTCATTGATGAAGTGACTGCTTTACGTGCAGAGGTTGCCTTTTTAAAAAAGCTAAAAGCCTTAAAACTGAAGCAACGTACTTAAATTCAATTTCTACTGCGGATAGTGTTCAAGTTATTTCGGAATTAAGGCAAACTTATCCATTAAAGCTACTACTTAATATTGCCAAGATCGCTCGTAGTACTTATTTCTATCACATGAAAGCTTTACGTGCTGATGATAAATATACTGAGCTCAAACAGCAGATTAAGTCTATATATCATACACATAAAGGATGTTACGGCTATCGTAGAATTACTCTTGCCCTGAAACGTATAGGAATAATGATTAACCACAAGTGTGTATATCGCCTTATGAAAACGATGGGGCTCAAATCACGTATCAGAGCATTGAAATATCGTTCATATAAAAGTGGCTGTGTAGGAACAATAGCTGATAACGTTTTACAACGACAATTTAAAGCAAATCGCCCAAATCAAAAATGGGCAACTGACGTAACGGAATTTAATTTAAAAGGTGAAAAACTTTATCTATCTCCAATTATAGATTTATTTAATGGGGAAATTATTACCTTCCGAATCCAACGTAAACTCAATTATGAGTTAGTGAAAGATATGCTCATTCATGCTTTGGCTAAACTCAAGCGACATGAAAAACCAATACTTCACTCAGATCAAGGTTGGCAATATCAAATGGCTCATTACCAACAGCAATTAAAGCAACATGGTTTAATTCAAAGTATGTCTCGTAAGGGAGATTGTTTGGATAATGCTGTAATAGAAAGCTTCTTTGGTATATTAAAATCCGAGTGCTTTCATGGTGAAAAATTTCAATCAATTGATGAATTAGAGAATACTATACGAGAGTACATTCATTATTATAATCATGAGAGAATCAAAGTGAAGCTACAAGGATTATCCCCTGTACAATATAGAAATCAGTTTATAAAAACTGCTTAATTAACTGTCCAACTTTATGGGGTCAGATCACCCTACCGCTACGGGAAAGGGACGAGTAGCTACCACACAAGACTATTCCTCAGAAGAAATAACTCTGATGCGGGAGATAATATTCAGCCTGTCAAAGCCGGCTGGCAATGTGGCCAGCAGGCAAAGAATAGTGCCCTGCTCTTTAGCAGTCAAGCACACAAAATGACATTTGTTTTAAATTAGATCATTAAAAAGTAAGGATAAATAATGAGATAGTTATTGTTTAAGTGGGGTTTATAAAGGTGAAGCTTTAGACGAATGTGTCTGTGGATATTAGCTCCTACTCTTTATTATTAAAGCTAAAGCCATGAGATGGCTATATGGGTTTATATAAACTAATAAAAAACCGCGAAAGCGGCTTTTAGTTTGATATTTTTCGATATTCATTATAAAGCATAATAAGTCCACCAATTAAAATGAAACCTAACCCTAATAGCTTTAAACCATCTAACTTTCGTATTTGCACTCCAAGTAAACCAGTGCTATCAATAATTGTTGCAAAAAGCATTTGTCCTAAAAAAACCCAAAGAAGAGTACTCGTTGCTCCTATTTTTGGTGCTGCGATAAACATACAAAGTATGTAAAGCGAACCTAAAAAACCAGACATCCACATCCACCAACTGGCATTTTGATAAGATGGGGGTTTAATACCGCCATCTATTAATAATGCAATGATAAGAGAAGCAATAGCTCCACCTATATAAAGATAAAAGGTAGATTGTATTTGGGTTGCTCCACTCGTATTTCTAAAGGCATTTACTATTGCCAGTTGTAGAGGGACAATTAATCCACCTAATATACTAATAAACACATAACTAATATTTTGCATTCTTAACCTCTAAGTATAAACTACTCCAAAATTCATCGAGAAGTTCAAGAAACTTATTAAAGCCAATCATGAATTTTTCTTTTTTGGAATCAGTATCAATTATTGACCATATTGTTCTATTCAAATCTTCGGCATGCCGAGCTTCAGTTCCATCTAAATGAATATCATAAAAATATGAAACATCTACCCATTTTTCGTCTGAAAATAAACTTTTATTTTGCTCTGCACCTTTAACAAGTAGTTCTAATTGAGGTAAAGCATGAATTTCCTGAGCAAGAGCAGCACCTAACATAATATAAAGATCACTATTAAAAAGTTTTTCAGACTCATCTTTTAAGATCATTGTTTTCTGCAAACCTTTACCATATTTTAGTTCTTTTTTATATACAACTTGACTATAAGAATTTATAGATTTAGTAAAAAGATAAGCATGGGATTGGCCATCATCCAATCCCTTTTCCTCTGCAATATTTAATTCGAAAGCTTCAATAATTTTTAGAATATTATCATCTAAATTATTATCTTGCTCATTTTTTGCTTTTAATATATTACAGCCCAAATCAAGACGATAAGCTGTAGGCCCTAGCCAATGTCTAAGATTATTAACAAGAATATTGTATTGTTTATAACTATATTCATTACTATTACTAGACCAATTAAGAAGGCATTCATTTTGCGCAACTTTTTTTGCTGTTATTTGCAAGTCATTATAATTCATAAATTTTCCTCATTTTTCTTAAAAAAGCTAATAAGTTCAATTTATTTAAATATAAAATAATATTTAAACATATATATTATTTTTGAAAATTGTTTCAATTATATGTCACATTAATTTATTTTTAGTCATTATATATTTATCAACATTGCACTAAAATAACGCACTTATTATCCTCCACCCTTTATGGGTGCAATTTTAATTAAATAATCACTAAATATTTAAAAAATTAATTTTTAAATTATATATTTACAGTTATTTATATTCCTAAATTTGGCTATTAATATAAAATATGAATTTATAAAACCAATAAAAAAAAGCCCTAAATCATTATAGTTTAGGGCCTTTTAAGTCATGTAAAGCTATTCGAGTTTATATGACTTTAAATCTTGGTAGGTATATCCAGACTCGAACTGGAGACCTCTACGATGTCAACGTAGCGCTCTAACCAACTGAGCTATACACCTAGAATGGAAAGCATAATATTCATTTTTCAAAAGCAAAACAAGTGATTTGCCATCGAAAAAAATACAAATGAGCAGACTTTAAGCAAACTCTTTTTCCTTTTCCAAAAAGAAAAACGGTACATGGTTTAACCACATACCGTTTCTTTAGCTGACTATTAATCTCAACTTAACAAGGGCATTTCTTTAAATTACCACCTGCCGATGGATATCTCGAATCAACACAATGACGGTAGAAAGTCGTCGCATCCATTGGTGTTAAATCAGGATGATGAGCTTTCATGTGCTCCAGATAAGTTTGATAGTCTGGAACCCCAACCATCAGTCGAAAGCTTTGCTGCAAACGCTGCCACAAAGTTGCAATACGCGACCAGTTCTTTGGAGAAAGTAATAGCTCTTTTTGCGAGAGCACTGTCATTTTGATGATTTTCGCAATAATGACAGTTCCATTTTTTGCAAATTTAAAATTCATCATTACTCTCCTCGTGGGGTGACCACTTTCGGATCAGCATATACAGCCGGTGCTTCATGCGCAGTTGATGTCGGGCTTGCTAACGCACGGCGCACAATACCAATCGCAGCAATTACCATCACAATCGCAACAATCATGAAGAAGCCACAAAGTGCAGCATTGATTTGGTTTGACATCACAATCGTCTGCATTTCTTCAAATGTTTTTGCTGGTTTAAGAATTTCACCACGCGCAATCGCATCTGAAAATCTATTCGCTTGTGCTAAGAAACCAATCTTTGGATTTTCGTGGAAAATCTTTTGCCAGCCCGCAGTCATACAGGTAATGAACAAGAAAATTGTCGGGAAAATCGTTACCCATACATATTTTTCTTTTTTCATTTTAAACAGAATAACTGTACCCAAAATGAGTGCCATTGAAGCCAACATCTGGTTACCCACACCAAATAAAGGCCAGAGTGAATTGACACCACCTAACGGATCAATCACACCTTGATAGACGAAGAAGCCCCATCCACCTACCGCCACAGCAGTACCTAGCAAATTACCAAAGAATGAGCTTGAAGATTTAACCGCAGGAATAACGATACCCACAGTGTCTTGCACCATGAAACGACAAGCACGAGTACCCGCATCGACAGCAGTTAAAATGAATAATGCTTCGAATAAAATCGCAAAGTGGTACCAGAATGCCATCATTTGGCGGCTGTTAAAAATTTCCGAAATGATATGTGCCATACCAATCGCAAAGGTAGGCGCACCACCTGTACGTGAAAGAATCGAGCTTTCACCTACTTCTTGAGCCAACACGGTTAGCATTTCAGGCGTAACCACAAAGCCTAAATTACGCACAGCTTCTGCCGCAGATTCTACAGTTGTACCCAGTACAGCCGCTGGTGCATTAATTGCAAAGTACACACCCGGGTCTAAGACAGTTGCACAAATCATCGCCATAATACCGACGAAAGATTCCATGAGCATGCCGCCATAACCAATCACACGAATGTCAGCTTCGTTATCAACAAGTTTTGGTGTTGTACCACTTGATACAAGCGCATGGAAACCAGAAATGGCACCACAGGCAATAGTAATAAATAGGAATGGAAATAAACTACCAGAGAATACTGGACCAGTACCGTCAATAAAATGAGTCACTGCTGGCATTTTCAATTCAGGTAATGCAATCACAATACCAACGGCCAAGCCAAGAATGACACCAATTTTAAGGAATGTTGATAGATAATCACGTGGTGCTAACAACAACCAGACTGGTAAAACTGATGCGATAAATCCATAAATGATTAAGCACCATGTGAGCTGTGTTCCTGTTAAAGTGAAAAATTCACCCCAGTAAGGATCTGCTGCAACCTGTCCGCCATAAACAATGGCAAGCATCATTAAAACGAAGCCAATAATAGAAACTTCGGCAATACGTCCCGGGCGAATAAAACGCATGTAAACGCCCATGAACAATGCAATTGGAATGGTTGCTGCAATACTGAAAACACCCCATGGACTATGGGCAAGTGCTTTCACCACAACTAATGCCAGTACCGCAAGGATAATAATCATTACCCCAAGCGCACCAAGCATGACCACAATACCGGCAAAAGAACCGAGTTCTTGTTTTGCCATTTCACCAAGTGAGCGACCGTCTCGACGTGTTGAAATAAATAAAACTAAAAAGTCTTGTACCGCACCCGCCAAAACCACACCGACCAATAACCAGATCGTTCCTGGTAAAAAGCCCATTTGCGCGGCCAAAATCGGTCCGACTAATGGCCCCGCTCCTGCAATTGCAGCAAAGTGGTGACCGAAAAGCACATATTTATTGGTGGGAACATAATCCAGACCATCGGCCAAGCGATGTGCTGGTGTTAAACGTCTTGGGTTTAATTCAAATACTTTAGTTGCAATAAATAGACTATAAAATCGATATGCGATGCTATATACACATGCTGCAGCAAGTACAAGCCAAACCGCATTGACATGTTCACCACGACTGAGTGCCAGCATCCCAAAAGAAATTGCACCTATTATTGCCACTAGGCTCCAGACCAGCTTGGAGGGAAGCGTAGATTTCGCTTGCATTGTGTCCATTCTTAACCTCTCAATAAATAACTACAGCATTTTTATATTGTTATGTACTGTTCTCTACCAAATCCTTGTGACTGTACTCCTCCTTTAATTTTTTTCCTCTTATACTTTCGCATAAAAAAAGGGATGATTTACATCATCCCTTCGATAATAGTTTATTTTTTAACTATTATGCACGCTCTAAATAATCGCCTGTACGAGTATCTACACGAACGCTTTCTTCTTGCTGAACAAATAACGGAACACGAACAACCGCACCTGTTTCAAGCTTAGCTGGTTTACCGCCACCGCCAGATGTATCACCACGTACGCCCGGATCAGTTTCAACAATTTTCAATACAACGAAGTTCGGTGGGCTTACTGTTAAAGGTACGCCGTTGAACAACATAATTGTACATTTTTCATTTGAATCATCTTTTAACCATTTAGCAGCATCGCCCATTGCGATTTTGTCTGCCGCGATTTGCTCAAAAGATACAGGATCCATGAAGTTCCACATTTCACCATCGTTGTATAGGTATTCCATTTCAACTTCAACGATGTCAGCTGCTTCTAAAGAGTCACCTGATTTGAAAGTTTTTTCTAATACTTTACCGGTTTTAAGGTTACGTAATTTTACACGGTTGAACGCTTGACCTTTACCTGGTTTTACATATTCGTTTTCCATGATTGAACATGGGTTACCATCAAGCATAACCTTAAGGCCTGCTTTGAAATCATTTGTAGAATAATAGGCCATGAAAGGCACACTCCAAACTTAACAAGTCAACTATGCGATATAATGCGTTGTTGCATTATCTTAATCGTGTCAAATGATAAACTATTTATACCAAGAGCAAAACTGGCAATCACAACTGAGTGACCTTATTACTGATCCTTCGGAATTGCTAAGCCTACTCGAGTTATCCTCAGAACAGCTATTATCGGGTGCGATTCTGGCTTCTGAAAAGTTTAAATTGCGTGTTCCTCGTGCGTTCGTCGGAAAAATGAACGCTAAAAACCCGCTTGACCCGCTTTTGCTACAAGTATTACCTCATCATTTAGAACTCGAAGAACATCCTGAGTTTGTTACTGACCCATTGGGCGAAGAAGCAGCCAATCAGTTACCGGGTGTATTACATAAATATAAGTCACGTTTTTTATTAACCTTGACGGGTGCTTGTGCCGTTCATTGCCGTTATTGCTTCCGTCGTCATTTCCCCTATCAAGAAAATTTGCCAAAAAATGAAGATTGGCTAAATATTAAAAATTATATCGAAGCAAACCCAAACATTAACGAGGTTATTTTGAGTGGTGGTGACCCGCTTACGCTTTCTAACCGTAAATTAGCACTTTGGTTAGAACGCCTATCATCTCTCAAACAAATTCAGATTCTGAGAATTCATTCACGAGTCCCAATTGTTATTCCTAACCGTATCGACCAAGAGCTGATTTCTTTATTAAAAAACAGTAGGCTGCGTATAGTTCTGGTGGTACACTCAAATCATGCTTCTGAACTCGATGACTTTACTTGTTCAAAATTGTTGCAGTTATCTGACCACCACATTACTGTACTTAATCAGGCAGTATTGCTTAAAGGCGTCAATGATTCTGCACAGACCTTAGTTGATTTAAGTTATCGTTTATTTGAAGCTCGCGTTATGCCTTATTACTTACATGTTTTAGATAAAGTAAAAGGTGCACAACATTTTGATTTAGAATCATCTGAGATAGATGAGATCTATCGCGATGTGTTAGCGAACCTACCGGGGTATTTGGTTCCTAAACTCGTCAGGGAAATTGCGGGCGAAAAGAATAAAACACCGCTTTTTGGGGCTACAACATTTTGAGTTATATAATAAGTGATGATGAATAATGCACTATCGGACATTTTTCACAATCAAACCGAACTCACTCGTGAACGGTTAAGCTTTTGTGAAGCCAATATTAAAGATCTTAATGAATGGGTCACTACCCTTTCTATTATGCAACTCGGCGATACGTCAAAAGCATTATTCACAGCTATTTTAGAGCTCAATGAATTAAAGTGTAGTGAGACTTTACGTTTCGATCTTATACAAACGCTTCACCCAACCATTAATAATGTACTCGCCAGCCTTGAGAAAAACTTTTTTAATCAGGGTGTTATTAGTACAGATCGTAACGAACATATTATTGAATTAGCGATGTTGCTCCGCTGCTATTTCGCCAGTATTTATTTAAATATTGCGCAAAATAGTCATGAGCAACTACAGCATCAAAAGTTTTCACTCTTTGCCTATAAGCAAAAAAAGAATTTGCAAACGGCGCGTACTTTAGCGACTTTTCATGCCCTACAACAATTAACAAGTCTCTTATATCAGCAGCATATGCTCTATAGTGAGCCTCTTAAAGGGCAATGGTTAATAGCGCATCAGCTGTATGAAACCGCAGTTCAACATAAATATAATCTCATCAATATTAACCATATTCAGGGCATACAGCACCCTTTAGCAAATATTACACAAGCTTATGCTCAGTTGATTTTGCTCGATATTTTAAATACGAACCAGATTCGTCAGTCAGAAATTCAGGCATTATTTCAATGTAGTTTTGACTGGGCAAGAATGATTCATATTTTGCCGAAAGATACCGCGTTAACGAAATATGTGGTCGACCCAAATAAAGACCATCCACCTGTTTATAATACAAAGCGTAGCTCAAACTTTAACCCTAGCATCTTCATAGGCACACAAGCTTTACTTGAGCATGTCACTGCAACGATGCATAAAAATGCTCAATATATTTCTAAGAATGAGAAGTTTTATTTAAGCCCAGCTTTAAAGTTTCATGTTCAAACGATTTTAGGAACCACTGCTCAACGTCGTCATGAACGTTATGAGTACAATGCAGAGCTCCAAATTTGTTTTGGTTTAAGCACTGCCCATTTCTATCTATCGAAAGCAAAAAACTTCGAAGAAACGCTACAGCTTAACCATAACTATAATTTACAAAGCGAAGCTAAAGTTTTATCCAACTTAGAGAAAAAAGAACAACAAACAAGCTCTTATCAACGCTTGAGTCGTGAAAGTAAAACCATTTATCAAACCACCGTTCTCGATATTAGTGTCAATGGGTATCGTATTAAATGGTCTGGCGAAGCACCGAAAAACTTAAGAACCGGCGAATACATTTTAGTTAAAGAAACTTTGCATGGACAATGGCGCGGCGGTGTAATTCGCTGGATTAAGCAATCGACAGAAAAATCTCTAGAGTTAGGTTTAGAGATTTTGTCGCAAGCCATGTTCCCTTGTTCAGTGCATATTCAAGCGGAACGTCATACTCGCAATTATCATCCCGCACTATTACTACAAACACAAAATCTAGAAGAAATACAAAATACGCTTATTTTACCGGGCTCTCAAATTTTTAGAGAGCAACAAACAATTCATTTACGATTGGGGACAGAAGAAATCAAAGTGTATCTACTCAAAGCACAACTCATTACGCAAAGTTTTATTCAATTTCATTTCGAACTTTTGAATGAGCAGCAACAAGGTCTGCTTGATCAGTTCATGATGAAAAAGGGTAATAACTCTAGCACTCAAGATTTATGGGAAGCACTAAAGTGAGAAACTCTTTATTATCTAAAAAGTTAAAACGTACTGAAACACGTTTACTCATTATTGATGACAACCAGCTACGTTATAACCAGATTTTAAATTTATTATTGGGGAATGATTATCAAGTTCAGGCGTTATTACTTGATGATTTAAAAAGTTTTGAAAAACAGTTAAATACGCCGTGGGATGCTATTATTTTTGGTCGTGCTTATGACCTAAAAATTGAACAAACTCTCTCCCTCATTCAAGCATCTGAGCAGCCAAATTTACCTGTTTTATTATTACAACCTGAAGATTATCAATCTCAGCAATATCAAACTTATATTCAAAAAGGTATTTATGATGTAGTTCCATTAGAACCATTAGATTATTTTTACATCACTCTTATTCGGACCTTGTCGTATAGCCAGTTACTACAGACTGAACAACGCCTGACAAATGAGTTAGAAACAATTCACTCCCATACACAAACATTGGTCAACAATAGCCATAAAGCAGTTGCCCTTTTTCAAGAAGGGATGCATGTTAAGGCAAACACAGAATATCTCAACCTTTTTGGTTTTAAACAAGAAGAAGAGATTATTGGTCTACCGATATTAGATGTTTTACAACCCAATGATTTAAATGTTTTTAAACAAAGATTTAAGAAAATTTCATTAGGCCAATTTGATCAGGCACGTTTTGAAATTCTGAGTCAGCATACAGCAATTGCAGGTAACAATGCTTTAAAACTGGAGTTTATTCCTAGTCAGGAAGAAGATGCCGTGCAGTTAACGATTGACTATCAACTGGATTTGAAAACGCCTGCAAATACACTTTTTTCCGAAAAAAGTTATGGTGTAAATACACCGTGGCAACAAATTAATCGACAACTATCGTCCTACCCTGCTCAAGCCAACGCATTAATTTTATTTCGATTAAATCAATGCCCAGAACGAGTATTCCAACAAGATTGGCAAACACCTGCACAATATTTCAATCAGCTAATAAGTTTCTTAAAAGAACATGCGCAAATGCCGATTTTTAATATTGAACTTGGTGCATATGTTGGAATTTTACAAGCTGAAAACAGCACTGTTCTTAACGCCCAATTGGCTAGTCTGCAAAGTTTGCAAAAAGAGCATTTATTGAAGATTAATGAGCTTAACTACTCGATCCAATTTAAGCTAAGTTATGCACCAATAACTGAATCTTTAAATGAAGATAGCTTTGCAAAGCTACTCAATCAAACAAGTCAGCAAGAGCTACCTAAAGCGAAGTCAGAAATTGAGTTAGCACCAACTATCGATATTATTGCTCCTGAGCCTGTCAAATCTCCTATATCACTTGATTTAAGCCTTGAACAAGTTGATGCTCCTTTGCCGTCCTCTTTATTACAGCAATTAAAGCAGCGGCTAGCTCGAAGTGAAATTCATTTAAAATATCAGCAAATCTACGATAAACACGATCAAGAAACTCATAACTATGAGGTGACTAGCGGTTTTATTAGCGATGATCAATGGTATGACATAAATGACTTAGCTGAATTAAGAGAAGACAGTGAACTTTCTATTCAATTAGATCGCTGGATTTTGGTTGAGGCTTGTAAGCAACTACATAACTTTATTACTCAGTACCCTAAAGCTAAACTGATTATTAACCTGAATATTGATATCTTGCTTAAAGATAAATCACTTCCTGAATTGATTTCAAAACTACTTACCATTATTGGTAGTAAGCTTGAAAGCCCATTGGTTTTACAATTTTCAGAACAAGCTGTTCAGCCTCATCTTGCAACTGTCCAACAACACATAGCTCGTTTGCGTCAACACGGCGCAGAAATTTCGATTCGGGATTTCAACTCTTCTACTTATAGTGAATCAATATTGCAGCAACTCGATGTTCAATATTTAAAACTACAGTCGAAGGAAACAGAGCTATTAAAATCAGATGAGGGACTAGCACGATTACAAGAAAAGGTTTTGAACTATTTGACCGTAAAACCTGTAGGAATTTTACTGAGTGATCTAGATGATATGAACCTATTTGCAAACGCTTGGAATGTGGAAACGCGTTTCTTGCAAGGGCGCTATTTCCAGAAAAAACTTGATCGATTAACAGACGTACAAGACCAATAATGGTCTTGTAGTGAAAAACAAAAAACGGGCATAAAGCCCGTTTTTTGTTTCGTGTTGCAGTATTAACGCTTGATAGAGCGAGACATACCAGCAAAACGTTGTTTGAATTTGTCGATACGACCACCAGTGTCTACATTCTTTTGCTTACCAGTGTAGAATGGGTGGCAAGCTGAACATACGTCAAGGTAGATAGTTTCTTTACCTAAAGCAGAACGAGTTTCGATTACGTTACCGCAAGAACAAGTTGCAACTAATTTTTCATATTTTGGGTGAATATCGGCGCGCATCGTCGATTACTCCTAATTGGAAGAAAGGCTTAAGCTGTCATCGCAATTGATCACTCTCAACTTAAGTTGAGGACAGGCTCAAAATGAGCAGATCAACACCACAACAGACCATTCTTTTGGCCCACCGAAACCTCTAGGGTTAGAGCTAAGCACAACAAGTGGGCAACATTATACGTCAAATAATTTTCTTTTGCGAATTAATCTTTCGATTTAGCCCAGTAATTTGCAATCACCCCACACACCATTAATTGGATTTGGTGAAAGATCATAATAGGCAACACAATCATGCCTAAAGGCTGACCAATAAATAAGATTTGTGCCATCGGAACACCACTTGCCAAGGTCTTTTTAGAGCTACAAAAGAAAACCGTGACTTGATCTGCTCGGTTAAAACCTAAAGCACGTGGTAGGTAAAGTGCTAATAGCATAATAATTGTTAAAAGTACTGAACACGCAATTGTTAGAATGAGTAAAGTTTTCCAACTTACTTGATGCCAAAGACCTGCAACTACGGCTCCACTAAATGCGCCATAGACCACCATCAAAATTGAGCCTTGATCGAATGCTTTAACAATACTCGGAACTTTTGCCATATAAGGGAAAATATAAGGACGTAATAATTGACCTAAAATAAATGGCACTAACAGTAATAATGTAATTTGTATAATTGAAGTCGTCGGGTCAAATCCATGTTGGCTTTGGCCTAAAATAAAGAAGCTCACCAATACTGGTGTAATAAACATACCAATCAAGTTTGAAAAAGATGCACTACACACGGCTCCCGCCACGTTCCCTTTTGCCACTGATGTAAATGCAATAGAGGATTGAACTGTAGAAGGTAAAAAGCACATAAATAAAAAACCCCAGTACAGCTGTTGGCCTAATAGAGGCAACAAAATCGGCTTAGCCAACAGACCAATTACAGGGAAAATAAAGAAAGTAAATGCGAAGACCAATAAATGCATTTTCCAATGCAAAATACCTTCAATCACAGCCTCACGTGATAGTTTCGCACCATGTAAAAAGAATAAAATTGCAATTGCGACTGTGGTCAGTGTATTGAAATATTGAGCTGCTTGACCACTGACTGGAAAAAATGTTGCTAGTAGTACCATTCCAACTAACAAAACTGTAAATCGATCAAGAGCCAATAACTTCAGCATAGCCATATCCTATGATTATTCTAGATAAATAAAAAACCCAGTTGATAAATTGACCATTTGGTCAAGCGTTCATCATACTGGGCTAAAAAAATAAAGCTAGGCTTTTAAGAACTAATTCTTAAAGCATCACAGTCAATTTTTAGTTATTTGTCGCATTAGCATCTTGTTGAATCAATTCGATTTTATAACCATCTGGATCTTCAACAAATGCGATAACGGTTACACCACCTTTCATTGGTCCCGCTTCACGCACAACTTTGCCACCACGTGCTTTAATTTCTTCACACGCTTTATAGGCATCGTCAACACCAATGGCAATGTGACCATAAGCGTTACCTAAATCATAACTTGATGTATCCCAGTTATGTGTAAGCTCAAGCACGGTATTGGTTTCTTCATCACCATAACCAACAAATGCCAGTGTAAAGCGCCCTTCTTCATAATCACGCTTACGAAGTAACTTCATCCCTAATACTTCGGTATAGAACTTTAAAGATTGTTCTAAATTGCCTACTCGCAACATTGTATGAAGCATTCGCATATATTTATCTCCTAGGAAACTTTCATTTTGATGATTGATTAGCCAACAACTTACCTACCCAAATCACGAGTAATAAAATTGGTAATCCCATCAAAAATGTAGCCGTAAAAAAGCCTGAATAACCGATATGATTCACTATTGTACCTGAGTAACCACCAATCGTTTTTGGTAACAACAGCATTAGCGAGCTAAAAATAGCATATTGCATGGCAGTAAATGACACACTAGTTAAACTAGAAAGAAATGCAATAAAAACTGCCCCAGCTAATCCAGAGGCTAAGTTATCAAATATGATACCCATTACTAACCAAACTTTGCTATAAGGAACAACTACTTTTCCTTTCAATTCGATATCAACATTTTTATCAATCGGAATCGCTGGAATATCGGATAAACTCATACGATAACGAGGTTGATTTTCTTCTAGTTGCTTTTGATAAGAATGGTTTAAAGTTAAAGTATGTATTTGCTTATTGGCTTCATAATTTGCTTCTACTTGTATTGAATTAAGTTTAGCAAGATCATTTCCAGGAATAATAACATTCCAGTCACTACCTTTAATCTTACCTTCTATTTTATTTTGTGAATTCAATAAAATACTAACTGATTTTAGCCCACCATTTTTAGGTAGATTCAATAAACTACCATGAAGAATTACATCTTTTTTCAGTTCATCTTTATATAAAAGATTATCTCCACCAATTGCTTGAACATAAATATCTGGTTGTGATTCTGAGTTAAATAATTTTAATGGAAGGTTTATCTTTAAAGGTTCAGCATAGCCTACAGGCTGAGAATTAATTGAGACTTCATTCTGAGCTGACGTCAATGTATTACTCGGGAATTTTAGTGACCAATTTCCCACTTCATCAGGGCTTGTAGTATAAGTGTGATCCCCTATATGAACTTGAACATTTTGCATAGTAGCGCCAGATTTAACTAATCCAACAAAAATCAAGTTGGTAGTGCTTGCTAAAATTGCTCCTAACAACATCATTTTCATTACATTATAGCGTTGCGCTAACATTCCTCCGAGAAAACCACCCAATATGACAAAGAAGATTGCAAAAAACTTATTAAACCAAGCAATTTCCTCTTTATCAAAATTTAAGTCTAAATAGAATAAATTAGCCATTACACCAGCAACGACATCTGAAATACGATAAAAACCTATTAGCAATAAAATTGCTAAAGCAACTTTTAATCCATATCGCTTAAAAAAATCTAGTAAAGGTGACAACCATGTTTCTACAACAATTTTCTTATTAATTAGACCAAACTTAATTAACCCAAAAATTACAATAACCGCAATTGATATACTAATTAAAAATTTAATGACTAAAAGTAGAAAGTTTAAAAAAGCATCTTCGATAGAAAACGAATCAAAAATTAAACCAATTTGGTAAAAGCTAATCCCAAAAACGATGGTTGAAATAACAAAAACCGAGAATAACTGAAAATAGTCTTTAGCTTGATAGTGATGTTGAATACGTTTAACTTCAGGCTCATGAATAAATAATGTTGTAATTATTCCTATACCCATGAGGCCTGCCATTAATAAATATGTAGTTCGCCAAGCTTCATATATATAATTACCAACAGCCGTACCCAGTGAAGCTGCAAATAATAACGCACCTAATTGTGTAATGATTGTAGCAGTACGATATCCAGCATTATACGTTGAAGCTAAAACAGTTTGCACATTAGGATCTTCAGTTAATTCAATACGATAAGCATCAACAATAATATCTTGCGTAGCTGAAGAGAAGCCAAGGAAAATAGCAGCTGCTGCCATAATGGTCAGATTTGAAAATGAGCCAAAATCAGAAGTATTCGGCAAGGGATTTGTAAATGCCATTAAGCAAATTGCACAGATAACCAAAATTTGTGCAACTAATAGCCAACTACGTCTTAACCCCATTTTTCTTGTTAAATAAGGAAGTGGTAATTTATCTATCAAGGGTGCCCAAATAAACTTGAACGAATAAGCCAAAGCTGCCCAAGAGAACATCGTGATAGTACTTCTGTTAATTCCAGCCTCAGTCAACCAAAATGATAAAGTTGAAAAAATTAGAAATATGGGAATTCCTGATGAAAAGCCTAAAAACAACATAATAATTGCTCGGCGATCCAAGAAGGCCATAAAGGAACTTTTCCACCCTTTTGATTCAGCACTCATTCGTTTTTTATTTTCCATAAATTATAAATGTGCCTATTCAAACCCTTCTTACAATTGCTTTCAAGATTCTTTATGCAATCAATTTTGTTTTGGCGATAAAAACGGCAAGTTTGCTTGATATTTTATGCTAAACCTGTATACCTTTAAGCTTCAACCTTCGTTTTCTTTTGCTGGATATCAACAGTGACACAAAAACTTGATCAAGTGACCATCTCAACTTTATCACTCGCTAAAACAAACACCACAAACGTCACAATAAATGCATTTCCTTCAGCTTTTGAGCAACCTGATATAAAAATGACTTTGGATAAAACAGCCTTAAAACCCGAACAACTAACACATATTCCAGATTTTGAAAAAATTCCAGCTTCTACAAAACGTATAAAACCGCTTAATAACTTTTTAGGGCAAGACCGTGCCAAAGCATCGGTAGAAGCAGGGATTTCCTTACCCTACTCTGGCTATAACATTTTTGCAGTAGGAACAGCAGGCTTGGGTAAACGCACCATGATTAAGCGTTTACTCCAACAACATGCGAAAACAATGCCTACTCCAGATGACTGGGTATATGTATATAATTTTAAGCAGGCACGCCAACCACTTGCTTTACGCTTCCCTGCTGGACAAGGAACTAAGTTTCAACATGCCCTTCATCAAACTTGGCAAATTATTTTAAAACAGCTTGAACGCCGTTTTAGTGCCGAGACCTATCATAACCGTATTGAGCGTATCCGTGAGGAAACTGGAGATGAACAGCAACAAGCGCTTGTCGAGTTAACCAAAGAAGGTGAAGAGCTCGATTTAAAACTCATCTCCCGTAATGAAAGGCATGGCTTTGTACCTGTACAAGTAAAAGATGATCAGGTGCAAGAACTGACTCAAACAGAAATTGATGCTTTAAATACTAAGCAACGTGCTGAAATTGCGGCGAATGTTCGCTACATGGATAAAAAGCTCGAGCGTCTTGGTTTGCATTTAGGTGATTTAGAAGATGACGCACGTGACAAAGTCTCTGTGTTGAATCGAGACATCGCGACTCAAGTGGTTAAGCCACGCATGGATTTGATTTTAAATAAATATGGTCAAGTCAAAGGCCTTGAAGATTATTTAAAACAATATGCTCAAGATGTAATTGATAATGTTGAACTCATTTTAGAGCAAGAAGAAGATGACTTTGCTCCGGCAATGTTCAATCGTGTGCCGGCACGTTATCAGGCTAATGTAATTGTCTCAAACAAACCAAATAGTGGTGCACCGGTTATTTTTGAAGATTTCCCAACGCACTACAACTTGCTTGGTCATGTTGAACAACTTACTCACAATGGCACAATTACCACAGATTTCACGCTCATTCGTCCAGGTGCCCTACATCAAGCGAATGGTGGCTTTTTAATGCTTGAGGCCGAGCAATTACTCGAACAGCCTTATGCATGGCAAGGTTTAAAGCGTGCCTTGAAATCAGGTCAGCTCAAGCTTTCTTCTCTTGAACATATGCTGACATTAACAGGCTCTATCTCGATTGAACCTGCTGCTGTTCCACTTGATATTAAAGTGGTTCTTATGGCAGAGCCTGAGATTTATTATGAAATTTTAGAAGTAGAACCAGAGCTTGGTAGTGTCTTTAAAATTCGTGCCGATTTTACCGATACATTACAACGTAATGACGAAAATGAACAAGCCTACATGCAGCTAATTGCTGATTATGTACAAGCGGATAAATTACTTCCGTTTGATCGCAGTGCTTTAGCAGCTTTACTAACCGATTCAAGTCGTCAGGCAGAAGACCAAAGCTCACTGTCGTTACATGCTTCAACTTTGGGCGACCTCATTCGCGAAGCACATCACCATGCATTTAAAGCCAATGAAAAGCTTGTAACCGACCAGCACATTAACTTGGCACTACAACACAGACAGTATCGCTTAGGCTATTTAAGAGAACTTTACTGGCAAGATCTGTCACGTGGAACTCAGTTAATCGAAACTTCTGGTCATCGTTTAGGCCAAATCAATGCCCTCTCTGTCATTCACTATGCAGATGTTGAGTTTGGTTTACCTTCACGTTTGACGGCATCTGTTTATCAAGGTGGCGGCGATATTCTTGATATTGAACGTAGTGTAGAGCTTGGTGGTTCACTACATGCCAAAGGCGTATTACTTATGTCGAGCTTCTTAAAAGCTCACTTTGGTCGTGAACAGATTTTACATTTCTCTGCTGCGCTTGCATTTGAACAAAGTTATGGGCAAGTAGACGGTGACAGTGCAACAGTTGCCGAGCTTTCTGCATTAATTTCTGCAATTAGCCAAATACCAATTGATCAATCATGGGCAATTACGGGTTCTATGAACCAGTTAGGCCAAGTTCAACCAATTGGTGGTGTAAATGCAAAAATTGAAGGCTTCTATGATGCTTGTAAATTACAAGGTTTAACTGGCAAACAAGGCGTCATTATTCCTCGGCAAAACATGCAGCATTTGATGTTACGCCAAGATGTGATTGATGCGGTACAAAGTGGTAAATTCCATATACATGCGATTGATACGATTGATCAGGCGCTTGAAATTCTAATGGCCCGCCCTGTCGGTACACTCGACAAAAAAGGTAAATACAGTAAACACTCTATTTATGCTGCTGTAATGGAGCAACTCGAATATTGGCAAGCCATTGAAGATGGCGCAGAAATTGAAGAGGAGCCAAAGAAGAAAAAGAAAAATAAGAAAAAAATTAAGAAGCATGAAGAACTTACTGCGGAAGATCTACCACAAGAAAGTGTAGAAGAAGTTGCAACCTTAAAACAGAAATAATAAAAAAGGGCCTGTCAAATACAGGCCCTTTTTACTTTTAGAGTGGCAAAATTAGCGAACGATTTGGATCGCTCGTCCTCCTGCTAATTGACTAAAATATTGTTTAAGTGCTTCAACACAGCGCTGAATTTTCATTGGTTGTTGATCATGTTTGGCAACTTCTGCATACAAAGTAAAAGTTGGTAATTTCCAATCTGGCATGAGTTCAATCAAAGAACCATTTTTTAACTCTTTTTGAGCATCTAAATATAGAATTCGTGCAATACCATGCCCTTGCTGACATAACGCTTTTGCAACTTGTAAATTATTGCTCTGCAAACGGCTCTGCATTTCAATATTCAGTGTCTCACCTGTTTTTACATGGTGAAAATGGAAATGATGTGCGTCGTTCATGACATTGATCGACAATAACTCATGATCTCTTAAATCATTAGGATGCACAATTGGACTAGACTGATTTAGATAACTTGGAGAAGCTACTAAAATTTGATCTACAAAAGCCATTGGAATGACAGAGCTACTCTCTTCTACTGGAGTAGAGCTCATACGTACTGCAATATCAATTCGCTCTTCAATCAAATCGATATAACGATGTCCAACCTCAAAATGCACAGATAAACCGCGATGAGCTGACATCCAGTGAGATAATGCAGGAATAATGTGCTGAACTGCTAAATCAGGAGTTGTTGCTATACGCAAATCCCCAATTAAGTCATCCCTCAACTCATTAATTCTGATTTTTCCCCTTTCAGCCGCCGCCAACATCTCTTGACAGCTTGAAAAAAAAGCCTGTCCGGCTTCTGTCAAACTAAGTTTACGAGTGGAGCGATGTAATAGAATCACATCCATTTCATGCTCGAGGGAGCGAATCTGCTGGCTCACTGCACTTGTTGTAATTCCTAATTCACGTGCCGCACCACTGAATGAACTTTTTTCAACCACACAAGCAAAAACACCCATCGCACGAAGCTGATCTAACATAGGTTTCCTCAAATCTAATTCTAAATTTATAAAAAAATGCTTATTGTTGTAATGAAAGCAACCAATTATATTATACGAGGAAACCTAAGTTTTATGCATTAGCTATTTTGGTAAAAGATTTACAGGATTAATTGGTTTGCCATCCAAACGGATCTGGAACTCAAGCATAACCTGAGATGCTCCTGTAGAGCCCATTTCGGCAATTTTTTGTCCAGCAGTTACATTGTCACCACTTTTCACCAACATCTTGCTATTGTGGGCATAGGCACTGATATAACCGTCAATATGCTTAATTAAAACTAAATTGCCGTATTCTTTTAAGCCATCTGCCGCGTAGACAACTTGACCATCTGCTGCAGCATAAATAGGGTCACCCTGATTTCCACCATAACGGATTCCTTTGACATTATTTGCCAAATTAAACCCTTGAATCACTGGCCCATTGTTCGGTTTTATCCAACGTAGGCTAGAATTCGGTGCAACTGAAGTCACTGTCGTATTCGTTGATGGTGCGGTCGTTGTAGGCTGAGTTACTGGGGTAACAGGTTGTGTGGTTGGTAGAGCAATGGTTTGACGTTTGATTTGCTCAGGTTGAGTCATGACTTGCGTAGATACAGTTCTTGGTGAAGAACCTTTCTTCAAACGCAAAGACTGATTAACATAAATACGATATGGCGGAGCAATATCATTCATTTCGGCAATACTAATATAGTCAAGGCCATAACGCATTGCGATACCACTTAAAGTATCACCTGAACGAACTGTGTAATAGTTAGGAGCCATTGCATAGCGAGAACTATTATTAATTTGTGGTTTAGACGCACATCCTGCCATAACCGCAGTAAAACCTACCGCTACAGACAGCATCATAATTTTCATTATTTTGTCTTTTTGGATATGCACTCTACTTTGTTGCCCAATTAAATGCATTGATCTCCCTCACTAAATGCTACAAATCATTTCGGCTAAGAGTACCAAAAAAGTAAGAGGAAACACGTTCCTCTTTTTCTTTATTCACAAAGTTATAACATTCGAGGCAAATTATTGACTCAAACTGATCTGTAAATCTTCTAAAACAGCATAATTTGTTGCATCCATTTGAATAGGCGTAACACTTACATAACCGTTTGCAACGGCAAAGAAATCAGATTGAATCTGGCTAGAAACACGTTGCGGATCTGTAACCGCCTCACCGGCTAAGCCAATCCAATAAACTTGACGGCCTCGTGGATCGACATGACTAGTAATAGGCTTAGATTGAGCACGGCGCCCTTGATATGTAATCTGTGCTCCTTTTAACTGCGGCACATCAGGAATATTGATATTAAAGATATGTCGTGGAGGCAAAGATGGTAATCCGCTTGCAATAAAATCATGTACCCACTGAGCAGCCTGAGCATAATCTTCTTTATTGTTATAAGCGCGCACGTCAGGGCCAGCTAAAGATACGGCAATTGCAGGCTGTTTCATTAAGCGGCCTTCAAAAGCGGCCCCTACCGTTCCCGAATATAAAACGTCATCTCCCAAGTTTGCACCACTATTGATTCCACTCACGACCAAGTCAAACTCAAAATCAAACAAACCGTTCATGGATAAATAAACGCAATCTGCTGGCGTACCATTCACCGCCCAGACATCTTCGGCAATTTGAATTGGGCGTAATGGACGATCCAATGTTAATGCACTTGAAAAACCACTTCTTTCACTTTCTGGTGCAACCACAACCACGCGTCCAAGTGGTCTTAATGCTTCAGCTAAAGCTTGTATACCTGGCGCAAAAACACCGTCATCGTTCGCAATTAAAATATTCACAAAAATCTTTCTCTACAAATAAACCTAATGGTTTTCACAATTGAATTATTTGTTGAATTATATATATTTATGCCTCCATAGCATTATAAAATTGTGAAAAAATGAAAACTTTCGCTCCTTTTTTTCAGGTATTGGGGATCAGTATCACATTGTGTACGCAAGCGGTTTTTGCAGATGAGGACATCTCAACACAAGAGGCTGATAGCTTAATTAAAGATGACATTGCCGCAACACAAGTTTTGCAGGAAATCTGTCCAGCTTTTGTCGGAACAAATAAAAAACTTGAGTCAAATGCTCAAAAAATTATTGCAATGTATTTAAGCAGTTATTCAAATAAATCAATGACCTTAGCGACGCTAAAAAACGATGCTGAATTTAAAAATCTGTTAAATGAAGCTCGTCTTGCTGCAAAACAAATGGACCATCATGAGCAACATGAGCTCTGTGAAGAGATCGTTAATTATAAAGAATAGATCTTACCCTTTTGTGATCTAGAAACTTATTCATTTTGGGTTTTCTGTTTGCCATTAAGCAGAAAACCAACATAACAATACATTTTTTCCATTTTTTTAAATTCTAAATTAGTTAAGCTAACGGCATATTTTTAGAAATTTTATTTTGGGTTATCGATGTTTATGAAGAAAAGCTTAGTTCAATCGCTCTCTTTGGTTTTACTTATGAGCATGGCAACAGCTGGTTTTGCTGCTGATAAGAAGAAAACAACCGAAAAGAAAACCGAAAATGAAAATGTTGTTGAAGTCACTCCACAACAAGGTACAACTCCTGAAGAATTAGCTGCAATTCAAGTACTTTCTGAAATTTGTCCAAGTTTGATTGGTAAAAAAGATGCTGATTTTTCTCAAGGCTATGAACGTTTAGTTAAAGACTACCTACCAAATGAAACTGATGCTGTTTCTGCATTAGAAAAACGTAGTAAAGACAAAGCTTTCAAGAAATACTTAAAAGAAGCACGTAGCGATGCGAAAGCTGCCGGCGATGAACAAAACACATTAGTTTGCCAAGACGTGAAAGCATATCAATCGCAAAACTAAATTAGTAAAAAACTCTTGAGTTACAATACTGTTTGAAAAAGCCGACTTCTCCCGTAGAAGTCGGCTTTGCTTTATCCTAAAATGCTAGGTTCTTCTGCTTCATACAAGATATTGGAATTACCTAGAATGACTCGAAAAAGCGCTATTGCTGCCCTACTCCTCTTACCAAGTTTTTCTTATGCAGCAACTGTCTTATCAGCTCCGCCAGAATTAAATAATAAGTCTTATGTATTAATGGATTATGAGACAGGACAAATTCTCGCTTCTAAAAATGAAAACGAAAAGCTTGCACCTGCGTCTATGACAAAAATGATGACTAGTTACATCATTGAACAAAAATTATTAAAAGGTGAACTCACTGAAAATGAGCAGGTTCGTATGAACGAGTCTGCATGGTGTAAAGGAAGTAGTTCTGAATCATGTATGTATGTGCCTTTAAATGGTACAGCGACAGTTCTAGAAATGCTCCGCGGTATTATTATTCAGTCAGGTAATGATGCATCAAAAGCAATGGCTGAACATATTGCCGGAAATGAAGGCACGTTTGCTCATATGATGAATCAGGAAGCAAAACGTATCGGCATGGTAAACACCCAGTTTATTAATTCAACTGGTATGCCAGCGGAAGGTCACTATTCAACTGCAAAAGATATGGCTGTGTTAGCACAACATATTATTAAAGACAGTTCAAAATACTATCCAATTTACTCTGAAAAAGAATTTACTTTTAATGGTATTAAACAAGGTAATCGTAATGCCTTGCTTTATACAGACCCAAGTGTAGATGGTTTAAAAACAGGCCATACTGAAGAAGCGGGTTACTGCTTAACAACGTCAAGTAAACGTGGTCCAATGCGTTTAATTTCAGTAATTTTTGGTACTCCAAGCATGTCTGAACGTGCTGATCAAACACGTGCATTATTGGCTTGGGGCTTTGCCAACTTTGAAACTGCAAATGTTCAACCAGCAAATCAGGTTCTTGCAAAAGCAAAAGTTTGGTTTGGTAAAGAAGATGAAGTTCAAGTTGGTTTGGCTGAAAACTTTAGTGTGACTATGCCTAAAGGTAAAGCTGATGGCATTAAAACTCAGTTAGTCGTTCAACCTAACTTAAATGCACCACTTCAAAAAGGTCAAGTTGTCGGTAAACTTGTTGCTAGCCTAGACGGCAAAGTAATTGCTGAAAAGCCGTTAGTTGCATTAAAGCCAGTTGAAGAAGCAGGTTTCTTTGCTCGTTTAATCGACCATATCAAGCAATTCTTCAGCAACTTATTCTAATTTTTGAATAGTTGAATTAAGCACTCATGCTATTTAGCCTGAGTGCTTTTTTATTTTATAATTCGACTAAATTTTATTTTGATACTACTCATGGCAAAGAACATTCGTCCTTATCTTGAACACCACCCCCAAGTAGATACAACCTGTTATATCGATGACATGGCTGTTGTGGTTGGTGACGTTAGCTTAGCTGAAAATGTTTCTGTTTGGCCTTTCGCAGTCATCCGTGGTGACGTAAATAGTATTCAAATTGGCAAAAACAGTAACGTACAAGACCATTGTATGTTGCATGTTAGCCATAAAAATGATGCCAAACCGAATGGCTCACCTCTGATTATTGGTGAAGATGTAACGGTTGGACACCATGTGACTTTACATGGCTGTACCATCGGTAATCGTGTCTTAGTCGGAATCAATACTGTTATTCTAGATGACGTAATTATTGAAGATGATGTGATGATTGGTGCTGGAAGTTTAGTTCCGCCACGCAAAGTCTTAAAAAGTGGTTATTTGTATGTAGGAAGCCCTGTACAACAAGTGCGACCACTGACTGAAAAAGAACTGGCATTTCTTCCTTATTCAGCAAGACATTATATAAAAGTGCAAAATAATCATAAAGCTGCACAAGCAGATGAAGATTAATTATCCATCTTGTTTGTGAGTATTAAAAATTCTGATTTTTAAACGATATGGTTTTGTTGTATTGCTCATATCGTTTAGCAGATCACCGTAGCCAAAAACCCCTAAATTTCGTATTATACGTCTTTTAAATCATGGTGCTTTTTTATGGCCGCATGGACTCCTCATGTCACTGTTGCTACAGTCGTAGAAAAAGACGGACGCTATCTATTTGTTGAAGAGCATAGCGAAGGTTTTGTACACACAGTATTTAACCAACCTGCTGGTCATGTGGAATGTGGTGAGTCATTAACAGAAGCTGCCATTCGAGAAACACTTGAAGAAACAGGCCATCATATTGAAATTGATGCCTTGCTTGGTATTTATACTTATACCCCGCCAATGTTTCCTGATCGTACTTATTACCGCTTCTGTTTTCTAGCGCATGTGACTCAGGTTGAAAGTGATCCTCAACTCGATACAGGCATTGTCGCGGCTGTGTGGATGACACCCGATGAACTTAAAGAATCTGCCCGTGCCCGTAGCCCTCTTGTGCTAAAAGCAGTTGAAGATGCTATGAAAGGCCACCATTATCCTTTATCGCTTATTTATGAGCACCCCTTCTCTCCCTCATTAACTTCTCATTTGGATGCCTAGTCCTATGCAACAACGTGTCATCGTCGGTATGTCTGGTGGTGTAGACTCTTCTGTTTCTGCAGCACTTTTACTTCAACAGGGTTATCAAGTTGAAGGACTTTTCATGAAGAACTGGGAGGAAGACGACGGCACGGAATACTGTACGGCAATGGAAGACTTAGCTGATGCCCAAGCGGTAGCTGATAAAATCGGCATTAAGCTGCATACAGCAAACTTTGCTATGGAATATTGGGATCGAGTGTTTGAACTTTTCCTAGCTGAATATGCTGCTGGTCGTACGCCAAACCCAGATATTTTATGTAATAAAGAAATTAAATTCCGTGCATTTTTAGATCATGCCATGACTTTAGGTGCAGACTTTATCGCAACGGGTCATTACGCACGCCGTGGTGAAACCGCATATAACTCTAAAGGCGAAGCATACGCACCATTATTACGTGGTGTAGATAACAATAAAGACCAAACCTATTTCTTACATGCCGTTCATGGTAGAGAAATTAATAAAACATTATTCCCAGTAGGCGAAATCGAAAAACCTGAAGTTCGCAGAATTGCTGAAGAACTTGATCTTGCTACAGCCAAGAAAAAGGACTCAACAGGAATTTGTTTTATTGGGGAACGTCGTTTTAATGACTTCCTTAAACAATATTTACCCGCTCAGCCTGGGAAAATTGTACTTGATACAGGTAAAGAAGTTGGTGAACATCACGGTCTGATGTACTATACGCTCGGTCAACGTGGTGGAATTGGTCTAGGTGGTTTGAAAGGTGCAGCTGAAGGTGCATGGTTCGTACTACATAAAGATCTTGCCAATAATCGCCTCGTTGTTGGTCAGGGACATGAACACCCACTCATGCAAAGCACTCAACTGTGGAGTGAGTCAATTGACTGGGTAGCGGGTGAACAAAATATTCCAATTGAAGGATTACGCTGTACAGCTAAAACGCGTTATCGCCAACCTGATCAGGCATGTACAATTTTTATTGATGAAAACACTGAACACGGTGTTCGCGTTGAGTTTGATGAACCACAACGTGCTGTTACACCGGGTCAAAGCGTTGTATTTTATTCAGATGAAGTTTGCTTAGGCGGGGGTGTCATTCACCATACAAATGCCCCTACACCAAATTTTATTTAAGGGAATGAATGGCATGGTGGAGTTACCATTTCAACAATCACAAGCCTTGAATGTTCGCCAAAACCGTGCCCTTGCCTTGGCTGGGGTATTTCAGGCCACCCAGCTCACCCATATGACAGCCATGACGGGTCAGCAAAGTATTGGTGAAAGTGGTAACTTCTATTTTGAGTTATTAATTAAAGCAAGTTTAAATATTCGTCCTACAGCCAATAATGGTGTTCAAACCTTAGATTTTTTTAATCAGTTGGCAGATATTTCTTTAGGGCTTAAAACACTCGAAAATTGTATTACTCAACCTTTTTCAAACATGCCTAAGTCTCGCCTTCCCAAAATGGGCACGGCCAAATTGCCAATGTCCTACGCGATGTCGCTCTTACAGTTAGAAAAAAAGGTTTATAGCAATCCTGAATATGTCGCAATCATCGAGAAAGCTCAGCAGAAAATTTTAAAACAGCTGTCTTTTTTTGATAATAACTACCTACACCCAAGCATTTTAGCCAATTTGGCTCAAACTTATGTTGATACGGCTGGGCAGATTAACCCACGAATTTTAGTTCGTGGTAATGCAGAAGCATTTAAAGATACCAACCATACTAACCGCATCCGTGCTTGTTTGTTTACGGGCTTACAAATGGCCCATTTATGGCGACAACTCGGCGGTAGTTCGTGGAACATGATTTTTAGCAAACGTAAATTGCTACAGGATATTCAAGCACTTGCTCGTTTACAGTACCAAGTCGTTTAAGACTATAAACGAGATTTTTTTAGTTTTATGTTTATTCCAACATTAAGGAATCGTTATGAACGCTTTAACCGCTCTATCACCATTAGATGGACGTTATGCCAGCAAATGTGATGCGCTACGCCCTTTTCTTTCTGAGTTTGGTTTAATCCATGCTCGTGTCACTGTAGAAGTGCGTTGGTTACAAGCACTTTCTAACCGTCCAGAAATTGTTGAAGTTGCACCTTTTTCAAACGAAACAAATGCAGCTTTAGATGCAATTGTTAGCAACTTCTCTGAAGAAGATGCGAACCGGATTAAAGAGATTGAACGTACGACTAACCATGACGTTAAAGCAGTTGAGTATTTCTTAAAAGAGAAGATCGCTGGTATCGCTGAATTGCAAAATGCGGGTGAATTCATTCACTTTGCATGTACTTCAGAAGACATCAACAACTTGTCTCACGCGCTTATGCTTAAAAATGGTCGTGAAGTTTTAGTATCAAGCATGAAGCAAATCCTTAATGCGATCTCTGCTTTGGCAACGACTCACGCTGAACAACCTATGTTGTCTCGTACACACGGTCAAACTGCCAGCCCAACAACTTTGGGTAAAGAAATGGCGAATGTGGCATACCGTTTAGCTCGTCAAATCAAACAATTTGAAAATGTTGAATTGCTGGGCAAAATCAATGGTGCTGTAGGTAACTACAATGCTCACCTTTCTGCTTATCCAGATGTTGATTGGGCTGCTCACGCACAAGCTTTTGTTGAATCTTTAGGTTTAACATTCAACCCTTATACAACTCAAATCGAACCACATGATTACATGGCAGAGTTGTTTGATGCGTTACGTCGTTTTAATACGATTTTAATCGACTTTAACCGTGACGTATGGGGTTACATCTCTCTAGGTTACTTCAAACAAAAATTGAAAGAAGGCGAAGTTGGTTCATCAACTATGCCACACAAAGTTAACCCAATTGACTTTGAAAACTCTGAAGGTAACTTAGGTATTGCAAATGCAGTATTGACTCACTTAGGTGAAAAATTACCAATTTCACGCTGGCAGCGTGACTTAACTGACTCAACTGTATTACGTAATATGGGTGTTGGTTTTGCGCAAAGCTTAATTGCTTTCGATGCGTGCTTAAAAGGTGTTGGTAAACTTGAGTTAAATGCAAACCGTTTAAATGAAGATTTAGACCAAGCTCAAGAAGTTTTAGCTGAACCAATTCAAACGGTAATGCGTCGCTACAACATTGAAAAACCATATGAAAAACTAAAAGCATTAACTCGTGGTCAAGCAATGACTCGTGACATGATGGTTAATTTCGTAAATGGTGATGAACTCGCTCAAGTACCAAGCGAAGAACGTGCGCGTTTAGCTGAACTTACGCCTGCAACTTACACAGGTAATGCAGCCGAACAAGCGAAACAAATTAACGATTTAATTAGCAAAATCTAATTAAAAAGTTTACAAAAAGCGGAGCTTAGGCTTCGCTTTTTTATTACACTGATATAAATCACAATAAAGTCTTTATAAAATGATCGAAAAACAATTCAAACTTAAACACTATATTGCTCTTGGCTTGCTTTTGATTGCGATTGTCATTTCAGCTATTCACCCTATTGAATTTGAAGCATATTTACTTCATCAAGCGGGCACAGTGTTTATGTTGATTTTGCTCTTTGTTATTTTTAAGAAGATTGGACTCGATTTTTTAAGTTTTATTTTCTATTTACTGTTTTTACTCATCCATATTGTTGGTGCGCATTATCTGTATTCATATGTTCCATACAATGATTGGATACAACAAGCATTCAATTTTAATTTAGATCAATACATGGGTTGGTCCCGTAATATGTATGATCGTTTGGTTCATCTTGCCTATGGTATTTGTCTCTACCCTCTTACTTATCGCGTGTTTCAGGTGTGGTTACCATCAGTAAAGCCATTCAGTCTATTTTTGCTAGTGGTTCAATTTGTAATGGCTTCAAGTGTTTTATATGAACTTATTGAGTGGGCAATTGCTATTGGACTATCTCCGGAAGAAGCCGAAAATTATAATGGGCAACAAGGCGATATGTGGGATGCCCATAAAGATATGCTGTTAGCGACCATTGGTGCAATTTTCTATGGACTTCTTGCACTCATGATTCCATCTAAAACAAATAACTCATAAATAAAAAAGCGCTCAATGAGCGCTTTTTTTTAAGATCACTTTAGACAACAGGATAGGTTTGTTCTAAAAGGCTTTGTAAAACCGAAGAAGTCGTATCAGGTAAAACATGCTCAAGATTGGCAGTAATATTACTAGCATTCGTAGTTATATCACTCTGATCATTTACCTGAGTAGGCTTTAATGCCGCTGAAGATAAAAGAGCTTCAATTGGGTCTGGTTCACTAGACGTAGAGCTTTTTAACAAATCATCTAATGGCACAGATTTCTGCTCTTGGCTATCCGTTTCATTTGTTGTGCTTTGTACTAACTTTAATGTATTTAACCCAACACTATCAGCAACAGATACAGTTTCTGTATGAGCAGTATCAACAGCTACCTCACTTAAACTGGCAGCCTTTGGAGCGACCACATAAAACGTAAATGGTGAACTCACTTCACTTGTAAGGCCTGCTGCATCTGTTTGAGTTAAAGTAATAGTATGTTTACCAATTGCTAAGTCTTTATCGAGCGTAAAGCTCCATGATCGACTACTACTTACATTTACAATCCCAATAGCAACACCATTATCATAAATGGTTAAAGTTGCATTTGCCTCACCTGAGCCTGTGAGCTTTGGTCTTGCATCGTCAGTTTCTGAACCAGCAGTAATCGCACCTTTTAGAGCACCAACATCATCATCCACACTGTTTAAAACAGGTTTTGCAGGCGGGGTTGTGTCCTTAGTACCAATAATATCAAGAACCTCAGATTTATTGCCTGCACTATCAATCGCCGAAACTGAAGCATGTTTGTTATCAGTTAAAGCAGGCGAAATCGTAATTGTAAATTTTCCATTTGCATCTGCCGTTCCCGTACCAATGACCTTACCTGTCGTATCTTTGATTTCAACTTTTGCATTTGCTTCGGTTGTACCTGTTACGGTTGTACCATCAGTATTAATCTGAGCAACAGGCTTCTCAGGTGCAATAGAGTCATAACTTGGAGAAACTTCTAAAGGTTTAGATGTATTACCGGCTGCATCTTCAACAACAACTGTTGCCTTTTGTGACTCTTTTAATGCAGGCGAAAGCGTGATTTGAAACTCACCTTGTGCGTTTGCAGTACCAGTTCCAATCACTTTACCATCAGCATCTTTTATCTGAACTTTTGCATTAGGCTCAGTTTGTCCTTCAACTGTGGTACCTTCTTTATTGACTTCAACTAAAGGAACATCCGGAGCGAAAGTATCTTTTCCAGCAACGATTTTACTTGGCTCAGATTTATTGCCTACAGCATCTTCAGCGACAACTTTTCCTCCGGCGTCACTCGTCAATGGAGGAGTAAGCTTTAAAGAAAAAATACCATCTTTATTCGCAGTTACAGTGCCTAATACGTTACCACCAGCATCATAAACAGTAATTTTTGCATTTGCTTCAGCTTTACCTGTTACCAATGAACCATCATCACTCAGCTGAGCTTGGGGAGCATCTGGAGCAATTGTGTCTTTACTACCAGTCACAACACCAGCTTTAGACATATTGCCAGCAGCATCCTCAGCAAAAACATTTAATTTATTTCCATTTGCTAAAGGCTTATCGAGTTTAATTGTAAAATTACCACTCGCATCTGCCAAACCCGTTGCGACTGTATTTCCAGCAGCATCTTTAAGATAAATTTTTGCATTTGCTTCTGCTTTACCATTAACCGTAACAGTATCATCAGCAACAGTAGCAGTCGGTGCAGCAGGAACTAAGATATCTACTGGTCCTGAAGAGTCATCTTTGTCATCGTTATCAAAAGCCCAAAGATATAAACCTTCAGCAGCTAAAACCGCCAAACCAGCTTTTAGCACGTTACCCATCGAAAAAGTTGGGGAATCATCAACCGCCATTGTCGAAGCTGGTTGGCTCGTACTCGTATAGGCTAAATCTGTGACATGGTTTAAACCTGTATAGTCGATCACCTTACCTTGAGCATCAAATTGTGCCTCAACAAATTTTCCATGCTCAGTCGGAAGAACAAGTGAATGTTCTGTTGTATTCGTTACTTCATTAAAGAAATTTTCTAAGAAAATGGTCTCTCCATTTTTTAAATGGACGACTAGACTTCCACCTTGTTTTTCCACCGATGCTATATCTTTTTGACTTACGCCAATTTGAATAATAGAAGGTTTACTTAACACGACCTTATTGAGCTGACCATCTTGCAGAACGTCCAAACCCTCTTTGGATGCTACAATTATTCTTGTCATTATTTCCTGTCCTAAATTTCAGTTATATTTTTAAATGTCTAACTTTTTAAATGGTTCATCTAAAAGCTATTTTATTGCTGTTTAAAATATCAAAACCATGTGTTTATCACAATTCAAAAAGCATATTTATCAATAATTATTTTTTACTTTCTATTAAAAATCTAAGCGTATTTAATAAGACAACTTTGAATATTATCTTTATAAAAAAACCAGCATTTAAGCTGGTCCTTTATAACATTTGAATTAGATAAACTTATAGTTTTGGATCACGTACCTGCACAAGCGTCGTGTTCGCTTTTGCTAGGCTTTCCATTACCTTGTTCATGACAGTAGGGATCAAACTATCTGCCATTTGCGCTGCCTGTAAACCCAGCTTTTCACCTAAGGTCGCTTTCTTACGTGTATTAATGACATACACATCATGTTGTGGCAATAAAGCTAATAAATACTCATCAGATGTTTGCAGTTTATCAACAAGGTTAAGATCTAGAGCATCTTCACCATACCAATGCTCACCTGTAGCCACTTTATCAACATTAAGCTGTGGACGGTACTTTTCTACAAAGTGCTTAAATAAGACATGAGTTTGTTGCAGCTCTTCTTCAAACTTCGCTTTACCTTCAGGCGTATTTTCACCAAACATGGTTACAGTACGCTTATATTGCCCTGCTGTGTAAAGCTCAAAATCCACATTGTGTTCTTTTAAAAGGCGATTAAAGTTTGGAACTTGAGCAACTACACCTATTGAACCAACAATAGCAAACGGCGCTGCAATAATTTCATTTGCAATACATGCCATCATATAGCCGCCACTCGCAGCGACTTTATCTACGCAGATAGTTACATGAAAACCAGCATCACGCAAACGCACCAACTGAGCTGCTGCCAGACCATACCCATGGACCATACCACCTGGGCTTTCGAGACGAACTACAATACGGTCACGTCCTGCTTTAGCAGTTGCTAAAATCAGAGTAATTTCTTCACGCAAGTTTTCAACTGCCGAAGCTTGAATATCACCCTTGAAATCTAAAACAAAAATTTTCTGATTATTTTTACGGCGAATTTTAGCTTCTTTAGCAAGTTGTTGAGCTAATTGTAAAAGTTCTAAACGGCTTGCCGTAGTTTGTGCAATTTTTTTTCTCTGTTCATTTACACGTGCATTTAAATGACTAACACGTATTTCTGCAGGGAGTTTAGGCAAATGGAATAACATAAAATTCTAAGCTCATAAGTTATCTTTTATAGCCTTAAGATGTGGTCCTTTTGGTTAAAATTCAATAGCGTTTTTGCAAAATAGAGTCATTTTCATTTATAAAATAAAAAAAGAGCACATGGCTCTTTTTCTTTTATTGATTATTAATCAACCGAAGCGTCCAGTAATATACGCTTCTGTTAACTGATGGTCAGGTTGAGTGAAGACTTTTTCAGTTGAGTTAACTTCAATCAAATCACCTAAATGGAAATAAGCAGTACGATCAGAAACACGTGCAGCTTGTTGCATTGAGTGAGTCACAATCACAATTGTGAATTGATTAGACAACTCAGAAATGAGTTCTTCTACTTTTGCTGTTGCAATTGGATCGAGTGCAGAACACGGTTCGTCCATTAAAATCACTTCAGGGCTAACAGCAATGGTACGAGCAATACATAAACGCTGTTGCTGACCACCTGATAAGCCTGTACCCGGCTGGTTCAAACGGTCCTTAACCTCGTCCCACAAACCAGCTTTACGTAAGCTGTTTTCAACAATTTCCTCTAGATCGTACTTATCACGTGCTAAACCATGAAGTTTTGGGCCATAAGCCACGTTGTCAAAAATAGATTTAGGGAATGGGTTTGGCTTTTGGAACACCATACCAACCTGAGCACGCAACAATACAACGTCTAGATTTGGGTCATAAATATTGTGATTATCGAGTGTAATTTTACCTGTTACACGGCAACCATCAATGGTGTCATTCATACGGTTTAAAGTACGAAGAAAGGTCGATTTACCACAACCTGATGGGCCAATAAACGCGATCACTTCGTTTTGGTAAATATCTAGATCAATACCTTTAATGGCTTCAAAATCACCATAATAAACATGGGCATCTTGTGCACTAATCTTGATTTCAGTTGAGTTCTGCTTTTTTGAAGCGTGTGGTTCAAAATGCGAAACATACGAAGTGCCATGATTCAGCGGTTTATCTGTAAATTGCGATTGTTCAGTATTCACTAACTTATCCTTTTCTAAGGAATTCGTAATATCAATAGTATTCATGATTTATCCTCTATTACCAACGCACTTCGAACTTTTTACGTAACCAAATTGCAAGACTGTTTAAACCAATCATTAATGCAAGTAGTACGATAATCGCAGCGGCAGTACGGCCTTCGAAGAAGTTACGCAACTCATTACCTTGCCATAAGTAAACTTGGACAGGTAAAGCAGTGGCTTGATCAAATGGTGTTGTTGGAATACTTGCAACGAATGCACTCATCCCGATTAAAAGTAAAGGTGCTGTTTCACCAAGTGCATGGGCAACACCAATAATTGCACCTGTCATAATGCCCGGTAATGCCAACGGTAAAACATGGTGGAAAATCGTTTGGAACTTAGAAGCTCCCAAACCAAGTGCAGCTTGTCGAATAGAAGGCGGCACAGCTTTTAATGAAGCACGCGTGGTAATGATGACAGTTGGTAGTGTCATTAAGCTTAAAACCAATCCACCCACTAGCGGAGCTGATAAAGGTAAATGCATCCAACCAATGAAAATTGCTGCGCCGAGTAAACCAAATACAATTGAAGGAACAGCAGCAAGGTTATTGATGTTAACTTCAATAATGTCTGTAAGAACATTTTTTGGAGCAAACTCTTCGAGATAGATTGCGCTGGCAACACCAATTGGGATCGCAATGATGATCACGATGAGCATCATGAACAATGAACCCATGAATGCACCTGCAAGACCACTAATTGCCGGAGAACTACGAGAGTCAGGATTCTTAAATAAAGTCGTATTAAAGGTACTTTCAAGAACACCTTTTGCTTTTAACTCATCGGCAAGCTTACGCACTTCTGGATCAAGTTGTTGCTGATCATCTGGTAATGAACGATCAATATTACCTTTTAACCAAACATCGACATTCGCATCACCTAAGAAGGTAATATTTTCTTTTTTACCGATTAATGATGGATCTGCAAAGACCATATCACGCAGGCGATAAGCTTCCGAGCTTGCATATAAGCTGCTCAGGTAGTCACGTTGTGAGGCAAGTGCAGGATCTTTAGCAATCATTCCATTTACAATGATGCCATCCCAATCCACCATACCCATTTTAGTTTGCCAATCAACATAACGTTCTTGGTAATGCGCAGGTGTTTCACCTTGAGTACGTACAGGCACTGGACCTGCATCAATTACTTTAGGATCAAAGTAAATTGGAACATTCATACTAGTTTGCCAAAAAGCAGGTAAACCTTTTGCCAAAATACTACCGAACAAGAGAGCAACGAATGCAAGACCAATAACGACTGCCGATAAACCCGCAAAACGGAAAGCTTTTTCTTTGCGATGACGTTTAGCCAAAGATTTTTCAATAACCTGTTTACGTCGTTCACGTGTTTCAGCAGCAGCTTTCGGATCAAATACGTTCTGATCCATAGGAGATGATGTATTTGATGTACTCATTCGTATTGCTCACGGTATTTACGCACAATGTACAGTGCTACAATATTTAATCCCAAGGTAATAACAAATAGTGTTAAACCTAGTGCGAATGCAACCAATGCTTGCGGACTTGAGAAGTCTGTATCTCCAGTCAACTGTTTTACAATAGTGACTGTCACTGTCGAAACAGCTTCAAATGGATTTGCGTGTAAAAGTGGACTGTTCCCTGCTGCTAAAACCACAATCATGGTTTCCCCAACCGCACGAGAGACTGCCAATAAGAAAGCACCTGTAATACCCGGTAAAGCTGCTGGCAATACGACTTGACGAATTGTTTCAGACTTAGTCGCACCCAGTCCTAAAGAACCGTCACGTAGTGCACGCGGGACTTGAGTAATAATGTCATCAGACAAAGATGACACAAACGGGATAATCATAATTCCCATTACAAAGCCAGCAGTTAAAGCACTCGTCGCATTAATTTCTAAGCCAATATAAGCACCCGCAGCTTTAAAGAATGGTCCAATAATCATCATGGCAAATACACCATAAACAATTGTTGGAATACCAGCTAAGACCTCAATTGTCGGTTTTGCCCATGAGCGGAACCATGGTGAAGCATATTCAGCTAAATAAATTGCGATCATTAATCCAACTGGTACAGCAACGAGTAGAGCGATACCACTGACCATGAGCGTGCCCCATAGCAATGGTAATAAACCATAACTACCTTCAGCATTGCCAGAAGTACTAAAGCCTGGGTTCCATTCTGTGCCAAAGAAAAAGTCCATTGGACTTACAAAACGGAAGAAGTGCATTGCTTCGCCAAACATCGACATTACGATACCGATGGTGGTTAAAATCGCAACACCAGAACATAAAATCAAAGCAACGTTAATGGCACGTTCAACTTGGTTACGAGCACGATATTGTTGGCTGATTTTTTTCTTTGCCCAAACCAAACCTAATAAAGCAGCACAAATTACAACAGCAAATTTGGCAAAAGAGCCAATCGTTTGAAATTTGGAAAACTGTTGAGCAGCTGCTAATTCGTAAGCTGCTGGTTTATCACTCACCCCAAAGCCTGAAGCAATTGATTGAACACGATCAACTAATACACTTCTACCCGCTTCATCCAGAGAAGCACTTACAGACGCCGGAATATTATTAAAAATAATATGATTTAAAATACTTGGTTCAACCAAGTTCCAAATGATCAAAATTAAAAAAGCAGGGATACCGCACCAAAGACCAACCAGTGCGCCATAATAACCAGGACGAGAATGTAACGTCGCCGAGTTGCTTCCCTTACCTGCTATGTTACGGCTCTTTCTCAGCCCAAGTTGATATGCAATTGCCACGAGGGCTAACAACACACCGATAAGTAGCAGATTCATGTACTCTCCACTGTTTTCTCAATTGTCATAATTTGGAAAAACAAGTTAGACAAAAAGGCTGATGAACTCTTAAGATCACCAGCCTTCATTCAAACTAACTTATTTAACAGTTTTACCTGCTTTAAAGTCAGCCAAAACTTTTGCACGTTCAGCATCAGACATCGCGATTAAACCATCACGCTCAGCTTTAGAACCTTTACCAGTTGCTTTCTTGCTTACGAAATATTCTACAAATTGCGGTAAGCCTTTAACTGATTTTAAGTGTTCGCCTTTCACGTAGAAGTACAATGGACGCGATACAGGGTATGTACCATTCAATACTGTCTTCTCAGATGGAACAACGTTGTTTACTGTTGCTACACGTAACTTGTCACGGTTCATGTCATAGAAACTTAAACCAAACACACCTACTGCACTTGGAGAAGTTTTTAAGCGTGCTAATGTTTCTGTATAGTCACCAGCGATTTCAATTACACGGCCATCTTTACGGAAAGTAGAACATGCTTTCTTCTGAGCATCTTTATCTAAGCTCTTGAAGTATTCATATGCTTCACAACCAGCTTCAACCATTTTCTCTTGGAAAACTTCACGAGTACCGTGGTTAGATGCAGGAATTACAAGAGTAATCGGTTCATTTGGAAGTGTTTTATCGATTTGATTCCAGTTTGTATATGGGTTTGGAACCAATTTACCTTTTGAAGGTAACTGTGCAGCTAAAGCAGCAAACACGTGGTAAGGTTTTAATTTATAAGCCGCTTTGTTTGAGTTAGACGCGAATACAATACCATCGTAACCAATTTTGATTTCTTGAATTTGTTTTACACCAGCTTTGTTACAAGCTTGAATCTCAGTACTCTTAATTTTACGAGAAGAGTTCGCAACGTCGATTGTGTTATCGCCAACACCTTGACAGAATTGTTTCAAACCAGCAGAAGAACCGCCAGAACCCACTACAGGAGTTTTAAATTGAGGGAAAGTATTACCAAACTCTTCAGCTACAACGCTGGCAAACGGTAATACAGTTGAAGAACCAGCAATTTGAATCGTATCACGAGCTGCATTTGCAGTCGTTGTTACAGCTGCCCCAGTTACTGCTAACGCAATTGCGATTTGACGTGGATTTAAGCGCATTCTATTCTCTCTCATTAATGCAATAGGTTGTACGTCACTTTTTGTTGAGTGCTTGTACGCTCTTCGATAGCTGCATTGTGAATAGAAAATATGACAATTAAGTTACAGTATGATGACGCTTTAATGATTTCAATATTGTTAATTGTCACATTATTATTTTTTGACTACTATCAACTATTTAATTTAATCGTAGTAGGCATTTTACCTTGCATATTAGTCTGTATTATTACACTCATTAAAAATATAAGTTTTTTGTATTTATAAAATATAAAAAACAAAGATGTTATAAACGTATTAAAAAACGATAATTTAGTTATTTTAAGTTTGATGATTAAAATAATTTTTGTTTATGGAAATGGTTATTAAAATATTTCTAAAAATAATAATTTCTTTGTAACATGAAAATAATATGACAAAAGATAAAGGGTTACCTGCCTTATGTCAGGTAACCGCAATATGATTGTCAATTTAAGCGATCAACTCGATTGTACTTCTGGCATCGTAACCATTTTTTTACGATATTTTAATAAATACGTAAGCGCTAAAACAGCCAGCCAAATTGGACCTAAAATCACGGCAAGTCTCATATCTGGAGTCATCGCCATAATAATAAGAATAAAGCACACAAAGCTAATGGTTAAATAGTTACTCCATGGGCTAAGGATGCTTTGAAATTTGGTTTGACGCTTTTGCAATTTCATTGCTTTAGAAAATTTCAAATGAGTCACTGAAATCATAAGCCAGTTAATAACAAGCGCAGCCACCACAAGCATCATAAAGAGCTGAAAAGCTTGACCAGGAATCAGATAATTCACGACCACGCATATTGCTGTGATAGATGCAGAAACAACTGCTGCTGGAACCGGAATACCGCGACTGTTTACTTTTTTCAAAATTGCAGGAGCATTACCCTGCTCTGCCAAACCATGCAACATACGGCTATTACAATAGATACAGCTGTTATAAACTGAAATAGCAGCAATTAAGACCACAAAGTTTAAGACGTTCGCAACACCGTTACTATTGAGTGATTGGAAAATCATAACAAATGGACTGCCGCCTTCTGCCACCATATTCCATGGATAAAGACATAAAAGAATACCGATTGCACCGATATAAAAAATCAGAATACGGTACACAATCTGATTTACTGCTTTAGGAATAGTCGTTTCAGGTTTCTTCGTTTCAGCCGCAGCAATACCAATTAGTTCCAAGCCACCAAATGCAAACATAATGACAGCCAAAGCCATGACAAAACCGTGAATCCCGTGCGGGAAAAAACCACCGTGTTGCCATAAATTTGCAACACCCGCTTGAGGACCTGCTGAGCCTGAAAGTAAAAGATAAGCACCGAAACCAATCATACTTAAAATGGCAACAATTTTAATGCAGGAAAATAAGAACTCGGATTCCCCAAAAAAGCGGACATTTACCAAGTTAATGCCGTTAATTAAAATAAAGAAAAATAAAGCAGTCAGCCATGTCGGAATTTCAGGCCACCAAAACTGTATAAATGTCCCAATTGCACTCAATTCAGCCATGCTGACGAGTACGTACAATACCCAATAGTTCCAGCCAGACATAAAACCAGCCATTTTGCCCCAATACTTATTCGCAAAATAACTAAAAGAACCACTGACCGGCTCTTCAACAACCATTTCACCTAAATGACGCATAATTAAGAAGGCAATAATTCCAGCAATTGCATATCCTAATAAAATTGAAGGACCTGCCAGTTTAATTGTTTGTGATAGACCTAAGAATAATCCTGTACCAATCGCCCCTCCGAGTGCGATGAGTTGAATATGCCGATTGGATAAGCCTTGTTTTAACTCGTGCTTATTGTTTGCATCCATAACATTATCTCCAATGTTGGTGTCACTTCCTGTACACCTTTATTCAGCACCACATCCGAAGATCAGGAACCGATCTTCGGACATAAATTTGCTGTAATGTGAGTCCATTTAATTTTTGAGAAGACTTGTCCTGTCTTCTATTTAAAAAGAGATTGCATCCTTACATTTAATCGGTTGGGAACGCTCCTTTAAAATTTCGTAACCGCGATCACCGTAGTCAAAACGTGCAATCACAGAAGCAAATTTTTTCAAACTCACCGGTGCATCCATTGCTGGTAGTTTCAATTCAATAAAGGTTAATTGATCATTTTGCTGAACGTTGTCTAAAACGCTCTTCAGCTGTCCAGCAGTCTCAACCACATAAGTTGTATGGCCTTTTTTACCGTTAAATACCGCTGGAATTTCAGTGTATTTCCAGTTTTGCACGTCGTTATAGGCAGCGTTTTCACCCATAATTAAACGTTCAATGGTGTAGCCGCCATTGTTCAGCAAGAAAATGATTGGTTTTAAACCATGACGGATAATGGTAGAAAGCTCTTGTACCGTAAGCTGGAATGAACCATCACCAATAAATAGAATTTGACGACGCTCAGGAGCAGCCAACAAACTGCCAAGCAAAGCCGGTAAGGTGTAGCCAATAGAACCCCAAAGCGGCTGAGCAATATATTTAGCTGTGGCAGGAAGCTTTATTCCTGACAAAGCAGAGTTTGATGTCCCCACTTCACCAATAATCACATCATCTTCTTTTAAGAACCCTGAAATGTAATTCCAAAGCACATCTTGACTTAGCTTTTGCTGAGCTGGAGCTTCAATTACTTTCTGTGGTTGTTTTTCAAGAAGAGGTATTGTCGATTTACGTGGCGCAACTTTTTTATTTAGCTCGACAAGTAATTGTCCAATTTCAATACCCGGAAAATCCTGACCAAAAATATTCAAGCCATAAGATTTAATTTCGATGTAGTTCTTGGTCTCAATTTGATGCGTAAATACAGCTGAGCCTACATCGGTAAAGCGCGCGCCAACACCAATTAAACAGTCAGATTGTTCAATGATATTTTTTACATGCGGTTGACTTGCCCCACCCACATAAGTTCCGATGTAACGAGGTGAGCCTTCATCCATAATATTTTTTGCAGTATTCATGCCTGCAAATGGAATTGAGCATTTTTGAGACAAATCATTTAAAAGTGACGTTACACCAAAAACTGAAGCTTCATTATCAATAAGAAGTGCAGGACTTTGAGCATTCTCAATAATGTCACAAAGTTTGCTTACCACACTCTGCAATAATTCAGGTTCAACAGCTGGGTAGCTTAAGTCGAGCGGACGCTCAGATACTTCAATTTTAACGTGAGTAATATCGCCTGGTAGTTGAATGTGCACAGGACGGCGTTCAAGGAAACACTGACGTAATACACGGTCAATTTCAAAGGCTGCGTTTGCTGGAGTTAAACGTGTTTGGGCAACTGTGAACTCTTTCATACAGTTCATAATATTGTCGTAGTTACCATCGACAAGCGTGTGATGTATTAGTGTGCCCTTTTGAACTGCATGTAAAGGCGGAATACCTGAGATATGAATAAGAGGTACATTTTCTGCATAGGCACCTGCAATACCATTAATCGCACTTAAGTCACCTACACCATAAGTGGTTGCCAAGGCAGAAAAACCGTTAATTCGTGCATAACCATCTGCTGCATAAGCAGCATTTAATTCATTACAATTTCCAATAAATTCGAGTTGTGGGTCTGCTTCAACTTGTTCTAGATATGAGAGGTTAAAATCACCAGGTACACCAAAGAGATGTTGGATACCCATTTGTTTTAAACGAAGATTTAAAAATTCACCGATTTCTATGAACATTGCTCTATATCCTTTGAGACCAATTTTTATTCCATAGAAAAATAATATTTCATCTATCTTTTAGATTTCGTGCATAATGAAAACGCATTTTAATAAAAATACATGATTTGTGTATCATAAAAGGATTTTATGCAATGGATAAGTTCGACTGGCAAATCATTCAGGCACTACAAAAGAATGGACGGCTCACCAATCAGGAAATAGGAGATTTAATTGGTTTATCTGCTTCGCAATGTTCAAGAAGAAGGCAGCTACTTGAGCAAAAAGGTATCATTCTAGGCTACACGGCACGCATCCAGCAACAGGCGCTAGGACTCGAAGTTACAGCGATGATCCATATTAATCTAAGAACACACGAGGCAAAATCGCAGCAAGCTTTTCAAGAGCTCATTGAAGCTGAAGACAACATTCAGGATGCTTTTTCAATTAGTGGTGATGCAGATTTTATTTTAAAAGTCGTTGCTGAAAATTTAGAACAGCTTTCTCAATTTGTGACTGAAAGATTACTTTCTTATAATTTTATTGGCCACATAAAGTCTTACATTGTTCTTAAAAAAATTAAAGAACAGAATCATTTTTTAATCAAACCTAAAAGTATGAGCTATCATCACTCCCAATAAGTAAACTAAGCATTTCACTCTTAAAAGTGAAAATAAAAAGGCGGATACTAGATCCGCCTTAAAATGAATATTTAGAATTTACTGATATGAACCGTTTGCCCAATCGTATTTTCAAGCAAACCTTCCAAGCCAAACTCAGCACCTAAGCCTGACATTTTCCAGCCACAAAAAGGTGCATGAGGCAGGACTTCTGCATGGGTATTAATCCAAACAGTACCACATTGAAGCTGACTAGCGTAAGTCTGCGCTGCTTTAATATCTGACGACCAGATTGAACCACCCAAACCAAACTCACTGTCATTGGCACGAGCAATAGCATCGTTGATATCAGTATATTTTAAAACAGGCAACACTGGTCCAAACTGTTCTTCTTCCACCACGCGGCAAGAGTCAGAAACTCCAGTCAAAATAGTTGGTGCAATAAAGTAGCCCTGCTCTGGTACTTTTTGCTGTCCTGAAAGTGCTTTTGCACCTTGAGAAATGGCATCGGCAATAAGAGCTTTCACTTTGTTATATTGCATTTGGTTTTGTACTGGACCAAATGTTGTAGAAGACGCCATTCCGTCACCCACCACTTGGGCGTTGGCAATATCAGCTAACTTTTGAGATAAAGCTTCATATTGGCTTTCATGCACGTACAGACGCTTTAAAGCTGCACATGTTTGACCAGCGTTTAAGAACGCCATATTAAAAATCTTAGCTGCAATTTCATCGATATTTGCATCTGGCAATACAATACCAGCATCATTACCGCCGAGCTCTAAAGTTAAGTGTTTTAGCTGCTGAGCTGCACCAGCCATAATGTGCTGACCTGTTCGAGTTGATCCCGTAAACACAACTTTTTGCACATCTGGATGAGAAGATAATGCTTCACCAATCTCACCAGCACCAACCACAATTGAAATAACACCAGCAGGGACTTCTTGCTGAATGATTTCACATAAACGTAAAGTTGAGAGTGGTGTGTATTCAGAAGGTTTGCTAATGACCACGTTACCCGCACGCAATGCAGGCATGATGTGCCAAACTGCAATCATCAGTGGCCAGTTCCATGGCGTAATTGAAGCCACTACACCTAATGGTTGGCGATGGCGCTCGATACGCTTAGTTTCACTGTCTTCAATTACTTCTACAGGTAAATCCATTGCAGCCGCATAACGCGTCCAGCCAATTGCACCCTGCACTTCCATTTGTGCAAGCGCCAATGGCTTACCTTGTTCAAGCACAACCAGCTCCGCGAGCATTTCAGCATGCTTTTCAATACCGTCAGCAATTTTATTTAAAATTGATTTACGTTCATCGTGCGAGACTTGTTGCCAAGCTTTAGATACCTGTTTAGCTGCACTCACTGCTTGATTTACCTGTGCAACCGATGCTTTTGCACAACGTGCAGCAGTTAAGCCAGTAGCAGGGTTAAGAATTTCTAGCTCACCTTGTTCACCTGAACAAAGTTGACCGCCAATAATAAGTTTAAACTCATTGAGCATATTCGCTTGTTGCATTTCTTCTTCCTTGTCTTAATTGTAATTACAGCCACTTACTTTTTTCAGTTAACGCGGGATTATTTAAAGTAAGTACGATATTGATATAACAATGTGACCAAAATATTGGGGACATACCAATACAATAAGAAATTTGCTTCCCATAAATCATGCATAATTATTTTTGTTTTTTGAAAATATGCATGATTTGTGCATGTATTCTTGTCTTCATACACAATCCAAATAAAAACAATCTGCAATAAAAAAGCCCGGCAATAAACCGAGCTTTTTTTGTTATCAACTCAATTAGTCGATTGGTGGTACATAGTTACCAGAAGCAATTGCATCTTTAATGCGGTCAGCTTCCGCCAATACTTGACCTAAAAGGTTTTTAACATTTTCAAATGTCACAACAGGGCTTAATGTTGTCATTTTCAATGACTGTACATTACCAACTTTTGTTACACCGATATTTGCTTCACCACGTGCAAACAATTCGTCCGCTACATTTTGGTTTAAGCTATCGATAAACTCAGCTGGGTAGCCTTGTGGAACAACGCGGAACAATACCGAAGCAAACTGTGGTTCAACTAAAAGTTCTAAACCATCAGTTGCCTTGATGTAATCTGCAACTTCACGAGTAAGTTTTACACCATGGTCAATCATTGAACCATAAAGGTCTTCACCTAGTGATTCAATTGTCATCCACAATTTCAATGCATCAAAACGACGAGTCGTTTGTAATGACTTAGACACAAGGTTTGGTACACCGTGCTCTTCGTCATAAGCAGAGTTCAAGTATTCAGCTTCGTAGTGCATGAAACGATAGTTCGCTTCATCTTTCAACAAGAACGCGCCACAGCTAATGCTTTGGAAATAATGCTTATGGAAGTCGAGGGTAATCGAGTCAGACAACTCAATACCATCAAGCATTGCACGATAGTCATTTGACAGAATTAATGCACCGCCCCATGCCGCATCAATATGCATCCATGAACCATATTTATTGGTAATTTCACGGATTTTCTTCAATGGGTCAATTGCACCAGCATCGGTTGTACCTGCTGTCGCAACGACACAAGCAACAACTTTACCTTCAGACTGGAGATGCGCCATCGTTTTATCGAGAGCATCTACATCCATCTGTGCATTTTCATTCACAGGAACAGTTACAACTGACTGGAAGCCCATACCCATCATTGCCATGTTCTTTTGCACAGAGAAATGTGCATTTTCAGAACAAATGACTTTGACGTTTTTCATTGCATCGGCAGGAATACCATCACGCTGTACAGACCATGGATTACCATTTTCGTCTTTCCAGTTTTTCGAGATGCACCAGTCACGAGCAAGTAACACACCCATCAAGTTAGATTGAGTACCGCCAGAAGTGAAAACACCAGCCTGACCAGAACCATAACCTACTTTTTGACGCAACCAATCAATGAGCTGGACTTCCATTAATGAACCTGCAGGGCTTTGATCCCATGAGTCCATAGATTGGTTAGTTGCATTGATTAACACTTCCGCAATCTGGCTCATCACCATGGTTGGACAGTGTAAGTGTGCTAATGAGTGTGGATGGTGTACTTTCAAGCTTTTATTCAAGAAAAGCTCAATCATACGTTGAAGAGATTCTTGTACACCCATACCCTCTTTTGAAGGTTGGAAAGAAATTGCTGAACGCAATTCTTTAATGCTACCACCTGTGTACATCTTTTCATCTTGCAACCATGCTGAAACGGCTTTGACCGCTTCGCCCATTGCTGACTCATAGTCAGCAATGGATTGTGCATCATTGCAGAGTAACGCTTTACGATGTTCTGCAAAATCCACCATACTTATGCGCCTCGTACTGCAACCAATGCTTCTGCAATTGCTTTCTTAAAGCGAGCAACTACTTCAACACATTCGTCTTGAGTAATGATTAACGGGCAAAGTAAACGAATTACTGTACCGTTACGACCACCTTTTTCAAGCAATAATTTATTGTTGAAACAAGCAGTTTGAATCGCAGCAGCTAATTGTGAATCAGCAGGATGTGAACCAATACGATCAGCTGGTTTACGCTCGTCAACGATCTCAACACCGATCATTAAACCGCGACCACGTACGTTACCGATACATGGGAATTCTTGGGCTAATTTTTTAAATTCAGCTTGTAAGAAGTCACCACGCTCTTGCGCATTTTGAGCAAGATTTTGTTCGCTAATCGTTTTTAATACGACAAGACCAGTACCCATAGCAAGTTGGTTACCACGGAAAGTACCCGTGTGACCAGCAGGTTGCCAAGCATCAAATTTACGTTTAATACCTAATACTGCAAGTGGTAAACCACCACCTACTGCTTTAGACATTACAACAACATCAGGTTCAATACCTGCATGTTCAAATGCAAACATTTTGCCTGAACGTGCAAAGCCAGCTTGAACTTCGTCTAAAATTAAAACGATATTGTGCTTTTCAGTCACTTCACGGATTTTTTGCAACCATTTTACTGGAGCTGTAACTACGCCGCCTTCACCTTGAATCGCTTCAAGAATAACAGCAGCCGGTTTTGTTACACCGCTTTCTACATCTTCAATAAAGTTTTCAAAGTAGTAAGTTAAAGCGTCAACACCAGCTTCACCACCTAAACCAAGTGGGCAGCGGTATTCATGCGGATATGGCATGAATTGTACGCCTGGCATTAAACCGTTAACTGCATTTTTTGCACTTAAGTTACCAGTCATAGCAAGTGCACCATGGGTCATACCATGATAACCGCCAGAGAAACTGATCACTGAACTACGGCCAGTGTAAGTCTTAGCAAGTTTAATTGCTGCTTCAGTTGCGTCTGCACCAGCAGGACCACAGAACTGCAAGCAATATTCTTCTTTACCACCAGGTAAATATGCTAACAATGCTTCAGTGAATGCATCTTTTAAAGGTGTGGTTAAGTCTAAAGTATGCAATGGCAAACCACTTGCCAATGTATCTTGAATACTTTGAATCACCGCAGGATGATTATGACCTAAAGCCAATGTACCTGCCCCAGCTAAACAATCAAGGTACTGTGTACCTTCAACATCAGTAACCCAGCATCCTTGTGCTTTCGCTATCGCTAACGGTAATTTACGTGGATAGCTACGAACATTTGATTCCATTTGACTTTGGCGAGTCAAATAATATTCGTTAGTAGCATTAGTGGCAGGGTTAACGGAAGTAACGCTCATATCGGATTACCATCTCTGATAGGGGTAGAAAGAAATAAGTCTGGTGACGATTGGTCCTTTGACTCGGTGCTTTATAGAACTAGCAAAGACACTTATTTTATATCTTGTAACTAGGAGCGCGATGATACCTAATTTTACAAGAAAAAAAACGTCTTTTATGTACTTTACTCATCTAATCTTATTGAAAAAATGTATCATCCCAATAGTTATGATGAATTATCATCATACTATGTGACAACCTAAAGAAAATATTCTTTTTTTATATTACTTTGATTTTTTAGTTTACTTTGAAATATTTTATTTTTAAGTTACTATTTTTTAAAAGATTTTACATTAGCCATCATTTAAAAAAACTGATCTCAATATTACAAATACGCCACAAAATCTGCAAAAGTTATGCATAAGTTATGTTTAACATTTCTTAATGAAAAAAATTAAATTTATATTAATTTTTAAAGGAAAAATTTATGCGTACTTTAGCCGTATCAACCCTTCTTTTAGGTTCCCTCCTTAGCCCTTTAGTTTTTGCTCAGGATGATAATGCTTTGAACTACAATATTGTAAATGTACAAGCCGAAGCTTCTCGCCAAGTTTCTAATGATGAAATGCATGCGACTTTATATATTGAAAAAAGTAACAAACAACCAGCTGAACTTTCAAATCAAATTAATCAATTAATGAATCAAGCGCTTAGCGTTTCTCGTAAATATCCTCAAGTAAAAGTGGAAACTGGTGCCCAAAGCACTTACCCAATTTACGATAACGATAGCAATAAGTTAAAAGAATGGCGTGGCCGTGCTGAAATCCGTCTTGAAAGTAAAGACTTTAAAGCCGCTAGCCAGTTAGTAAACGAGTTACAGCAAAACTTCCAAACTCAATCAATTAACTTTACGGTTTCTGATGAGCAACGTAAAAAAGTTGAAAATGAGTTGATGGTAGAAGCCTCTAAAAACTTCCAACAACGTGCTCAAATGTTGACCCAAGCTTGGAGTAAAAACCAATATACTTTGGTCACTCTAAACCTGAACACGAATAACTATTTTCCACAACCTGTAATGCGTGCCAGCATGGCTAAGTTTGCCGTTGCCGAAGCTGCACCAGCTCAAGACATGGCAGCTGGTGAGTCTAAAATTACTGTGAATGCAAATGGTTCAATTCAGTTTAAATAAATTACCTTTTCCAGCCCAAGCAAGTGATTGCTTGGGCTTTTTATTAACTAACTTTCCCCATCTACATACTCTGCAAAAGCTTGAGCCAAATAATCAAAAAGCGCTCTGATTTTTGGAATTTGTCTAAAGTCTTCATGAATAACCAGCCATAGATCATATCGATGAATCTCTAGGTCTGGAAGCAGTTGAACAAGCTCTGAGCATTGATTTGCTATAGGGCACTGAATAAAACCTACTCCTAAAGCGGCTTTAACTGCTGAGAACTGAGCAGGATGACTATCGGTGCGTACTTTGAATTGTTCATTTTTTATTTCAGGTAGAAAAATCCTAATCATTTCTCTTTCAAGAAGATTATGGTCGGGTCCTATCAAATCATGCTGACTTAAATCTGCTAGACAGGTGGGGTAACCTTTACGCTGTATATAATCTCGATGTGCATATAGACCCAATGGCACCTCACCAACCTTTTTGGCTACAAGCGCTTCCTGAACAGGAGGATACATCCTGATTGCCAGATCAACTTCTTGCTCAAGTAAGTTTGCAGAAGCATTGTTTAAAGATATTTCGATATTAACGTCCGGGTAAAGTGAATGGAATTTTGAGAGCATTTGAGGCAGAACAAGCGTGCCTAAGAACTCCGATACACTTACTCGTACACTGCCTGCAATTAGATTTAAGGCGGCACTTGCTGTACGCATAAAATGGTCAGAAGCACGTTGCATAGCTCGAACTGGCAGTTCAAGAGCTAGAGCATGCTCAGTCGGTTTCAAGCCATGAACAGAACGGCTAAACAAAACAGTTCCTAGATGTTTTTCAAGCTGTTCTATACGTGTTCGAACAGTGGGTTGTGTGACGCCTAATTTACGAGCAGCTGCCGAGAAACTCCCCTCTTCTAAAACAACTAAAAAGAATTTCTGATCATCCCAAGAAGTCTGTTTGTTCATCAAAATTCTTTCATCTGCTCAATTAATTTAGTCAATTTTATTATAGGTCTACTTTTTTTATGATGTGAATATTGTTTATGCATGTGATTAATCATCATAGAAATTAAGGAGACATACTATGAATAAGCCACTTTTACTGGTCTTTCATCCCGATTTAAATCAGTCCAAGGTTAATCGTGCTTTGGTTGAAGCATTAAAGCTTCAGAACCAAATCAATATTGTTGATATTCAAGAATTGTATAACGGATCTCTAGATATAATGAAAGACGGAGCAATTGAAGCTCAACGTCTAATCTCTGCGTCACACATTATTTTTCAGTTCCCTATCTATTGGTATTCAGTTCCTCCGATTTTCAAAACTTGGATGGATGCGGTTTTAACGCGGATGTTTTATCTTTTTTATGAACAGGAAGGCCAAAATATTGAAGGTAAACCACTTTACCTACATGTTACGGTTGGCAATTTGAATTCAGCTTATCAAAAACATGGTCAAAATGGCTTCACCATAGATGAGCTGATGGCACCTTTAAAAGCTACTGCACAACGATGTGGATTAATCTGGCACACACCTCATGTTGTTTTTAATGCAAATCAGTTAGATGAAAATAATATAGAAAAAGAAATTTCATTATCTTTAAAGCAGTTTGAACAGTGGGATATATTCAATAATGCTCCTCTTACTTCTTCATGCTAGTGCTAACTATAAAAAACGCACTTCTGAAAATCAGTAGTGCGTTTCGAGGTTAAAGTAATATCTTATTTTTTAAAAGGTAAAGCGTATTTAAAGATACGGCCTACCACCTGTCCAAACTGTTTAGCCAGACTTGCATTGTTATAATTTAGACCATATTTTTTACATACAGCTTCAACTTTTGGAGCCATTTGGCGATAACGACGCGCTGGAATATCAGGGAATAAATGGTGCTCAATCTGATGGCTCAAATGTCCGCTTAAAATATGTAATGCTTCTGAACCTTTCAAGTTAGAAGAACCACGAATCTGGCGCATATACCAGTGACCACGGCTTTCTTCTTGTAAAACAGACTTTGGAAATACTTCTGCATCTTTTGTGAAGTGACCACAGAAAATTATCGTAAATGTCCAGATATTACGAAGACCATTTGCAACCAAATTACCAGTAAATACAGGCAAAGCTGCTGGACCTGCAATTAAAGGGAAGAAAACATAGTCTTTAAAAAGTTGTTTTCCAATCTTTTTATTAACAGGTTTTAATTCTTCCAAGAATTTTGCCATGCTCTTACGTTTATAAAGGACACGTCCAATTTCAAGATTCTGAATAGCTACGCCCCATTGGAACAATAAACAAAATGGGATGCTATAAACAGGTTGAAGTAAGAAACCTGGCTTCCAGCGTTGCTCTGGGAATAAACGAAGTAAACCGTAACCAATGTCATCATCAATACCTTTAATGTTGGTATAGGTGTGATGTTTATAGTTATGAGTTTGGCGCCAGTTATCAGAAGTACCAACTGTATCCCACTCGTAAGTTTGACCATTAAATTTAGGATCGTTCATCCAGTCATATTGACCGTGCATCACGTTATGACCGAGTTCCATGTTTTCCATAATTTTAGAGAAGCCTAATAGGCCTGTTCCTAAAATCCACGCTGGTGGGAACCAACCTGCAAACAAACATGCTCGGCCTAGAAAGCTACTATAACGAATTGCAGCATAAACACGGCGGATATATTTAGCGTCTTTCTCGCCCAAATCATCCAATACTTCTTGCTTGATCTGATCGAGCTCTTTTGCAAATGCATCAAGTTCTGCTGGAGTCAAATCTCGATTTTTAGGATTTTTAAAATATTCGACTTTCACTGGCATATTCATAAGAGTTCTCTCTTAAAGATCAATAACTAGATCGGATTGTGCTGAGTTCACACAAATTTTAAGTAATTGGCTTGGTTCAGTATTTTCACTACCATTGAGTAAATTACGTGTTGAACCTTGTGATTTATTACAAACACATTTATTACAAATTCCCATACGGCAACCATGAGTTGGTTTAAGACCTTCATGTTCAAGACTAACCAGAATTGACTGGCCTTTAGGAATTGCAATTACCTTATTAGACTCGGTTAATGTGACATTCACATAACCAATATCATCAGCAGAGCTTTCATTTGTTAGGCTAAAGGCCTCTGTTAAAATGGCTGGAGCTTTTTCAAAAAGTTGCTCAACAGTCGCCACAAAACCAGAAGGTCCACACGCATAAATTGTGCTGTTTTCGACATCATCAACTAAAGCTAAATGCTCTGCATTTAAACGTTCATCATTTGGGGTTTCTTGTGTATAGAAAATCTGATAATTAAAGTTCGGATATTGCTGTGCAACTTTTTCAAAGTATTCAACAAAAGCCGCATCTGAACGCTGTTTTACCCAATATAAAAGTTGTACCTGAACTTTATCTAACTGCTGGCTTTGTTTAATCGCAGTAATTAGACTCAACATTGGGGTAATGCCACTACCTGCAGCCAACATAGTTAAATTCGATGTTTTGATGTTTTGTTGCATGTCACCATACGGTTGTCCAAGCTCAAAAACGTCACCAATTTTGCTTTCTGAAATAAACCAGTTACTCACGATACCATCAGCAACTTTTTTAACTGTTAAACGTAAGTGCTGCGCATCTATTTGCGTCAAACTGTAAGTACGTTCATAGCGACGACCAGCAATTTCTACAATCACAGGATGATGCTGGCCTGCAACACCCATTTTTACTAGGCGGTTGCATTTTAGCGTCAGGCTCACCATGTCATGAGCGACAAATTCTTTTTTTACAATTTGAACAAGTCCGTGCTTTACAGACCATAAAGGATTAACTTTTTGTAGCCAGAAATTAGCCATTTCTTTATCAAAGATGGCTTGTGTCAATGAATTGAATAGAGAATTTCTCTTTTCGATTGCTTGCATAATTGAAGGCTCTGTCGCTCTTTTTTAATTATTATACACATGTATATATATTTGTATATACACCCGTACTTTTAATTACAATTTCACAAGTTCAGCTTCTAAGGCTATAATCCTGAGAGTTTACAAATATATTGAACAGCATGACCCAATCTTCACTTTCTCAGAACCTGAATGACACACCTCAACAACAAGATGTCATTGAAATTAAAACAGCTACGCGTTCTGTTGGAAGAAAAGCGACAATTACTAAAGAAGAACTTTTTCAGGCCGCTTTAAACCTTATTGGTCCGCAAAAAAGTATTGCTTCATTGAGTTTACGAGAAGTAGCTCGAGAAGCAGGAATTGCACCAAATAGTTTCTATCGACATTTTAAAGATATTGATGAATTAGCAATTTCTCTAATTGACCGTGCAGGTATCGTTTTACGTAAAATCATCCGTCAGGCTCGTCTACGTGCTTCCTTACAAGAAAGTATTATTCGTAGTTCTGTCGATATTTTCCTTCAACAACTCGATGCCGATGAAGGTAATTTAAGTTTATTACTACGTGAAAGTTTTACAGGTTCTGCTTCTTATAAGGCTGCCGTAGACCGCCAGCTCAACTTTTTTCAGCAAGAGCTACAAGAAGATTTAATTCGTCTTGAGCGCTTAAATAATAATCACCTGTATCACCCAGACCTTGTTGCAAAAGCTATTACTCAACTTGTGTTTCACATGGGTGCCAAAGTGATTGATTTACCGATTAATCAACGTGCAGAAGTTGCTGAACAAACCATGATTATGATTCGGATGATTTTAGAAGGCGCACGTCATCTAGATGAAGCAAAAATTCGCTAAAATGATCTAATGAATGGCTTGTTGATGAACAGGCCATTTTTACATCTAACTCCTCTATTTTCCAATAAAAATATAATTCACTGATTGAAGCGAATAGCTTGCCAGAGTATAAATAATCATTCCGTTTGCTCTTTCTCCTATATTCCCAACGATCTCAGGGATCCACATGCAAAATTTGAATAATCGTCAAAGTCTGATTGCAAGCTACATTCTTATGGGCATCTTTTTGCTTTCGGTTATCCCATTACATCTATTAGCAAGTTTTTTTGCAGGCTTTCTCATTTATGAAATTATTATTAGCTTAAGTTCGGTTGTAGAACGTTATATTGACGGCCAAAGAGCCCGTATTTTTATTAGTATTTTACTTAGTATTGTTACCATTTCGCTTATTGGTTTTTTCATTACCAGTCTGATTAGTTTCGTTGTATACGATCTAAAAGGCGTCGGATTACATAGTATTAATAGCAAAGTTGATCAAACCTTACTTCATTTACAAGCAGAAATCACAAAATATCTTCCAGGTTATATTCCTGATAGCGTGACAGATCTAAAAGACGAAATCTTTGCATTTATGAAAGATAACGTCACCACCCTAAAAAATACCAGTTCCGATATTTTGCATAACTTCGTGACTATGGTCATGGGATTAATTATTGGTATTTTGGTGGCGATACATGGTTTTCATCGCCGTACGCCTCAGCCTGTTTTTAAGTCACTGCTTATCCAACGTATTCAAAAATTATCAATTTCATTTAAAAATGTTGTTTTTGCCCAAATAAAAATTTCAGCTATTAACACGCTGCTCTTTATTTTGTTTGCATTTATTTTATTACCGCTGTGGGGAGTCCATCTTCCTTTTGCAAAAACTTTAACCATTTTGACTTTTATGTTTGGACTGATTCCAATTTTAGGTAATCTGATTTCAAATACTTTGACATTTATTGCCGCTCTTACCATTTCTCTTGGACTAGCAGGAGCAGCATTACTTTATCTCGTTCTTGTTCACAAACTTGAATATTTTATTAATGCTAAAATTATTGGGCATAAGATCAATGCCAATGCATGGGAAATTTTATTAGCAATGCTAGTATTTGAGTCAATTTTTGGTTTAGGTGGTTTAATCGCTGCTCCAATTTTTTATGCTTATTTAAAGCTAGAGTTAAAAGATGCCAGTCTCATCTAACTCAAAATCAATATATAAAAAAAGCGCCCTCTCGGCGCTTTTTTTGTTTTGAGTGAGTTACGGCTTAACCACAACTAACACCTGAATTGCTTCTGGTGTAACAGTTAAACCGTCAAGCAAGCTCAAGCCTTCTTTTTGCAACTTTTGTAAACGTTCAATTTCATCTTGACGAATACTTGGGTTGAACTGTTTTAGATAGGTTAAACGGTCAATTTCATATTGCCATTTATTACCATAGTGTTCTTTTGCTTGCTGCTGAAGCTGCGGTAAATCAACTTTCGCAATTTCTAACGCTTGTTTATAGCGCTGCTCAATGATATCACGACGAGCTTTAACTACTTGACGACAGCTATTACCATCTAAATGGTGCAAATATGGTTTTAAAATTGTCGGATCAATTTTCTCAGATAAGTCCTGACCATTTTCACTTAACAATACACGAATAAGCTGCTTAGGTAAGCTTGATGGTAAATTCAGTGACTTCGGTGCAACAACATCCACTTTAAACCAGACTTCAATTAACACTGAACCCTGCTTTAATGCATTAGATTTAAGTACAGCAACATTGGTACTACCAAATGATTGCGTACGGATCATCTCCATAACACTTTCAATGAATGGATGCTCTAAAGTTAAATATTGAGCATCTTCACGGAGCTGAGCTTGATCGCGATAGAAAGTGGCTGTCATACCTTCTTCGTCTAATGCCAAACCTTGCACTTGCATTTGGTCGGTCGGTTTAATAATCACCGTACCATTACTTTGTTCATCAAAATCGATATTGGTTGATGACATGAAACGCTTCACAAACATTGGCAGCGTTGTATTGTCGTCATAGTCTTCAAGAGCTTGAACAATTTCTTGTGCCACAATAGGACGGCATGAATTATATTCAAGTAAACGATCTCGGCCAGCTTGAAGTTCAGCTTCTAAGGCTTGACGTTGAACATTCACCTCTTCAAGCAAATCTTCAAATGTTTGACCTTGGTCTGCAAGTAAACAGTCTTTTAACTCAACAATAAAGTTCTCTTGCAGCGTTTGTGCTGTTGGAGAAATATTGCTGAAAATATTTAATGCTTCGTTATACCAACGGAACATACGCTCTTGAGCTGTTCCCACAAGATATGGCACATGAATTTGAATACGGTTTTCTTGACCAATACGGTCTAGACGGCCGATACGTTGCTCTAAAACATCTGGGTTAGCTGGTAGATCAAATAAAATTAGATCACTGGCAAATTGGAAATTACGGCCTTCCGAACCAATTTCCGAACACAGTAGAATCTGTGCGCCATAGCTTTCTTCAGCGAAATAAGCAGCCGCTTGGTCACGTTCTAGTAAGCTCATCCCTTCATGGAACATTGCAGTACGAATACCTGCATGCAAACGCAACACATTTTCTAAAGATTCAACTACTGGTCCGCTACGCGCAATTAAAAGCACTTTTTTATGCTTAAGATCTTTGCGTAAAATTTCCATTAACCATGGCACACGCGGATCATTTTGCATCCATGAACCATCAATCTGTGCTTCTTCAGGCCACATTTGCTCACGCAGTTTGCCGTCTTTTGACCAATCTTCTGGTGCTGGTAATGGTGCTGGCTGACAATCACGACCTGGGAAGCCTTGAATTGCTTCACGCGTATTACGGAATAAAATACGTCCAGTACCGTGACGGTCTAATAATTCGTGAATTGCTCTAAAGCGTTGATCTGGCTGGTCTTCAATACTGTGACCTAACAAACCTTCTAAAGCAGATAAATGCTCTGGGGCTAAAGCTTGATCCGACATGAGTACTTCAGCAATTTTTGCAGTCTGCTGGTACTGAGTCTCTTCATCTAAGAAGCGTTCTAAACTACTAAAACGCTGTGGATCAAGTAAACGTAAACGTGCGAAATGACTTTCCACACCTAATTGTTCAGGTGTTGCAGTGAGTAATAATACTCCTGCTGTATTTTCAGCAAGCTCTTCAATTAAATCGTAGCGGTCATTACCGCCTTCTTCTTCGCTCCACATCAAATGATGTGCTTCATCAACCACAAGCAAATCAAAACCAGCTTCTATGGCTTGCTCACGCAAATCATCATGGTCAACCATTAAGTCAACGCTGGCAATAATGCATTGCTCAGTCAAGAACGGGTTAAGCTCTGGATCATGTTCTTTAATAGATGCTGTACGCGTTAAATCAAATAGAGAGAATTGCAAGTTAAAACGGCGACGCATTTCAATCATCCACTGATACTGAAGAGAATCAGGGACTAAAATCAGAATTCGTTCTGAACGACCAGTTTTAAGCTGTTGGTGGATAATTAAACCAGCTTCAATTGTTTTACCTAAACCAACTTCATCGGCAAGTAAAACACGAGGAGCAAAACGTTTACCAACTTCATGTGCGATATAAAGCTGATGAGGGATCAGGCCAACACGTGCACCGACCATCCCACGTAGAGGACTGGTCTGCATTTGTGCTTGCATCAACATCGCTTCAATACGCAAGTCATACCACTCTTTATAGTCAACTTGACTTGCAAGCAAACGATCTAAAGGTTTAGATAATTGAATTTGCGCACCAATACGTGTTTCATTGAGTGCTTTACGCTCTTGCTCGCCATTCTCTAAAGTACGAACAACGTTGTAACGCAAAACGCCATGACGATCTTCAACAGACTCAACGATCCACTTCTGGCCTTCTTGATCTTGAACTTCATCATTCGTATTGAAGATGATACGAGATAGTGGAGCATTATTACGTGCATAGACACGTGTCTCATCACTTTTGGGGAATAAAATGCTGACAGATCTTTCATCTACATCAATAAGAACACCTAAACCGAGCTCAGTTTCTGTGTCTGATAGCCAACGTTGACCAATAGCATACTGCTGCAATTTTTCCACCTTTCTCTCAAGTTCGCACTACATATTGTACGATGCAAATTAGCTTATTTTTGCATCTTTTTATGTAGTCTTTAAAGCAAAATTTTGAAGCAAAAACCAATTAAATCGCTTTGCTACAAAAAATCACGCATTAAAATTTTTACATTAAAACGGTACAGGACAGTCAAAAGTTAATGTTTCTGCTGTGACAGGATGATTAAAACTTAACTGTTTGGCATGCAAACATAAACGCGGAACAAGTTGCTGCTCCGGTGTTGCATACAGCGTGTCACCTACAATTGGATGCCCAAGATATTGCATGTGTACACGGAGTTGATGAGATCGGCCCGTAATTGGTGTTAATTTCACACGAGTTACAGGCTGTCCCTGAATCTGAAAATGTTCTATGACCTGCCAATGTGTTAAAGCAGGCTTGTTGTGAGAAGCGTCGACAATATGTAAAGGTGGTCGGCTTGGGTCATAGATGACAGGAATATCTACAGTCCCTTCACCCTCTAAATGACCTGCGACAAGCGCTTCATATATTTTTGAAGTCTGACGATCTTGAAATTGACGTGCAATCGCACTTTGACCGCGCTTCGATAAACCAAATACTAAAATACCTGAGGTATCTCGGTCTAGACGATGAATGAGCAAAGTTTTAGGTTCAATCGCAACCAACCTAGTCAAAACGCTATCATGTAAATCACCCTTACCAGGAACACTCAAGATGTCCGAAGGTTTATGAATCACCATAAAATCATCATCACGATAGATCAGATGTTCACTTAGAAAATCACTCAAAGTTGTATTCCCAAGGTAAGATGAAAAACAAGCGGGCAATAATAAAAAGCTTACGTCCGAATTACAATGCCGTTCGGGTAAATTAACAGCAGAATTTGCAAATATTATGGATCACTTGAGGTCTATAGTCAGTCAAGGCTTCAATAACTGCATAATATGTTGCAATGTCGGTGCTTGCATTATCTCTTCAGCACTTAAGCTCGCACCATTTGCACGCCATAGATCGACCAGATAATTCACAGCAGACTGATCTAGTCCGTAGTTTCTTAAATCAATTTCAGGATGGATCTCCATAGGATGTCGCCCCACCTGTTCAGCAATTGCCAATAAGATTCCTTTATCTGACAAGATATAAGAGGACGGCGCACTTAAAGACCATAACCGCATTAAGCTCTGCGTATTTAAATGTTTTATATGGTCAAAACTGATCTTTTCAACCCATTGGATATGCTGCTCTAGATTAGCCGCCAAGATCGCATCATTTACAACACTGACCTGATCTGTAATCGATAAAACAAGCTGCATGACTTGTTTAAACAGAGGCGACAAATCACCTGCCATCATAACTTGGGCTTTAGTATTTGATGACAAACGCTGACCAAGCTCCAACATGGTTTGTTGAAGCTGAGATGTCTCAATAAAAATAATTGGAATTTCGAGTGATTGAGCGCGCTTAATCAACAATTCCAAATGGTTCGCCAATGGTTGCTCAGACCAATCTGGTCGTAGTTTAAGCTCATTGAGCCCAACCATGAGCAAAATACTTTGCGCTGACTCAATTGACCAATTTGAAGTACTTGCAGCTAATTGGATTTTTCGAGGTAAGGGATAAAACATTGTTCTCTACAAATATAAAAATAGCTCAAATTAAAAAGCCCATTTAACACGGGCTTTTTTGCTTACTTCATTTCAGCGAATGTTTCTTTTGCAGCCTGAATCGTAAATTCAATATCTTCATCAGAATGTGCAGATGAAATAAAGCCTGCTTCAAATGCTGAAGGTGCCAAGTTGACCCCACGTTTTAACATGCCATGGAAGAACTTTTTGAAAGCTTCAATATCACATGCCAACATAGAGTCAAAGCTTGTAATGTCTTCTTGGTCGGTAAAGTAAAGACCGAACATTGCGCCAGCTTGCTGAGTCTTAAATGGAATACCCGCTTCATCAGCTGCAGCTTGTAAGCCTGCAAGTAACTTTTCAAGTTGAGCAGATAATTTGCTGTAAAAGTCAGGTTGGCGTAAATGTTTAAACATTTCAATACCAGCACGCATAGCAAGTGGGTTACCAGATAATGTACCTGCTTGGTATACACCACCTAAAGGTGCAATGCATTCCATGATTTCACGCTTACCACCAAATGCACCAACAGGCAGACCTGCACCAATAATTTTACCTAAAGTCGTTAAATCAGGTTTAACGTTATAAACTGATTGCGCACCGCCTAAAGCAACACGGAAGCCTGTCATCACTTCATCAATAATGAATACAGATTTATATTCATCACAAATATCACGAATGGCTTGTAAGAAACCGTCGATTGGTTTCACCATATTCATGTTACCCGCGACTGGTTCAATAATAACACCCGCAATTTCATGGCCGAACTTAGCAAAGCATTCTTTTAATGCAGCAATATCATTATACGGCAGCGTTAAAGTATGTTTAGCAAAATCAACTGGAACACCCTTTGAAGTAGGTTCACCTTCACCTAAAGTAAGTAAGCCCGAACCTGCTTTTACTAAAAGTGAGTCTGAGTGGCCGTGGTAACAACCTTCAAATTTCACGATTTTGTCACGGCCAGTATAACCACGCGCTAAACGAATAGCCGTCATGGTTGCTTCTGTACCTGAGTTGGTCATACGTACCAATTCAATTGATGGCATGATTTCACAGATAATATCTGCCAATGTTGTTTCGTGTACGGTTGGTGCGCCAAAACTTAAGCCGTCTTCTGCTGCTGTTTGTACAGCCTTAATAATCTCTGGATGAGCATGACCTAAAATCATTGGTCCCCAAGAACCAACATAATCAACATAACGCTTACCATCCACATCCCATAAATAAGCACCTTTTGCTTTCTCGATGAAAACCGGTGTTCCTCCAACGCCATTAAAGGCACGTACCGGAGAGTTCACACCACCTGGAATGTGTTTGCTGGCTTGTTTAAATAACTGTTCTTGCTTTGGAGATAAACTCATGGAAATGCTCGTCTTAAATATCTAAAAAATAATTTTGAAAGCTTAAGAAAATAATTGTGCCCAGGCCTGTACACGGGCAGGAATTTCAGCAGTTGATCGGCCTAATATATCACTAATGACTGCACACAGGTCAGCCCCAGCTTCAATCACTGGTTGTGAGTTTTCAACAGTTAAACCACCAATCGCACAAATTGGTACATCATATTGGGCTGCTGCTTGCTTAATCACTTCGATCCCCACATTACCTGCTTCAGGTTTTGTAGAGGTCGCATAGACCGCACCAAATGCAATATAAGTCGCGCCATCTGTAATTGCTTTTTGTGCAAGTTCTAATGAGTTCAGGCAAGTACGGCCAATAATGACGCCTTCTGGTAATTGCGATTTTGCATCAGTAATTTCGCCATCACTTTGCCCTAAATGCACACCTAAACCAAACTGAGCGGCCAGTTTTAGGTCATCATTAATGACAAAAGGAACTTGATATTTTTCACACAATAATTTGATTTGTTCGACTTCTGCGGGTTGCTCTGCTTTGTCTATTTTCTTACGGCGGTACTGTAAAATTGCGACCTGATGAGTTGCGAGTGCGGCATCTAGTTTTTCTAATAATAGTTGGATTGGGTCATCGTTGGTAATGAGGTATAAACCGCGCATACTCTACTCTCGCTTTTAAAAACTTCGCTAGTATAACGGATTTATAGGCCATCATAAGTACCGATTGATATAGGCTTACCAGTACCAATCGGTATATTTAAAAGAGAAAGTAAAAATTAACTCGGAATTTTGTCGTGTTTACGATCAACCAAACTCAAACGGCCACGTGCAACATCAGACAACATTCGCCAATCAGAAATAAAGCTATAGAAAGGTTGTTTAAAACTGGCAGGCTTATTTTTTTCAAACATAAAATGTCCAATCCATGCACACGCATAGCCAGACACTAAACCATAGAGTGCATATTTTGCTTGTTTCTTACGAATTGCTTTTGAAAAAAAGTATATGCCAATACTGCTACCCACCACATGCAAACGTCTGCTCATGATGTTACGGTGTTCAGTTAAATAAAAACGATAAAATTCCTGATAATTTTTAATCGGCAATTCAAACTCTGGCTGAGCTTCATGGCTAAAGTTCACTGGTGCATTCACGATCATCTTCCTGATTTTTATTTGATCAAAACGTCACCTGATTGTACACCTAAATAAAAGTGTAGCGTCATATGTTTGATTGTAACTTTCTCTATCAAAACCATTATTTTTAGAGCTAAGCTATTATACTTATTCAAGATAGTCTAAATACCTGATTCAGGGAGATATATTATGGTCGAAGTCGAACTAAAGTTTCAGTTACCTGAATCGAAGAAAAAAACTGTCCAGCAATACTTAAAAAAACACAAAGCAAAGAATATTCACTTACAGGCAAAGTATTACGATACTCCTGATCGACTGCTTGCAAAAAACGGTATGGCCTTACGTTTACGTAAAGAAGATGATCAATGGGTACAAACATTTAAAGCCGCAGGTCAAAGCCATCTCCACCGTGTTGAAGAAGAAATTCATTTAGGTGTGTGTGACCAAGAACCTGACTTAAACCTTGAGTTATATCAAGATAATAAAGTGGTAACTGATTTAATTAATACGGCTTTAGGAACAGAAGCCGAAAAATTAAGTTTGCAGTTTGAGACTGATGTACAGCGCACCTACCATGTGTTTGAAGCAGATAATACAGCGATTGAAGTTTGCTTAGATGATGGGGTCGTAAAAACAGCGGATGCACAAAGTGTAATTTGTGAAGTCGAATTTGAACTCAAACAAGGGGCTGTGAAAACGCTCATTCAGTTTGCGCAGCAATGGATTAATCGTTACGCACTTTGGCTTGATGTAAGAAGCAAAGCCGAACGTGGCAACTTATTAGCATTAGGACAAGCCGCCTCACCTGCTGTTCATGCTAAAAGTCTGACATTAAATAAAGATATTACTGCTGAACAGGCTCTAAAAAAGATTGTCGAAAACTGTTTAGGGCAATTCTTACCAAATATGGCTGTCATTGCCGATGGAGTTGCCAAAGCTGAGCATATCCATCAGGCACGTGTCAGCTTACGTCGTTTACGTAGTGCCCTTAAGCATTTTGCAGGTTGGTCAAGCGAGCTAAATCCTGTTTGGGAAGAACAAATTGCCGAGCTTTTCCGTAAACTTGGAGACACTCGTGATGAAGATGCGATTCGCACCGAAGTGTTACCTATTATTCAACAACATGGATCACCTGAACTTTTACTACCAGTTTCAGCTCAGCCCTCAAAAGAACTCTCAACAATCTTTACCTCTGCGGACACGATTAAGCTATTACTCGATTTATTAGCATTTGCTTATTCAGAAGAAGATTCAGACAGCAAAACAGGTGGATTAAAAAAACACATTAAAAAGAGTTTAGATAAGTTACATCATCAAGTGATTAATAATGCTGAACACTTCTCTGAGCTTGAAGTGAATGAACAGCACAAAATAAGAAAGCAAGCTAAACAGTTACGTTATTGTGTTGAGTTTATTTCGAGCCTTTATCCAAATAAAAAAGTACAGCAATATTTAAAACAGCTACAACCTGTGCAAAATACCCTAGGTCAATATAACGATTTGTTTATTGCAGAAGGTATTTTTAACAATGTGGTTGAACAAGATCCGTCTTTCTGGTTTGCTCTAGGCTGGGTCAAAGCCAAACAGCCACAATTACAAAAGCGCTCAGCAAAAGCTTTACAGGCTTTTAGTGAGGTTGAAACTTTCTGGTAATTTATAAAAAGTCGCTGTAAACAAGCAGCGACTTTTTATCGGTATTTACCAAATACTTTCCATACGCCGTTATCTGCTAAGGGATCACTATAGCTATCGCTGCGTTGTTTTCTTGGCTTATCACGAGCATCGACCAGTTTAAAATGCGGCTCAATCCCTAGCACAATCCCATTAGTATAAAAGCGTGAACGTGTATATTCGCTTTGTCCATGCTGGAATACATAGGTTCTTAAATCGATGAATTCACGGTGAGCAACCAGAGCCGCGGTATCATCACTTTGCAACCATTCTTGCATCGTAAAAATCTGATCAGTTTCGAACTGCCCGCATTTTTCAATAAGACTCGCAACACCGCGAAAAGTTTTAGATTCTTTTGCGCGTGTTTTATTAATCCGAATTCGGTCTACGTGAAAAAAGAATAGCGGTAAATTTAAATGACTTGGCAAATGAATCGCATCTGGTAATTCATCTTCCATAAATGGCTGAAAAAGCTCTTGCGCCCTTTCAATTAGCCCCTGCCATTGACGGTAGTAGTTTTCGACTTCTTCTTGCAAGCCATAATAAATGGGCAATCCTTCGACATGCTCTAAATATTGAGGTGGGAAAACATGCTGGCGTAATAAAGCAATATCTGTCTTTAAACTTTGAATAGCAATTGCATCTTGCATATTAGTTTCTCCTACCAATACTTAGGCTATTTACAGACTAAGTCAAAGGTTTTGTTTCCGCAAGCGTTTGCCTATAATAAGCAGCTCTATTTTTGCGGGAATAAGTCATGTCTCAAAAGATTAATGCAACAGATATTACTGAAGAAGAAGCATTAAATGCTGTTTTCTTTGAGCGTGCGGATGAATTTATTAAACAAGCTAATGATTTTTGTCGCCCGCCAAAAGATAAAAAAGTAGATCCAGCTGAGCTACGTGGTCAAGTGAGTGCTGCAATGTTATTTGCCACTGCCCGTTTCAATACGTGGGTAGCAGCAAATAACTTTAAAGATGGTAATGAAATGCGTGATGCGAAAGATCAGGTCATGTCTTACCTTCTTCAGCAGTTTCAGATGATGCTTGAAGATAACTTCGATGAGTATTGTGAACAATTCGAAAATTATTTACGTTTCCGTAAAAATGAAGATTTTCACGCGCACAAACATGATCATTAATATGATTTAAAGACCTAAATAAAAAGCCACTTTTCAGTGGCTTTTTATTTACGAGAAGACTTTATTTTTTTGCTGCCTGACCATATTGATCAGCCATCACTTCGACTAAATGTTCAGGTTTAATATACTTCTTAATTACTCTATTAATGTCAGCAACAGTCAATTTAGTTAACTCTTGATCATGACGAATTCGGTCTTGCAATGTTTTGTTTGTTTCAAGCTGTAGATTTAACATGCCATGAATATTACGCTCATCTTCTAGTGCCGTAACTCGTTTCTTCATGATATCTGCTTTAGCAGCTTCAAGCTCTTGCTCAGTTACACCGTTTTTAACCAAATCATTTAACACTTTATGTATTGATGCAGACACTTGTGCTGAGCGACCCGAAGTATAATTTGCACTAATACTCAAAGCCCCTACATTCGTGTCACGGTCAAGTTGCAGCCCACTTCCAAAACCATACACCAACGCATTTTTCTCACGAAGCTCTTGAGCTAAACGTGATGAAATTTGAGATTCCCCTAAAATATAATTCATTAAAATGAGAGCAGATGCATCTGGATGGTTTTTCCCAACTGGAATTGAAAGCACACTTTGGTAGCTACCAAATTCGCGCTGCTCAGACAAAACATGAACTTGCTGTGCTGGAAAATCAACGTGATCAATCAAGATTTTTTGATATGGTTGCTTACCGTTCCAACGACCAAATTCCTGATTCAGTAATTTCTGCATCTTTTTCGCATCAAATTCACCTGTAATGGCAATTTGAGCATGGTTCATTGCAAAGAAACGCTCATATAACTCTTTCACCTGTTCTTGAGTTGCATTTTTCAACTGCTGTTTTGCCAGTTCAGGTTCAAAGTGATAACGCAAATCACCTGGTTGATATTCTTCAAGCAACCGTGAAAGTGTTAAGCCAGCCACTACATCTGGCTCAGTATAAGGGCGATCAAGGCTTGATAAGCTTTGCGATTTAATTAAATCAAATTGAGATTGTTCAAATTTCGGATTTTTCATCACATCAAGAACAAACTTGAAAAACTCATCAAATTTTTCTGATTTAGACTGAATATTAATGGTCATGCCATTGCCATCAGCACTTGCATAAGCCGCACCGCCTGCATCAATTGATTTATCAGCAATATCTTGCAAACTGTATTTATCAGAACCACGAAGCAATAAGTATGACGTTAAATCAACTACCGTACCTTTATTAAATAAAGATTTTTCTGTTCCGAAGTCCATCGTAATCGTTGCATAAGTCCGATCATCACGTGTTTCAACTGGGAATAAAGCATACTTCATTCCATTTTTTAGTTTTCCACGAATAATCTTTTTCTCATTGCTTTCAACATATTGCTTTGAAGTTTTTAAAAACTCAGCAACTTCTTGTTGATATACTTTCGGATCTTTTAAAGGCTCAGCCTTTGCTTCGACCTGATCTAGAGTTTTAGGCGACTCTTTTGAATTTTGCTGTTGAGCTTTTTTCTGGTCTTCGGGGGTTGGCAAAATGTCGCCATCAATACGATGCTCAGCCACAAGGAACTGCTTTAAAGTTTGATTCACTTCATCTAGCTTAACTTTTTCTACTGAATCCAAATCTTTAAAATATTGATCCCATTGCCCGCCAGCGACGGTGTAATCACTTAACCGTGACCCAAGTGCTACCGCATCTTTAGTGATTAAGTCACCTTGAGTTTTCATTAAACTTTTAACACGATTTAATTCAACCTCAGTAAAAGGCTTCCCTTTTTCAATGCCCGCTAACAAAGAGCTTTCAACTTTTTTTGGGTCATTACTAGGTGAATAAATGGCACCAAGAAAGACCACATTAAAATCTTGATCTAGCCAAGTACTCGCATCAACATTTGTGGTAATACCTGTTTCAACCATGTTCTGGTATAAGTGACCACTTGGCTGCATTGTATATAACAAAGGCGCTAAAGCGAGCGTGGGCTGAATTTTGGTATTTTTACCATTCATATAGATATGGAATTTAGCGAGATCGCTCCCCTTTTTCACCATAAACTGACGATTTTTTATTTTTGTAGAGTCGAGCACAGGAATCTGTACAGGCTTAGGAACAGCTCTTGCCGCGATTGGGCTAAAATATTGATCTATTGTTTTTAAGACATCTGTCTTATCGAACTTACCTGAAATCACCATGACTGCATTATTAGGTGCATACCAGCTACGATAGAACTGGTTTAATTCAGGCATTTTAATCGATTTAAGCTCAGGTAAATCGCCAATCGGTAAACGACCTAAATATTGGTTACCATAAGCTGACTTCCACATTTGATCCATCAGCACAGCAAAAGGCTGATCCATACGGACCTCACGTTCGCGTTTTACGATTTCAATTTCAGAAGGAACAAATTTTTCTTGAAGAACTAATTTATCCATACGTTCAGATTCAAGATACAGCACCTGATCAAGCGCAGTTTTTTCTGGACGAACAATATTGGTATATTTGGTCGAGTAATAATCGGTACTAGCGTTTGTCATCAATGTATATTGATCTAAACGACGCTGGAATTCTTCCCCTTTAACATTTTGTGTCCCCTTAAAAGCCAAGTGCTCAAGCAAATGAGCTAAGCCACTTTTACCTTGCGGGTCATTTAATGAGCCTGTTAAATAAATGGTATTAATAAAGATTTTATTTTCTTTGTCATTCGGCGCAAGTACAATCCGAAAACCATTATCTAATTTATATTCCTCAATATTTTGCTTACTTTTTACTAGTGTAGTTTGTGCCCAAGACGCAGCACTTAAACCAAGAATACATAGGGAGAGTGTCAGTTGTTTAAACTGCATAAACATATAAATACCAATTAATTTGAATAATAAAAAATCAATAGTTGTGGGACTATAGTAGGAAATTTAAGCTGACTTTCATAGTAAAGTTTTGAAAAAAAAGCCGTTTATTTAAACGGCCTTATATTTTAAGGAAAAATTTCAGCTTGCATATAAAGCTTCCCATACCCTGAAACTTCAATACGTTCCTGATTCAGGATATTGCAATATAAAACGCCTCCACGGCTAGAAGCCTGATAAGCCATAATATTATTTTTATCGAGTTTCTCTGCCCATAATGGTGCTATTGCCGTATGAATTGAACCCGTAACTGGATCTTCCTCAATGCCCGCGACAGGTGCAAAATAACGCGATACACAATCATATTGTTGATCGGCTTTTGAGGTGATTGCAACATCCATCCCTGCAGTGGTAATCGCAGTCCGTTTACCTAAGGCTTTAAGTAAGTTCATGTCAGGCTGCTCATCTAACACGTCTTGCACTGATTCATACTCAACAATGTAGGCTTGAACATTTTGATAAACCGCTTTAAAGGGTTTTGTTAATGCTTGACGTAAAAGAGCTGGATAATCTTCAACTTGATGAGCTTTGCGAATTGGAAAATCCATTCTGATTTTACCGTCTTCATCTTGGTGAACGATAAAAAGCCCTAAATTTCGGACATGAAAATTAAGAGTCTTTTTCTCGGTAAAATCTTTAAATAATACAAAAGCACTGGCAAGTGTGGCATGCCCACAGAAATCAACTTCGATCGTTGGAGTGAACCAACGGATTTCATAGTTTTCAGAGTCTATAATTTTTACAAAAGCAGTTTCAGATAAGTTGTTTTCAAGTGCTATCTTCTGCATTAAATCTACATCTAACCACTCTTTTTCAACAACGACAGCGGCTGGATTTCCACGAAATAACTCTTTTGTAAAAGCATCGACTTGATACATTTTCATGATAGTGCTCTCTTTTGTAATAGGCTCATTTTCGAAAATTATTTAAAAGAAAAACAGATACAGTTTTTTTAAAATTAACATCACAGTAATAATTTATGCATATAAAAAACGGCTCATCCAGAATAGAGAGCCGTTTTTTTTACTGATCTTTAATGATGTTGAGTTAATTCAATTTCATCTTCACTGTTTAATATTTCTTTATCAGTCTGGCCCATGAATTGACTCGTCACTACACCCGCAGTCATTGAACCATTTACGTTTAATGCAGTACGTCCCATATCAATGAGGGGTTCAATTGAAATAAGAAGCGCAACCAAAGTTACAGGTAAACCCATTGCAGGAAGAACAATCAGCGCAGCAAAAGTCGCACCACCACCTACTCCGGCAACCCCAATTGAACTTAAAGTCACAATACCAACTAACGATGCAATCCACATTGGATCTAAGGTGTTAATACCCATAGTAGGTGCAACCATCACCGCGAGCATTGCCGGATATAAACCTGCACAACCATTTTGACCAATAGTCGCCCCAAAAGAAGCAGAGAAACTTGCAATAGATTCAGGCACACCTAAACGACGAGTTTGTGTTTCAATGCTCAATGGAATACTGGCAGCACTTGAACGACTAGTAAATGCGAACGTTAAAACTGGAGCAACTTTCTTAAAGAATTTAAGAGGAGAAACACCCGTCATCATCAAAATAATGGCATGTACGATAAACATAATCACCAAGCCTAAATAAGACGCCACCAAGAAACCGCCTAGATTTAAGATATCTGCGACATTTGAACTAGCCACAACTTTGGTCATAAGCGCAAATACACCATACGGCGTAAGTGTCATCACGAGACGAACGAGTTTCATTACCCATGACTGCAACGTCTGAATCGCAGTCAGAATACGTTGACCTTTTTCTGCGTCGTCCTTCATTAGGTTAAGCGCTGCTATACCTAAAAAGACGGCGAAAATAACCACGCTAATAATTGAAGTTGGGTTTGCACCAGTTAATTCAGCAAATGGGTTACTTGGAATAAAGGAAAGAATAAACTGCGGTACACTTAAATCGGTAACTTTACCTACATAATCTGTATTAATCGCAGTTAAACGTGCAGTTTCAGCAGCACCTTGCACCAAACCTTTTGCCGTTAAGCCAAACAGATTGGTAACAAATACCCCTACCAGTGCAGCAATCAGCGTTGTAAAGAGTAAAGTACCGATCGTATAAAAACTGATTTTGCCTAAAGAAGATGCTTGGTGTAATTTTGCCACCGCTCCCAAAATAGACACAAATACCAAAGGCATCACAACCATTTGTAAAAGTTTTACATAGCCGTTTCCAACGATATTAAACCAGCTAATAGATTCAGCAAGAATCGGATGGCCACCGCCATAAATCAAATGTAGTCCTAAACCAAACACCACACCTAGAACTAAGCCAGCCAGAACTTTTTTCGATAAGCTCCAGTCCGTTTTACGTGTTTGGGCGAGTAAAAATATTAACCCGACAAAAACCACAATATTGATGATTAAGGGTATATTCATTCCCAAACTCCAAATTATTGCTTGTGTCATCTTTCAAGGGGGCATATTTGACCATAGCCGGCCTATATAAACTACCCTTTTCAACAATTTTATAGCATCAAGATGATTACAAACCTCTGTGAGAATATAAAATGACTTTTTCATACATATATATCACTTTTAATTTATAAATTAAGTTAGATATTTACGTATGAAAATCAATCACAACCTAAGCAACCTTTAATTGAAATTGTTGCTCAATAAAATGAATAAACTGCTTTAAATTGGTTCCCCATGTTTCAGGAGACTGGGCAACCAAGTAAGTAGTAAAATGAGCGGATTCAGTATTAAGTCCAAAACAATTGACTGAAACTTTATCTGCAACTTTTGTGAGATATGATTTCGGTAATAAAGCAAAACCCACCCCTAATTCGACACAGCTTACAATCCCGTCAAGACTGCCCATTTCCATAATTTGTGAAGGCGGAACACTGTGATCATTTAAAAACAACTCAATTGCATGTCGATATGAACACCCCTGCCGAAATGCAATAAATCTGGTCTTTGCAAGAGTCGCCTTGTCTGGGAAACCCTGTTGTTGCTTAGGACAAACCAAAACCAGCTCTTCATGCCATACAGGAAAACTATATAACTCAGGAATCGAATGTTTCGATGCCACAAAAGCACAGTCTAACTCCCCCTGATGTATTGCATTTAATAAATAACGGGTCGGATGAGTTTGAAGTTCAATAGGCAAAGTAGGATACTGCCTCATACATTGATTGAGTAATTGAGGTAGACGTATTGCTGCTGTCGTTTCCATACTGCCCAAACGAATGGATTCATTCGGATCAATATCACCTTCTTGAAAGATCTTCTTAGCTTTATCGTGCAATGCAATCATTTGAACAGCATAGCTATGTAACTGTTGTCCAGCATTCGTTAAAGTCACGGGGTTATTACGATTGAATAAAATAACCTCTAACTCTTCTTCAAGTTTTTTTATATGGCTCGTGATATTCGATTGAACCGTATACATTTTTTGTGCAGCCAATGAAAAACTTCCACTCTCTGCAACTGCTAAAAAAAACTCTAGAGACTTAAGCAACATACTACTATCTCAAAATAAGATAACAACTATCATATTAAATCATTTTTAAAGATTTAAAAACTCGCTTTTAATAATAAAAAAATTGAGCGTCCTCTCATGTCTACGTTTTATCGAATGAGCTTAATTGTCTTTTTGGCAACTTTTTTGGGAATTGGTGTTTTTAGGTTTTCCTATACCGCGCTCATGCCCATCATGATCGAGCAATACCATTGGACCCATGATTTTGCCAGTTACTTAGGCAGCGCAAATTTATTGGGATATCTCATTGGTGCTTTATTCGCCCTATTGAGTATTAAGGAAAAGTACATCCCACCCATGATTGTCTTGTCGGCTATAGCTGGCAGCCTCAGCCTACTCGGCTGTTCATTCATGGATATACCTTTGGTGTGGTTCATTTTTTGGCGTACGATTTCAGGTATTGCTGGCGGCTTACTTATGATTTTGGCGCCTAGCTTTGCGATGAAATACATTCCCACCACGCAAAGATTAAAAGTTAATTTCTTAGGATTTAGCGGAATTGGTGTGGGGGTGTTATCCGCCACCATTATTATTCCCCTACTTCAAAATATGCCTATTTATTATGTTTGGTATATTTTTGCTGGTCTTTCGCTATTAGGAAGCTTAACTCTTTATCGATTATCAAGTCCTAATACTGCCCAGATTATTAAACCACAATCGACCTCTCTACAAGCCTCACAAAAATCACGTTTAGGCCTTGTCATTATTATTGCCTATATGTGTAGTGCCTTTGCCTATATTCCACACTCTTTATTTTGGATGGACTATTTATCCGGAACTCTGCATTTTCCCTTACAGCAAAGGAATTTATTTTGGGTTCTCTATGGAGTGGGAAGCTGCATTGGTGCACTTGTCGCTTATTGCTTAAGCCGACTAATCGGATATCTACAGGCCATTAAATGGTTATATGGCATTTACTGCTTAGCCGTTGTTTTGCCTTTCCTTTCACATACCGCATCTTTACTGGCCTTATCTTCGCTTTTGACAGGCTTACTAACCCCCGCAACCGTATTTATTAGTTCTTATAGTCTGCTACAGATTTATGAGCAACATTATCAAAAGCTTTGGAGCTTTGCCACCATTGGCTTTGCTAGCACTCAGCTTTTAGGTGGGGTTGTCATTAGTACTTTGCATCATTTGAATTGGTCTTATGCACATCTCTTTCTTTTGAGTGGAACCGTTCTACTCTTTGCAGTTTGCCTTTTAACTCCCCTACACCCTTCTTTCATCTCAACCCTCGGAGAAACCAAATCATGAAATCTCTGTTCTTCCCGCTATTTTTAATTGCCTTTGTTCTTGTTATTCAGACCCTAGACCAGAGTTATCAAAAGAAAATCGGCTTTATTAAAACTCCGAAACATCCCGAATTTATGCAATAAAAAAAGCCCTCAGTTGAGGGCTTTTTTAAGGGAAATTTATTTAATCTCCCATATGTTTGATAATTGCATCACCAAATTCAGAACAACGTAACAAGGTTGCACCCGGCATTAGGCGCTCAAAATCGTAAGTTACGGTTTTGGCTGCAATTGCTCCAGAAATTCCTTTAATGATCAGATCAGCAGCCTCTGTCCACCCCATATCACGTAGCATCATTTCTGCAGAAAGAATAATAGAACCAGGGTTTACTTTATCTTGACCAGCATATTTAGGCGCAGTGCCATGAGTTGCTTCATAAACTGCAATTGCACCACCAATATTTGCACCAGGTGCAATACCAATGCCGCCTACTTCTGCTGCTAAAGCATCAGAAATATAATCACCGTTTAAATTTAGAGTAGCAATAACGGAGTAATCGGCTGGACGCATGAGGATCTGTTGTAAAAAGGCATCTGCAATCACATCTTTGATAATGATATCTTTACCAGTTCTTGGGTTTTTAATTTTAACCCATGGGCCACCATCAATTAGCTCTCCACCGAAACGATCCAGAGCCAATTCATAGCCCCATTCTTTAAATGCCCCTTCGGTATACTTCATGATATTACCCTTGTGAACCAGCGTCACAGAAGGCTTATCATTTTCGATTGCAAACTGAATGGCTTTACGGACTAAACGTTGTGTTCCTTCTTTTGAAACAGGTTTAATTCCAATACCACATCCTTCAGGGAAACGGATTTTTGTGACACCCATTTCTTCTTGAAGGAACTTAATGACTTTTTTTGCCTCTTCAGAATCGGCTTTCCATTCAATCCCTGCATAAATATCTTCCGAATTCTCACGGAAAATGACCATGTCAGTTAATTCTGGGTGTTGAACTGGTGAAGGAACACCTTCAAACCAACGCACTGGGCGTACGCAAACATATAGATCTAGTTCTTGGCGCAAAGCAACGTTGAGTGAACGAATGCCTCCACCAACTGGTGTGGTTAAAGGACCTTTGATTGATACAACGAACTCGCGAAGTGCTTCGAAAGTTTCTTCGGGCATATAGTTGCCATAAATTTTATTGGCTTTTTCGCCGCAATACACTTCCATCCATTCGATCGAGCGTTTGCCACCGTATGCTTTTAAAATAGCAGCGTCTACGACTACTTTCATTGTTGGTGTAATATCCACACCAATACCATCACCCTCAATGAAAGGAATAATTGGATGATTTGGTACGTTCAGTGATAGGTCTGCATTTACTTTGATTTTGTCGCCGTCGGCAGGAACCACGATCTTCTGATAACCCATTATGTAAATTCTCCCTTTTATAATACTTAATTAACTAAAAATAATTATCGATAAACAATACTTTCAACTTTTATTAACGCATAATAGCTTAATCGAATTTAATTCTTTTTGAGATTTATGTGGGAAATAAGCAAATTTCGCACTTAAATATAGCTCAATGTTTTCTCTAGTTATTTGAAAGAAGAAGCCATTTTTTATGAAAATTGTGATTCTCAACAAGCCTTATGACGTTCTCTCCCAGTTTCGTAAAGACGAAGCGCACATGACCGTCTCTGACTTTGTTGATGACCCGACTTTGCGCTTGGCAGGCCGTCTCGATATGGACTCTGAGGGTTTAGTTTTTTTAACCGATCATGGTGGTCTGAATCAGTTCATTACCAACCCTGCAAATAAAAAATACAAAACGTATTTAGTTCAAGTTGATGGCGATGTAACCGAAGAAGCGCTTGAGCAACTTCGTAAAGGTGTAGAACTGAATGATGGTATGACGCTTCCTGCAAAAGCCATTAAAGTCAGTGAACCTGAATGGTTATGGGAACGCAATCCACCCGTACGTTACCGTGCAAATATTCCAACATCTTGGATCGAGATTTCAATTTGTGAGGGCCGTAACCGCCAAGTTCGTCGTATGACTTCTGCGGTAGGTTTTCCAACTTTACGTTTAATTCGTACTAAAATTGGCTCAATCGATTTAGTTCAACTTGGCTTAAAACCGGGTGATGTAAAAGAAATTGAACCATTACTTTACCCTGACTTTAAAGATGTGCCAGCTGAACAACCTTATCGATCACGTTCATATGTGAAAAAGCCAGGCGGTACGGGTGGCAAACCAATTGTTCGCAAAAACAAAGATGGTTCTGCGAAAAAGTCTGGTACAAAACGTATTTGGCAAATGGATGAAAGCGAGAAACCACGTCGTAAGACTAATGGTACAACTCGTCCAAATACCAAAGCACCACGTGGTCGTGGCCGCAATAGTCGATAAGATTTAATCTTTTAAAGGCTCACTTAGGTGGGCTTTTTTAATGTCTTTTATTTTAGGCAATAAAAAACCGGTGCATATGCACCGGCTCTTAAGCTAATTACTAACGAGTTAGTAATTAAGCCTCAACTGTTGCAAGAGCTGCATTAAATGTAGCACTTGGACGCATTACAGCATTTACTTTAGTTGGGTCAATTGCGTAGTAACCACCGATGTCCGCTGGTTTACCTTGTACTTGAGCAAGTTCAGCAACAATCTTCTCTTCATTTTCAGCTAAAGCTTTAGCAAGAGGAGCAAATTTAGCTTTCAATTCAGCATCTTCGTTCTGAGCAGCAAGCGCTTCAGCCCAGTAAAGTGACAAGTAGAAGTGGCTGCCACGGTTGTCGATTTCACCAGTACGACGTGATGGAGACTTGTCATTGTCAAGCAATTTACCAGTCGCTTCATCAAGTGTCTTCGCAAGTAACTTAGCACGAGCATTATTTTCTTTAATGCCCATCTCTTCTAAAGATACTGCAAGCGCAAGGAACTCACCAAGTGAATCCCAACGTAAATGGTTTTCTTCAACAAGTTGTTGTACGTGTTTAGGCGCTGAACCACCAGCACCAGTTTCGTACATACCACCGCCCGCCATAAGCGGAACGATAGACAACATTTTTGCAGAAGTACCAAGTTCCATAATTGGGAACAAGTCAGTTAAGTAGTCACGTAAGATGTTACCAGTCACAGAAATTGTATCGAGGCCACGAACTACACGCTCAAGTGTGTAACGCATTGCACGTACTTGAGACATGATCTGGATATCAAGACCAGTCGTATCGTGATCTTTTAAATACTTCTGTACTTTCTTGATCAATTCATTTTCGTGTGGACGGTATGGGTCAAGCCAGAAGATCGCAGGCATGCCTGAGTTACGTGCACGAGTTACTGCAAGTTTTACCCAGTCACGAATCGGAGCGTCTTTCACCTGACACATACGCCAGATATCGCCTTCTTCAACATTTTGAGTCAATAACACTTCACCAGTGTCAAGATCAGTAATGTTTGCAATACCTGCTTCAGGAATTTCAAAAGTCTTGTCGTGAGAACCGTATTCTTCAGCTTTTTGAGCCATCAAACCAACGTTTGGTACTGTACCCATTGTTTTTGGATCAAAGTTACCATGCCATTTACAGAAATTGATCATTTCTTGGTAAATACGGGCAAATGTTGATTCTGGCATTACTGCTTTAGCATCGTATTGCTTACCATCAGCACCCCACATTTTACCACCAGCACGGATCATTGCAGGCATAGAAGCATCTACGATGATGTCGTTAGGTGAATGGAAGTTAGTGATGCCTTTTGCTGAGTCAACCATCGCAAGTGCAGGACGGTGTTCTTGGCAAGCATGTAAATCTTCAATGATTTCTTCACGTAATGAGGTTGGAAGAGTTTCGATTTTCTCGTATAACCCAGCCATACCGTTATTTACGTTAATACCTAATTCGTCAAACAACTTACCGTGTTTTTCGAAAGCTTCTTTATAGTAGATTTTCACACAGTGACCGAAAACGATCGGGTGTGAAACTTTCATCATTGTCGCTTTTACGTGTAAAGAGAATAAAATTCCCGCTTCTTTACAATCATCAAGTTCTTTTTCATAGAAATCACAAAGTGCTTTCTTGCTCATGAACATTGAATCAATGATTTCACCTTCTTGAAGCGCAACTTTTGGCTTAAGAACAATGCTCTTACCACTATTCGTGATAAGTTCCATTTTCACATTACGCGCGCGATCAAGTGTCATTGATTTTTCACCATGGTAGAAGTCACCTTCTTCCATATGTGAAACATGAGTTTGTGACCACTGTTTCCACTCGCTCATTGAATGAGGGTGTTTTTTCGCATAGTTTTTAACTGCTGCTGGAGCACGGCGGTCAGAGTTACCTTCACGAAGGACAGGGTTTACTGCTGAGCCAAGGCACTTACCATAACGAGCTTTGATTGATTTTTCTTCTTCAGTCGTTGGATTTTCCGGATAATCAGGAATTGCGTAACCTTTTGATTGAAGCTCTTTGATACATGCAGTTAATTGCGCAACAGACGCACTAATGTTCGGGAGTTTGATAATGTTTGTATCTGGATCTTGTGTAAGACGACCTAGCTCTGCAAGGTTGTCGGATACCTTTTGCTCTTCACTTAGGTAATCAGCGAATTCTGCGAGCACACGTGCAGCTACAGAGATGTCACTTTTAATAATCTCGATGCCAGCTGGCTTGGTAAAGGTCTCAATGATCGGCAGTAGCGAATAGGTCGCCAATAATGGCGCCTCATCAGTCAGTGTGTAAATAATAGTTGACTTTTCACCAGCCATATATAGCCCCTTCCGTTTGATTGAGTGTTGAGGACCGAGCTTGTGGCCCAGTGCCTACGAACCGATATGCTTAAATAAAACCCTGAGAGTATCGGCTCTCATTGTCTTCCAGTCAACGAAATATCCAGTGATAACGACATTTCGCAGCGAAATAATACATAATTTAAATCTATTGATAATATTCCTATACCCAACTTTAAGTAATACATCATTCATCATTACTTTTTTATGGACTGAATATGATTAAATTACATGAGATATCTTTCAGAGTTCTGACAATTATTATACTTTTCATTCAAAACAAACTCAAAGATAAAACGAATCTCATCGTTTAGTAGCACTTAAAAATAAAAAACCGATGTACAAAACATCGGTTTTTTATAAACTATTTAACTGTTATTTAAGCTTTTAACCATTTTTCAGTTTTAGCCTGATCTTCAATAATAAGTTCAACTTCAGTTAAATCAGATGTAGCACACTCAACTTCAAAAGATAGTAACTCATCGCGACGGAAAGCAAACACAGTATAAGTACCGCCCTGTTTTGCATACTTCTCAACAAGTTTAGTGGTCGCTTTTAAACCATCAATTGCAATAATTACATCATTGGCAGAAATACCTGCTTTAGCAGCTGCGCTATCACGGCGAGCGCTTTGCACGAGTACTCCTTCTGGCTTATCAACAAGTTTCAAACCAAGTGGCAAAGATTTGTCAGTTTTAACTCTATAACTTAAGCCAAACTCAGGGAACAGTTGATCAAGTGGCAATTCATCAGTGGTATTAATCAAATGATTAATTTGTTCAATCCAACTATCACCCGTCAGTTCTTTACATAAATCAAAAATGGTTCGCTCATTTACTTGCATACCATTTTGAGTGTTTTCATATAAGCGACGCATTAAAGCATCAAGACTAGAACCACGTAGACGTAAGCCTAAATCTAGACATAACGCAACTAACGAACCTTTATTGTAGTAACTGGTACCCGCATTATTCGAGTTTTCATCTTGACGATAAAATTTAATCCACGCGTCAAAACTTGACTCTGCAACTGTTTGAATAAAACGGCCTGGGTTTTGCAAATAACGGTCAATTTGTGCTTTGAGTAAATCAAGATAAGACTTCTGAGAAATCACACCGCTACGTAATAAAATCAGGTCATCGTAATATGAAGTAAAGCCTTCAAATATCCACAATAAAGACGTGTAGCCTTCTTGATGCAAATTATAGTTTGCAAAGTTTTCTGGGCGGATAAACTTGACTAACCATGAATGAAAATATTCATGACTACATAAGCCTAAAAAGCGTTGATAATCTTTAGAAGGTTCAGTGGGTTCATTCGACTTTGGCAAATCATCACGCGGTGTAATCAAGCTTGTGCTATTACAATGCTCTAATCCGCCATAACTATTCCCTGTTGCCATGGTCATAAAGGTATAGTTTTTAAATGGTGCTGATCCGAACATATTTATTTCAGCTGCACAAATTTTTTCAATATCGGCTTTTAGGCGATCAATATTGGTATTGTGCGAACCAGAAATTACGAACTCATGTTCAATACCGTTCGTCTCAAAACTAAAGCGTGTTTGATCAGCCAACTCAAATGGACTATCGATCAGTTGATCATAATGATCTGCTTTTAAAGTAAATCGACCTTTAACTAAGCTTTTTGAAGCTAAGCCCGTTGCTAACTGAAAATGCTTTAATTCATCTGGCAAGAAAACTTCGACTTCACAAGCAGACTGCTCCTGCCCCTCTAAAGCCAAACATACACACGCAGGATTAATATATAGACGAGTCTGGTCTATATACGCACCACGGACAGACAAATCATATGCATACACATCATATTCAATCGTCATTAATTCGTGGTCTGTATTAAATAAACGCCAGCGATTCTTGCTCGTTTTTTTAATGTCCAGCAGACGTCCAGCTTCATCATAAGCTTTAACGGATTCAATATGTTTTGAGAACTCTCGAATTAGATAACTACCCGGAATCCACGTTGGTAACCAAAGTTCCTGATTCGGGTTGGCTAAAAAACGAATTGTCACGTGAACAAGGTGCTGTTTGTAATCATCGAACTCAATTTGATAATGCAACATAAATTCTTCAATTTAAAAATAAGAACGGCTTCACATTAGATTATCACTTTTTTGTATCGTCTTGCGTAGATGTATTTTTTGGCAACAATTCACACTAGCCTTCCATGAAAAAAAGGCATAGCATGCTGTGCATCTGTGTCCCGTATTTGCCAGTGAAGTTAAGGTCATCCGTGAAATTTTTTCTATCTCTTTTTACCCTCTTTAGTATTTTTTGTACTACCCTAACCAATGCTGCATTACTCAATATTGCACCTGAAAGTGTTGAAGCTGCTGCATGGACTATTGTAGATACTCAATCGGGTCAAATCATTGCTGAACATAATAGCCATGTTCAACGCGCACCAGCATCTTTAACCAAAATGATGGTTGCATACATTGCCCTAAAAGAGATTAAAGCTGGAAAACTGAAAAAAGAAGAAATCATTACTGCAACTCCAGTGGTTAGTGTTGTGCAGTGGGATGAATCACAAATGTATCTTAAAGCTGGTGAACAAATTTCAGTTGATCAGTTATTGGCAGGTCTAATCGTGATGTCTGCTAATGATGCAGCCGTGACTTTAGCTGAAAAAATCTCTGGCGATGTTCCACGCTTCGTGCAGCGTATGAATCAGGAAGCTCAAGCTTTGGGTATGAAAGATACTCATTTTAGTAATCCTGCTGGAATTACAATGCCTGACCATTTCACTACAGCACACGACCTTAGCTTATTAAGTCAGGCATTAATTAAACAAACCCCTGAATATTTACATTATTCAAAAATGCCAAGCTTTAGCTATAACCAACGTTTCCACCACGCGACTAATCTTGCTTTGAAATATGATCCATCTGTAGATGGCTTAAAAACGGGATATACCAAGGCAGCAGGTTATAACTTGGCTTTAACAGCTTCACGTCCTTCATTCTCATCTGACTTAAGTCAAAGACGTTTATTAGTCATTGTTTTAGGTACACCGAGTGCTGTAAAACGCGCTGAGATTGCAGATAAATTAATGAATCTTGCTTATACCTATACACGTGATGAAGTGATTATTCCTGAGCAGAAATTAATTGCTGAACTACCTGTTGTAAAGTCGACTTTAAAAATGTTTAAGGTTGAAACAAAGCAACCGACAATTGTAACGACATCTTTATACGCAGACTCAGCACCAATTGACCTAAATACTTTTGATAATGTGACTCAACGCGTTCAAGTACTTGATAGCAATCAACAGCTAAAGGTGATTGCTCCACTTGAAACGACTCAGACCCATGTAAACATTGAACTCAATGAAAAACAATTAACTGCGCCATTAATGAAAGTCGTAAGTTTGGCAACAGTATCGATTTATCAAAATAATCAACTTATCCGTAGTCTTCAAATCGAAGATAACGTACATATTGAAGAAGCCAATATTTTCCAAAAAATCGCAATGTGGTTTTCTAGCCTCTTCTCTATTTTTTCATCAAGTGAACATAGTGCTGCAAAACTCTATCCAGTAGATTCGCACTAAAAACATCAAATTGTGCACAGACGCACAATAATTTTTATAAATAAAAGATGGCATAATTTAGCCATCTTTTTTTATAGAAAAATAATTAGGTGAAAAAATGGCCCAAAATTTACATCATATTGTAATTGTTGGTGGTGGTGCTGGCGGCTTAGAACTGGCAACACAACTCGGTGAAACTTTTGGGAAAAATCGTAAAGCAAAGATTACATTGGTTGACCAAAACCTTACCCATATTTGGAAACCATTGCTTCATGAAATTGCTGCTGGTTCTTTAAATCCCCACGAAGAACAAACTAACTATTTTGCGCACTCAGAAAAACATCATTACGAATTTGTGCTCGGAACATTAGTTGGGGTTAATAAAGATAAAAAATTAATTGAACTAATGCCCCCTCAAGTGTCTAAGGATCAACAGAATCATTCGCAAGAGCTAAGTTATGACACACTTATTTTAGCGCTTGGCTCAGTATCAAATGACTTTAATACAGCAGGTGTGCGTGAAAACTGCCATTTCCTTGATAGCAGAAAGCAAGCCGATATTTTCCAGCAAGATTTATTACATCTTTATATTGAAGCTCAAAATCAACCAAATCAGCGAACTTTAAATATTGGAATTGTTGGTGCGGGAGCAACAGGTGTAGAGCTTGCAGCTGAGTTAATTGAAACGACTAAAAACTTTTATCGATATGGTTTAAAGAAGATTCATCCCAACCAAGTCAAAATCACACTGATTGAAGCTTCTGAACGTATCTTACCTGCTTTAAATGATAAAACTGCTGAACACAGTGCAGGACAACTTAAAAAAATGGGTGTTGAAATTTTAACTCAACATCGTGTTGAAAAAATTGATAAACATTGCATCTACTTTAGTAATGGTAATCAACTCAAAAGTGATATTACCGTGTGGGCCGCAGGCGTAAAAGCACCGAAGGTATTAGAAAGTTTTACCGATTTTAAACGCGATAACATTAACCGCCTGATGGTCTATGCAACGTTGCAAACTTATTCTGATCCAAATGTATTTGCGTTTGGTGACTGTGCTCATTGCCAACTTGATGCAAGACATCCTCCACTTGGCCCGCGTGCTCAAGTTGCAAGCCAACAGGCCAGCTTCTTAGTCGATGCTATGGCTGCTCGACTAAATGGTCGATCACAGCCAATGTTTACGTTTAACGACAAAGGTTCTCTCGTGTCTTTAAGTCGTAATAAAGCCGTTGGAGAATTACTTGGGGATGTCAGCGTGCAAGGCTATATTGCAAAAACAATGTATGTCTCTTTATATCGTTTACATCAAGCAACGATTCACGGATATACTCAGGCTGGACTACTCACAATGAAAGATTTACTTACAAGACGTGTACGTCCAAAAATTAAGCTGTATTAAGTTGAATTTTTTAAGTTCGTCCCTATTTATATAAAAACGCATCAGAAAAAGTGCCAAAGATTAAGATTTTGTAGTCTACAAAATTTATTTTTCACTTTATGATGTACGCTTCAATTGATTGAATGGATCAAAAACATGACTGCTATTGCAAATAACCACGTGGTTTCATTCCACTACAAATTAACAAACGCTGAGGGTGAAACACTTGATCAATCTCAAGGTGAACCACTTGCCTATTTGCACGGTGCAGGCAATATCATTCCTGGTTTAGAAAATGCATTAACAGGTAAAACTGTTGGTGAAAAATTCACTGTTAACGTTCCAGCTGCTGAAGGTTATGGCGAATACAACCCTGACCTAGTACAAGAAGTTCCAGCTCAAATGTTCCAAGGTGTTGAGAACATTCAACCTGGCATGCAATTCCAAGCTCAAACAGATGACGGCGTACAGATCGTTACTGTTAAAGCGGTTGAAGGCGACAACGTTGTTGTTGATGCTAACTTCCCACTTGCTGGTCAAGATTTAACTTTTGAAGTTGAAATCGTAGAAATCCGTGACGCTTCTCAAGAAGAATTAGATCACGGTCACGTACACGGTGCTGGTGGTCATCACCACTAATTCATCTTTAAAGATGATAAGAGCAAAGCTTCGGCTTTGCTTTTTTTATGTATTTATTTTTATATAATATTTTGATAATAATTCTTTAACTCACTTCACTCTAAAAGGGCCAATTTTCATGTCAAACGTAAATCAGTTAATTTGGTTTCGTCAAGATTTGAGAGTTCGAGACCATGCTGCTTTATGGCATGCCTCTCAACAAGGGCCTTGTATTGGGTTAATTATTTTATCGCCTGAACAATGGAAAATGCATCACGATGCACCTATAAAAATTAATTTCTATCTACGTCAACTTCAACAACTCAAAAAAGAACTAGAACAACTTAATATTCCCCTTATTATCCAAGTCATTCCTTACTGGAAAGATATCGCTGATTATATTGGTGAACTTAGCACTCAACTTAATATTGAAAACGTCTATTCAAATATAGAGACCGGCGTTAATGAATTAAAAAGAGATAAAACTGTACAAGATTTTTTAAATCAACAAGGCAAAGAACTTTTTTTATTTCATGACCGTACGATTTTTCCTTTACGCTCTATTCGCAACCAGTCACAGCAGCCTTATCAGGTTTTCGGTGCATTCAAAAAAGCATGTTATTCAAAATTGGATATCAGTGGGTTACCTCAATGCTATCCGATTCCTGAAAAGCAAAATGCCTACCCGACCTCTTGTTCAAAAATAAACAGCTTAACTCTAAAAGATATTGAAGCTTTTTTTGAGCCTTCTGTTTCTAAAGAGCAACAAGACTTATGGCCAGCCGGAGAAGTTTTTGCTCTAGAGCAACTCGACGTATTTATTAAAGATCATCTATCTGATTATAAATCTAAACGTGACTTTCCCAATGTAAAAGGAACTAGCCAACTTTCTCCCTATTTAAACCTTGGGATTTTGTCTATCCGCCAGTGCCTGCAAGCTCTTTTTAGGGCTGAACATGGCAACTTTCATTTGACAAATGAAGGTCAGCAGACTTGGCTAGATGAGTTACTTTGGCGAGAATTTTATCAGCATATTTTATTTGATTTCCCCCATGTTTCTAAACACATTCCGTTTAAAAAAGATACTCAAAAAATTAAGTGGAGTCACAATCCAGAGCACCTAGCTGCATGGCAAACGGGCCAGACAGGTATACCGATTATTGATGCGGGTATGCGTCAACTTTTAAAAACTGGCTGGATGCATAATCGTGTACGCATGATTACAGCCATGTTTTTATGTAAAAACTTGCTCATCGATTGGCGAGCAGGTGAACAATGGTTTATGGAGCACTTAATCGATGGTGATTTAGCAGCAAATAATGGTGGCTGGCAATGGTGCGCTTCTACTGGAACTGATGCTGTACCTTACTTTAGAATTTTTAATCCTATTGCTCAATCAAAGAAATTTGATCCAAATGGAGATTATATTCGTCAATGGGTTGAAGAATTAGCTCATCTAGACAATAAAGCCATTCATGAGCCCTACTCGACCAAAACAAATACTCAGTTAAATTATCCAAAACCAATTGTTGATTTAAAAGAAACTCGTATTAAAGCAATTGAAACATTCAAGAACATTTAGACGCTACTTCTGTCTTTTGTGTTTATTTTTGATTAAAAAAAAACTAGAAATTTGACTATATTGTGACTTTACTCTAAAAATAATTCTAAAGGGATGATGTGTGCTGAAAAAACAGGAGGTTTTAACTTGGTAAACTAAACACACTCATCAGGAGTT
>NZ_JAVIMC010000024.1:0-230 GCF_031196995.1 Acinetobacter sp. 12966
CTCCATTTTCTTGGCATAAAATATCAAATCCAGACGATCGAGTTGATTCGCAAGACCTATACCCTTAAACAGCAGCGAAAACCACGAGCTGCATAATATGACTGGGCTCCATTGTGATAGATGAAGACTCGACCATAGCGACGGTCCGCAAAAAGAGCTCCTCCTAATTTTCGAATTTCCTCTGGAGTAGCAAGCCAGCTTGATGTTTTTAGATCAAACTCCCCGAGCTG
>NZ_JAVIMC010000025.1:0-221 GCF_031196995.1 Acinetobacter sp. 12966
GATGTAAAGGAAATCTTGTTATTATCGGGATTTTGCATCAATCTTTTGAGCAATATGCAGCTAAGTTAGGAAGTAACGTTCAACAAGAGTGGGCGAAAGTACAAGGCCGTTATATTGATATTCCTTTAGTTACAAATACGGATGAAACTCTGGAGTTAATAGGCAAGGCGATTCATGTTGAGACTCAATATGAAGAAGCACGAAAAGTTGCTGAAAATGTC
>NZ_JAVIMC010000026.1:0-206275 GCF_031196995.1 Acinetobacter sp. 12966
TGATAATTCAGCGTATATCAACCTTTTAAAAACCAGTCATTATATGATGAATAATCATAATAATAATTTCCTGTAATCCATTGGATTGTCGGAAATAATTCATTTAATATTTTTTTCAAATTCTCTCTATTAATTTCTGACGTTTTTGATATTACCGAATCAATTGTTATTTTCAAATTTTCTTTATTATTTTGTCTAGTACTCCCTGATGATTGAAATTGTGTAAATGCATGCTTAGACATTGATAGTTCATTATAGACTTCTGGCTCGAACACACGTAAACACTCTATAGCTATTAAATCTACTGGATTTGCCTCAAAAACAGTTCTTCCTTTTAATAAAGAGAAATGGAATGCTAGCGTAGAAGTATATCTATATACATTTCTTAAATTGTTAAAATATTTTTTTAATCCAGCGTGATAAAGCTGCGCCCATCGATCTTGATCAAATTGTAAATTTGAACTTTTATCTAATTCTAAAATTTTATTTAAACGATTAAATAAAACCTCATGTACTTGTACTTGTGAAACTTTAGGAATATTAAAAGGAACTTGAATAATTTTTTCTAAGTAATCTTTTCCAGACTGAGTAGCATCTGTGAGTCTCTCTTCTACAATATTTCTTTGAAATAATAATAGAAAAGTGACATTGGGAAACTCAGTATTCGCTTTTATAAGTTGAAAAATCATCCTTAATTCTGAAGTACTTAATCTATCTAAGTCATCCATAACGATCAGGATAGGATTTTCAAGCTCCTGTAAGGCAACCTTTAATTCACTTCGTATTTCTGTCAAACTTTTTTCATTGTCTTTAGCCTTTTCATCATAATAACCAGCTAATTTTTTTAAATTTTCTATACTCCATTTCAGAAAAGGACTTACGGCTATAATTCCTGTAGTGATTAAAGTAATTATTTTTGTATCATTTATGAAGGCATTGAAAAATCCTATTCCTGCTATTGCAGATACAACAACTGGGAGTGAATTGGATGTAGATGTCAAAATAACTTCACTTGCAGCAAGATAATTACCATATTTTTTGAATGAATCTGCTAACTTTTTATTCTTCTCTGAAGAGTTTTCTTTTCCAATCGATTTCGAGATTTCATTAAAAAATGCTTTTGTTATTTTTTCTTGTGCGGCCCATTCCCATGGAGAGAACTCAATAACCATTGGCTTTGAAGCTTTATCCTTCATATATGTTAAAGCCATATTCTTTACTGAAGACTTTCCTGTTCCCCAATCCCCATATAATGCAACAACCAGACTATCCTTACCATTCCAGTTACTAATCGCTTCCGCTAAATTTTCCGAAAAATTTTGCTCTTCCTAGCAAATCCTCATCAATATTATGAATTGGACGATCCGCAGAGAAATTAAATTTATCAATATTGCTCATAAGTACTTAAAATTTTAAATTGTTTATTTAATAAATATATACATAAAATTTAATAGATAAACAAACCAAATTTTCTAAATTCAGTATCAAGTAAATTTAACAAATAAAGAAAGTTCTATTTTTCTATATTTTCATAATATTTAATATTTACCCTCTCCATTTTTAAAAGATTTAATGCATTAGAAAACCTAGACATATATTTCAAAAACTTAGCTCCTAAATATACTTGCAGTATCATAATAAAGAACAAAAAAAACACTATAGGAATAACATTATTTTTATTTATATACTCTTCATAGAATATAATGGGTATCATCATGATTCCATATGCCGCGATACCATTCACAAAAAAAACGATAACACCTAATTGCTCTTTATTTTTTGAGAGTTCTTCACTAATTTGATCTTTTAATTCAAATTTATTTTTTTCATCATTAAATTTCAACAACTTAGATGCATTTTCATAGTTACTAACTGCTATTTTTGAGTTTTCATATCCAGTCAAGTAAATAAGTGTAGGGAGATGAGTTTCTCTGGTCTTTAAATCTTGTTGATACATTAATATTTTTCTTTTATATTCAAATATTTTCAATTCATAATTCAAATATTTTTTTGAATCTATTTTATTATCTAGTATTTTTATCTCACGATTTTGAAAAATAGAATATATAGTTGAAATATCTTGCGCAATTTTCGTATGTCTAGCATAGTGCCAAAGAGCTAATATTAAACCTATAACAACTACACTATACCCAATAAAAGTTGGCAATGGATAATGCTCAACAAAATATTTAATAATTTCATACATATTAAAATATTCCACTTAATTAAAAATAGATGATTTATCTTAAATAAAATTCAAAATTTTCTAAATATAAGCTCAATAGTTTCGGCTGAAATTTGTTAAATCTAAAATTTCTTAAATCTCATTTGCTTAAATATTTTTTAAAGTCTTTAAGCTAGATCAATCACTAACTTATTTAATAGTTGATAAAATAATTCAATGTCTTCAAGTACAGCAACAATAATATTAATTGACTGTTCTCTTTTCCTTAAATAAATAATAGAATAAAGATTAGGGAATGACATTGGGAGACCATTCTTATCAAGAAGAATAGCGAATCTCTCACCATTGCTCATTACAAATCATTTTATTGAAATTATTAGTTTTACCAAAACCTCTTTCAACAAAAAAAGGTTTACAGAATTACTTGGAATTGCTGTAAACCTCTTTCTCAAGGTATTGTTTGTTAAATTAATTTTAAAAATTTAACAAAACCTACTCTCAGGTGTGTCTCAGAACGGTAAATCGTCGTCTAAATCAGCTGGTGCAGAAGCCGGTTGTTGTGGCGCTTTAGGAGCAAAACCACCCGCTTGAGGGTTGCTTCCACCATTACCGAAACCACCTTGGTTACCATAACCACCGCTGTTTTGGCCATAGCCGCCACCTTGGTTGTTATTATTTTGATAACCATTGCCACCTTGTTGAGGTGCGTTAAAACGTGGTTGATTAAAATCATTACCGCCAGCGAAACCTTGTTCACCTTGTTGACGAGCATCTAACATTTGCATCTGGTCGCCACGAATTTCTGTAGTGTAACGCTCTTGGCCATTTTGGTCTGTCCACTGACGCGTACGTAGTGAACCTTCAATATAAACCTTAGAACCTTTACGCAAGAACTGCTGAGCAATTTCCCCTAAACGGTTATGCAAAACAATACGGTGCCATTCTGTTTGTTCTTTACGTTCACCGGTATTTTTATCAGTCCAAGCTTCACTTGTCGCGATTGAAAATTGGGTCAACGAGCCCCCATTTGGAAAAGTTTTTGTTTCAGGATCACGACCCAAAGTACCAACCAAAATAACCTTATTTACACCACGCATTAGCTGTCTTCATCCTATACATTTCTATGTTTTACTTTATAAGAGTTATGCTTAAATGGCTACCTCTTTACCGAACAACTGCGTTAAATCACGTCGCGCAGCATCATCTAGAGACTGTTTATCGACTTTAATATAAGCAACTTGCTGGTCAGGCATCACCACAACTTCTTCGATACCACGAATTGCCAATAGCTGTGTGGTCCACTCATTCACCTGTTGCACTTGCGGCAATGGCAACACAATTGATGACAAATACCGCGGCTGAGCTAAACCAAAACTAATTAGCAACCATATTATAGCAATCCCTGCTAAGACACTCCATCCAATCGCAGTATTATGTAACATCAATAATTGACCACCTAGTGTACCACCAAAAAAAGCGCCTAAAAACTGACTACTGGCATTTACGCCCATAGCCGTTGCTTTTGACTGAATTGGAGCAGACTTCGACAGCCAAGAAGGCAATAAAGCCTCCATCACATTAAATGCAATAAAGAAAATACCTAGACCTGCAAGTAATACATATTTGGATTGATAACCAAATATGAGCAGCAGCAAACCTGCAATAATGCCTGTAATTGCTGTTAACAAAATCCCGCGCATTTTGCGATATTTTTCAGCAATGATGATGCTTGGAAATGCAAAGAACAGGCTAATAACCAAGAGTGGCAAATAAACCAAACCATGGCTCGCCAAAGGAATATGCGCAAACTCGATGAGTTGTGAAGGTACATAAATAAACATGGCGGTCAGCAATAAATGCAGTGCAAAAACCGAAACGTGCAAACGGTTTAAATCACCCATTTGAATGACTTGCTTAAGCTGTGCCATATAGCCTTGCTGATAATTACGATGGTGGCGAGTCACTTTAGGTACAAGCAATAACATCGCAATCGCAATCAAGCCCATAATGGTCGTGACAAAGAATAAGCCCGAAATACCGACAAGGCTTGTGAGCCAAGGCCCAAGGCTAAAAGCCACCACAAAAGACAGGCCAATACTCATGCCCATAGCAGCCATGGCTTTAGTACGCTGCTCTTCGCGCGTCACATCGGCTAAAAGCGCCATGACTACAGCTGAAACTGCACCAGCACCAGCGATAGCACGGCCAATAATTACGCCATAAATGGTGTCGGATAAACCTGCAATTGCGCCACCAATCGCAAACAGTAATAGACCAAATACTACAAGCGGTTTACGGCTAAAACGGTCTGCCAATAAGCTAAATGGAATTTGCAAAATCGCCTGGCTTAAGCCGTAGACACCTACAGCCAAACCAATGAGTGCTGGAGTCGCATATTGATATGACTGTCCAACTACAGAAAAGACAGGAATAATCATGAACAAGCCCAACATGCGTAGTGCGAAAATACTACTTAAGGCAAAGGTTGAGCGACGTTCCAAAGCATTCATCATATCAATACACGTTATCAAACTAGGTAAATTATAAGCCGATTCGTTTCTAAAAATACGAAACACCTTATTTAAAATAACGATTTGGGCTTAAAAAAATAAAGAGGCATTTAGCCTCTTCATTCTATCGAACTTTACTGAAAATTAGCTTAAGGCGACTGATGCTCGCGCTTCGAATATTGAATTGAAGCAATGACAGCCCAAACAATAAACGCTACACCAATTAAACCTGTTACCACTTCAGGCACATGTACGCCTGTACCACTTGCAATCATAATGAATGCTAAAGCACCAATTGCATAATGTGCGCCATGTTCTAAGAACACATAAGCATCTAGCGTGCCTTTTTCTACAAGATAAACCGTCATTGAACGGACAAAAATAGCGCCGATTGCAAGGCCCAGCATAATCACAACAACGTCGCTAGTAATTGCAAAAGCACCAATCACACCGTCAAAACTGAATGATGCATCTAATACTTCAAGATATAAGAAACCACCTATGCCAGCTTTAACTACACCAGAAGCAGCACCTGATCCATCTTTCATAATGGCATTACCATCTTCATCAATTTCAGGTTCGCCACCTAACATATGACTTAAAACTTCAACACCAATATAAACTACAATGCCCCAAATACCGGCCATAGTCACAGCAAGGCGCTGCGATTCATCAACATTTGCTGCCATAATTAACATCGCAATTAAAGCAATAAAAACAGACATTGCCGGTACGCTGGCCAAGCTAGAAAGTTTAGCTTCAAGCCATCTAAACCAATGGGTTTCTTTCTCTTCATCAAAGAAGAAGTTTAAGAATACCAATAATAAGAATGTTCCACCAAAAGCTGAAATTTCTGCGTGGTGTGCCATTAAACGTTCAGAGTAAGTTTTTGGATCATTGAGTGCCAATTTAGCCACTTCAATCATTCCCATATCCGCAGTCACGGCAACAATTGCTACTGGGAAAATTAAACGCATACCAAAAACGGCGATTAAAATACCAACCGTTAAAAAGAGCATTTTCCAGAACGGGTCCCAGTTACGTAGAACCGATGCATTTACGACAGCATTGTCAAAAGATAAAGAGACCTCCATTACAGCTAAAATAGCTGTAATTGTTAAAGCTTTAAGCATGGTAGACACGCCCGCTTCAGGTCCGTGGGTAAAACCCCAATACGCGGACAGTGCTAAACACACCACCGTAAAAAATATCGAAAATCGGAAATGCTTCATGGATCAGACCTATACCAAGAACTAAATTTAATCTTTCTTAAAACCGCCGCTATTATATCGATAATTAACCACAAAACGATGTTGTTTTGTGCCGTTATTCCCTTTACTTTATCTCTCTGTTTAATAAAGAAATTTACAATATTCAATTAACTTATTAATCGGATTAAATATTTTCTTTCGATATATCTATCATTCTTATTTTTGTATTTTAAAATTGATTTAAAATCCAGTTTAGCTGTCTAATTTTAAATGGAATGATTTTATGCTTTTTTCTCAAGAACTCTGGCAACGTAATTTAAATTTATATCAAAAAATTCTCGACCTGCCTTTTAATCAGGAACTTGCTAACGGTACTTTAGATAAAGAAGCATTTTGTCATTATGTTATTCAAGATGCTCAATATTTAGTGGCCTATGGCCGTGTGCTTGCCGTTGCAGCTGCGAAAGCTTTCGAGGCCGACGATATTATGCAATTTTCAGATGCAGCTAAAATTGCAATTGTGGTGGAGCGTAGTTTGCATGATGACTTCATGAAAAATTTTGGTGTAACTAAAGAAGAATTTAAAAATACCCCATTAACATTAGCAGGCCACCATTACACTTCATTTTTGACAGCCACTGCTTGGTCTGAAAGCTACCCTGTTGTACTCGCTGCGCTTTTACCTTGCTTCTGGATTTACGCAGAAGTCGGTAAAGATATTGTAAACAAATCAATTCCTAATAACCCTTACCAAGCATGGATTGATACTTACGCTGGTGAAGAGTTCCATACCGCCGTTCGTAATGTGATTGCGACAGTAGATAAAGTTGCTGCACGTTGTGATGCAGACACTTTAGAAAAAATGCATGCTGCTTACACCATGGGTGCAAAACTTGAATGGTTGTTTTGGGATAGCGCCTACCACCAAAGACAATGGTTAGGTTTAGATCATATTTAAAACTTCAAAAGAATCGGTCAGATGGTTCAATACTCTGATCGATTTTCAATAAAATGCGAGACAGATATGTATATCGGCGAATTAGCATCTTTAACTGGAGCCACTCCTAAAGCCATTCGGCATTATGAGAAATTAGGCTTGCTACCTGTGGCAAAAAGAAAGGGAAATTATCGTATTTATGAAGAGATTGATGTTAAATCAGTTAAGATGATCCGCCTTGCACAAGCTGTTGGTTTTAGCCTTGCTGAACTTTATGACTTGTCAGCTTTAAAATATAAAAATAAACGCTTTCCTGTAGAAATTGCACAGCAGCTTATTCAAAAAAAGAATCAACAGATTATTGAGCAAAAAAAAGTGTTAAATCGTTTACAAGAAGATTTAAAAGAACTGGAGAACGAGATTATTCAGACTTATATTACCAATAAGATTTCTGCCTAAAACAGCTTGTTAAAATCTGCAAATAGCTTTCAAAATTAGTGCTTGACTCTGCCCTTAGGGACAAGGTTTATCGTAATGACTTCTTTTATTACGGACCAATAAAATGAGTGCTCATCTTTCAACATTTAAAAATTCAACAGCATTAATTACAGGCGCATCTTCAGGAATAGGCAAAGCCTATGCTCAAGAACTTGCGTCTTTAGGAATTCATCTCATTTTAACGGCACGCTCCGAACAGAAGCTGAATGATTTAGCCGATGAACTTAAAAAAAAATATAACGTGAATGTTGAGGTGATCGTCTTAGATTTAGCTCAACCCAATTCAGCTCAAAACTTATTTGATGAAGTGCAAGCTAGAAAATTATCGGTAGAGATTTTAATTAATAACGCAGGATTTGGTAAATGGACGAAGTTTCTAGATCAATCTGTATCTACCTATCAAGAAATGATCACGCTTAACATCAGCAGTGTAACGTCTTTATGTTATTTATTTTTGCCCCACATGCTTGCGAACAAAAAAGGCATCATGATTAATATTTCATCTACAGGTGCGTTCCAACCTCTGCCTTATATTGCTGTGTATGGGGCAACTAAATCTTATGTATTGCAATTTACTGAGGCTCTTGCAGGAGAATACGGCTCTTCAGGAGTTAAATTTCTGACGGTTTGTCCGGGCAATACCCAAACCAATTTTACTCAGGTAGCAAATGCCGATACGAGTGGTATGAAAAGCTCTACGGTTGAAGACGTTGTGTCTGCAACAGTTAAAGCATTAGATAAGAATAAAGCAACAGTTGTGGTGGGATGTAGCAACTATTTGACGTCTCAATTGCCCCGAATTCTTTCTCGCCAAAAGATGATTAATTTAGTTGAAGGTATGCTCAAAACCCGTGTTGTTGAGCATTCATAAAAATAGTTCAATTTAAAAGATTAAGGGATTTCTCTTAATCTTTTAATGTTGAAATAGCTGCCAGCCATAAATCAAACCTGCCGCAGCCACAACCCAACATAACGTTGCCACTCCTAGACACGACCACATCGACATGCGTGTTGCCAGCACATAAACAACAACTAAATAAATGGCATAAGGAATAAGTGACCATAGACCAAACAGAGCCGTTTTTTGTAATGCTTCGGCTCCTTTTTGCTGAAAAACAATCACATGAGCAATTAAAGCAAAGGTAGGAAAAAGTGGGACTAAACCTGCAATATAAAATGCCTTACTTTTCGATAAAATCGAAATAATGAGGACAACCCCAGCCCCCAACATACATTTTAAAAATAATGCCCACATACACTGATCCTACCTGGTCATTTCCATTTCAAAATGCTGTATTTTGCGCTTTTTAAAGAAAATTAACAGCGACTAAAGCAATCAATGCTGGAACTGCCTGAATATAAATAATCTTTTTACTGGCAGTCAGACCACCATAAATACCTGCAATCAGTACACAACCTAAAAAGAAATTAGCAATTGATGTTGCAAATGGTGCATCAGCCAATAAAGACCAGAATAAACCCGCCGCTAAAAAGCCATTATAAAGACCTTGGTTCTGTGCCATGACTTTGGTGAGTTTTGCTTTTTCGGCATTATTTCCAAAGGCTTTCATGCCATAGGGTTTGTCCCACAAAAACATTTCTAACACTAAAATATAGACATGTAATATTGCGATAAGTGCAATTAAAATTTGTCCAATCATACGATTTTCCTTTTTATTTTAAAGATATGAAAAAAGATCAGTCTCTCGACTGATCTTTTAATGTGTTACGGTTTTAACAACACTTTGCCTTGACGAGCACCTTGCGTTGCTCTTTGAGCAGCTGTTTTAATCTCATCAAAACTAAACACACCTTCTACAGGAAGGGTTAATTTTTTCTGAGTCGCCAGCGTTAATAGTTCAACAATGAGTTCTTTTTTGCGTTCGGCGGGCATTTCTTTGTTAACTACACTCGCCCAGAAACCTTTTACTGTCGCTTGTTTGAAAATCAAATCGCCCGATGAAATCTGCATGGTTTCGCCAGTCATACTACCAAACGAAACGAGTAGGCTATTTTCACTGAGTAAATTCAGCATTTCGCCACTTGCGGTTCCTCCAATCGAGTCCACACCAGCAATAAGAGGTTGGTCGCCGTGAATCTGTTTAACTTGCTCTTTCCAGTTAGGCTGATCAGTCGCAACAACATGCTGAATACCTAATGCTTGCATCTCTGCAATCGCATCAGTACGACGAACTAAATTAATTACAGGTAAGCCACGTGCCTGTGCAATCATCGCAACTGTTTTACCGACTGCACCATTTGCCGTGTTTTGAATGAGCCATTGACCCGGTTGAACATTTACAAAGTCGAGTAGCATGAGAGCACTAATTGGCATACCAATCAGCTGTGCTGCAGTTTCATCATCAATTTCATTATTGAGTGGAATAATCCCATGAGCAGACGCAATAAAGTATTCAGCCCAACTGCCATGCACAGCCGCAACTGCAATACGCTGCCCTACTTGTAGATGAGTGACCCCATCGCCCAACGCATCAACAATACCAACGGCTTCACTACCACCAATTGCAGGTAAGGTCGGCTTGTAGCCATAGCTTCCACGTACTGTCCATACATCATGATTATGAATTGGAGACATGATGGTTTTAATACGCACTTCGCCTGCTTTTGGTTCTGGCTTTGGCATATCCGCCTGCTCTAAAACGTCTACAGGTTCGCCAAAATTACCATGGATAATACTTCGCATGCTTTATTCCTCTATCGGTTTTATGAGTTGTTGGGTCGTTTCTAAGGCTAAATGTAGATGTGCTTTGTCTTGCGACAATTTTGTGAGTAAAGCAGCACCTAACCATAACTGATACATGACTTGCGCAGTTTTTAAAGGCTCAATATGTTTTGGAATTGATCCTTCTTGTTGCCCTTCTTTGAGTAGCAAAGCCAAACGTTGCGTTAGTTTGTGCACACCGTCATTGAGAATTTGGCGCATGTCTTCTGATAAGTCAGAAACCTCTGCCGCTAACTTCACAATCAGACAGTTTTCAGCCCAACTACCGTTTACGGGATCATCAATCCATGCCTGCCATAGGGCCATTAAACGAGCATGGGCACTTTGCTCACTGCGTTGCCAAAGTTGTTCCATACGAACTTTATAATCAGCCATATATTGCTCGAGCAACGCACAGCCGAACGCCTCTTTCGAAGCAAAGTAGTGATAGAACGAACCTTTGGGTACGTCACAAGCCTTTAAGATTTCTTGTAAACCAACACCAACAAAACCTTTACGTAGTACCAGTTTAAAACTGGTATCTAGAATGTGTTGTCGTGTAGTCTCACTTTTATTTAATCGTTTCATGCAAACATCATAAACAACTATTAGACCAGTCGTCTAGTAAAGTTATGTTGCTGGTTAAAATTTGCTTAGAGTAGAAATCTGAAGTGAGGAATGTTAAAAATACAACCTGCTTAATTAAACAAATTTTGTCGATTGTCGTTTAACCGTCACAATTTGTCGCTTTAAATCATTTTGTACCACTTGAACAATTTTAAATCGTTATCATATATAGGGTCTGTTGTTTATAACCAGTCACACCTCTCTGCGACTGAGCAATCAACACCTAAATTTTCATCAATACATAATTGAGATGTTTTATGAGCCAAAGTCATATCCGTATTCGAGGCGCACGTACCCATAATTTAAAAAATGTGTCTCTCGATATTCCACGCGACAAATTTGTGGTAATTACGGGGTTATCAGGTTCAGGAAAATCTTCTCTTGCCTTCGATACCCTATACGCCGAAGGACAACGCCGTTACGTCGAATCACTTTCGGCCTATGCCCGCCAGTTTTTATCGCAAATGGAAAAGCCTGAAGTCGACTCGATTGAGGGTTTATCACCAGCGATTGCCATTGAGCAAAAATCTACCAGTCATAACCCACGTTCAACCGTCGGTACGATTACCGAAATTTATGACTATTTGCGTTTGCTTTATGCACGTGTCGGCACGCCCTACTGCCCTGAACATGATTTGCCGATGGTCGCGCAAACTGTTTCTGAAATGGTCGATGCGGTAAAAAACCTTGAGGAAGGTACAGCACTTATGTTGCTTGCCCCAGTGGTTCGTGAACGTAAAGGTGAATACAGTAACTTGTTCGAGCAGCTACAAGGTCAAGGTTTTGTTCGTGCCCGTGTGGATGGTGAAATCATTGATATTGATACACCACCAGAACTCGACAAAAAGAAAAAACATACCATCGAAGTTGTAGTCGACCGTTTCAAAGTGCGCGAAGACTTAGGTAACCGTATTGCCGAATCATTTGAAACTGCACTGCGTTTAGGTGGCGATATTGCTGTTTTATCATGGATGAATGGTGAACATCCTGATCGCGTTTTTTCTGCAAAGCACTCTTGTCCTGAATGTGATCGCGCAGTCGCAGAGCTTGAGCCACGTTTGTTTTCATTTAACAACCCATTTGGTGCCTGCCCTGTTTGTGATGGTTTAGGTACACGCAGTCATTTTAGCTCTGAAAAGCTGATTCCAAATCCTGATCTTGCAATTAGTGAGGGTGCTATTCGTGGATGGGATCGTCAGCGTCCATATTATTATTCAATGCTGCAAAAAGTTGCCGATCATTTTGGTTTTCAACTTGATACGCCTTGGAACCAGCTTGATAAAGATACTCAGAAGAAATTCTTACAAGGTACGGGTAAAGAAAAAGTCGATTTAAGCTATATCGATGAGCGTGGCCGTAAACATACTCGCGTACAACCGTTTGAAGGAATTTTGCCGCACCTTGAACGTCGTTACCGTGAAACTGAAAGTAACTATGTACGAGATGATTTAGCTCAATATCTTTCCAATGCAGCGTGTGATGCATGTGATGGTTCACGTCTAAATGAAATTTCACGTCATGTTCGTGTGAAAGACAAAACCATTGCTGACATTACTCGTATGTCGATTGGTGACGCCGAAAGCTATTATCAAGGCTTAAACCTTGAAGGTGCTAAAGGTGAAATTGCAGATAAAATCTTTAAAGAGATTCGAGAGCGTTTACATTTCTTGGTGAGTGTTGGACTGAATTATTTAAGTCTGGCTCGCTCTGCCGAAACCTTATCTGGTGGTGAAGCACAGCGGATCCGTTTAGCCTCACAAATTGGTGCAGGTTTAATGGGCGTCATGTATGTCCTTGATGAACCTTCAATTGGTCTACATCAACGTGATAACGATCGTTTATTACAAACACTCATTCGCTTACGTGATTTAGGTAACACAGTATTAGTCGTTGAACACGATGAAGATGCAATCCGTGCTGCTGACCATATTATTGATATCGGTCCTGGTGCTGGTGTACACGGCGGTGTAATTATTGCTGAAGGTACATATGATGAATTGGCTAAACATGCTGATTCTCTTACAGGACAGTATCTTTCTGGCAAACTCAAAATTGAAGTGCCAAAAAAACGTACTGAATCACCACGTCCAGATGAGGTCATCAAGCTTTCAGGTGCAGCAGGTCATAACTTAAAAAATGTCGATTTAACTATTCCACTTGGTATTATGACCTGCGTCACTGGCGTTTCAGGTTCAGGTAAGTCAACGCTGATTAACCGTACTTTGCTTCCATTGGCCGCAACACAGCTCAATGGTGCAACGACCTTAACAGCTGAAAAGTTTGACTCGATTGATGGTCTACAACATCTTGATAAAGTCGTTGATATTGACCAAAGCCCAATTGGACGTACACCACGTTCTAACCCTGCAACGTACACAGGTCTATTTACACCAATCCGTGAGTTATTTGCACAAACACCAGAGGCAAAAGCCCGCGGTTATAGCGCTGGTCGTTTCTCGTTTAACGTAAAAGGCGGACGCTGCGAAGCATGTGAAGGCGACGGTATGATCAAAGTCGCAATGCACTTCTTACCAGATATGTATGTGCCTTGCGATGCGTGTCATGGCAAACGTTATAACCGTGAAACACTTGAAGTGGGCTATAAAGGCAAAAACATTTCTGATGTTTTAGAAATGACTGTTGAAGATGCTGCTGAGTTCTTTAGCGCAATTCCGGTCATCCACCGCCGTTTAGAAACCTTAACTCAGGTGGGCTTAGGCTATATTCGTTTAGGTCAGGCTGCGACTACACTCTCTGGTGGTGAAGCGCAACGTGTAAAACTTGCACGTGAGTTAGCAAAACGAGATACGGGTAAAACTTTATATATCTTGGATGAACCAACAACAGGTTTGCATTTCCACGATATTGCCAAGTTACTCGACATTTTGCATGAGCTACGCAACAAGGGTAATACCATTGTGGTGATTGAACATAACCTTGATGTGATTAAAACAGCAGACTGGGTTGTCGACTTAGGTCCTGAAGGTGGTTCGGGCGGTGGTATGATCATTGCCGAAGGTACACCTGAACAAGTGGCTGAGGTTGAAATTTCCCACACTGGACGCTTCTTAAAACCGATGTTGAAGTAAATATTAAAGGGCTCGAATGAGCCCTTTAATTTTCTTGCAAGATTGATATTAAAAATTCAATATTTTTCTTAAGATAACTATTCTCTGTAGCTGCTTTCTCTTCTAATATGCTAAAAATCATACTTTTAATTTGGGGTGTTAAATCAGTATCTATTTGCTGTGAGAAAATCTCTTTTATCAATGACAATTTACTGAAATTCGAGAACCTAGGATCAACTGGAAGTTGCACCCATATTAAAACTTCCCAATCTGTTTTCGTCGCATCTCGTAAGACATTCTTATCTTCACGATTCCACCCCTTATTTAGTAAATAGCGACTTACAACATCAAATAAATTTGGCAATAATAAATCTTTATTATAATGCTGCCAATATTTTAGATAACGATGAAATAGGTTTCTATTATCATAACCTGAGCTAAAAGCATCCTTAATCGTCTCTCCTGCGTTTTGATCTAAAGAGTGGAGTATATTCTTCTTAACTATATGATTTAATTCACTTGACAAATCATGCCTACCAAATTTTTTTAGTAGATTACTATAAAAATATAAATTTCCTAAAGTTTCTATACCAACAAGTTCCTTCGATAAATTAAATATTTGATTGCAATACGGTTCATCAACTTCTAAATTCCGCCATTTATCCATCAAATTATACAATTTATTTTTGTTATTATTATTATTTTCAGAGATTAACTCAGAATTAGCTAAATTACTCAGCTCAGAAAAATTGATTATATCTCTTTGTTCAAACCATTTTTTAAACTCAATCATCCACAAATCATCTATTACAAATAAATAAGAAACCTTTTCAAGCTTACTAAGAATTATATTTCCACTACTTTCTTGATCAGAAGAATATTCTTTATTTATTAAATTTTTAACCGAATTTCTAATAGTAAAGTCATTCCATTTAACTCCATATTTACTTCCAAAATCTACAATAAAAAAACCTTGAATAATTCTTATCAAAATTATTTCTTTTGTTGAATAAGCCACTTCTGTAGGTAATCTATTACGAAAATTTTGATAGAGTTTGATTACTTTTTGAAAAAAACGAAAATTATGAATTTCTAATTTTTCAGCGAAATCTATCATTAAATTCACTAGTTGCTCATCGATACCTTTAGTATTTTCCCGTATCAATGGTTCAACAGAGGTTAAGATTACCGTTTCATCAACTAACTTTTCTTTATAGCTACTATATTTATCCTTATTTTCATCTTCTGATTTATCTTCATCCAAAATTAAAATAATTTGACAGTTTTTTTCTAATTTTAGATAGTTTGCCAACCCCATAACGTCTTTAATATCTAAATTCTTAGACATCCGCTCAAAATCATCAAAACAAATAATTGAGTTTTTAACTTGTAAGAAAAGTAACGACTCTAAAACTCTTGCCGAAGTACTCACACCATAACTTGATACTTTTACATCCCTAAATTGGGCTAATGTATTCTTTAAAAGTTGGATAAATTCAAATCTATCAATGTCCGATTTAGCATGTGGATTAAGAGCTAACTTTGTACAAATAGTATTTTTTAAGTCACTTAAATTTTCTATACCAAAAAGAGAAATATAAGCATATTTTCGACAGTCAAAAACACTTTCATAATTAATTCTGCTAGCTTCATAATAAAAATTTTGTTTATCTTTTATCTCTTTATAAGTGACATTTTTATAAAACTTATTCCAGAAGAAAGTTTTACCAACTCCCCAAGGACCAGTAATCGCAATGGCCGTACCAATTTTTTCATTTTTGATATTAGTTTCTAATAATTCTTTTAATCTTTGTTCTTTATCTAATATATTCATAATTCAGTATATTTCAGACCAATAGATATCTAATAAACCACAGGTAATTTGATTTTTCAAAAAAAGGTTCATGAAGGCTTGAACTATCCCTCAACTACATTCCGGCCTCGGGCTTTAGCCCTTAAGAGTGAACGGTCCGCTTTCTCCAAGAGTTCGATCCAACTCGCTGCGCCTATAGCAAAACCAATACTGACAGACACATGCAATTTTTCATCTGAACCTGACAAATCAATTTCTTGTAAAGAAATCGCAATACGAATTTTTTCTGCCAAAAGGCGAGCATCTACAAATTGCACCTGCTCTAATAATATTAAAAATTCATCTCCCCCATAACGAACAATTAAATCCGAACTTCGAATATTTTGCTTTAATTGCTCGGCAATACTGACAATGACGCGATCACCTACAATATGCCCATATTGGTCGTTCACCTGTTTAAAACGATCAATATCAATAATCATTAAACAGGTTTGCGTAAATTTTTGAGGGTAACTTTCAACAATTTTTAAATATTCAGATAAAGCTAAACGATTGGAAACTCCGGTGAGTGGATCAGTATTGGCAATATTCTTTAACTGAAATTCAAAAGCATCTCGTTGTTGCAACATACGTTGTAATCGGTCAATTGCTTCAAACAGGGAAAAAAATTCACCTTTGGTGGTAATATTCATCTCATCTTTACAATGATCAGAACTATGCGATAAATCTAAAATTAAAGTCCTCGCTTTTATTAATGGAGAAAAAACCCTTCTTTGCGCATATATCAAGGTAAGTAAGGCTGTAGCTAAAGAAATTAAAGAAATTAATAAAGTTAAAAAGAAATTATTTCGAGCAATTACACTCTCTTGAGTGGCAATTATGATACTTTTATCAAGAATATAACTTTGTAAATCAACCACAGTAGTGAATTTACCTACAATTGCTTCTGTCAATTGAGTCCCGTTTAAATAATACGGCTCACCCTTCTGGCTTTCTTCTAATAGGTTTTCTACAATCGGAATTCCCTTATCTATAAATTCCGTTTTCACACGAGAATATAATCGACGATATTCTGGAGTTTTTGCCTGTTCAGGTTGTAAAGTATTGACCAATATCCATAAATATCTAGCTTGGTGTTGAGTTTGTAGAGAACGCGCCCGATTATTACTTGGAATCTCTTCCTTAAAGCTTACTGGGGCAATAATATTAGACGCCATCCGTCCCGCCTGATCGCGCATATCGGTTAGTACTATAATGAGCGTAAAGTAATTAGAAATACGGCTATCTTTACTTTTTAACTGCAACATCAGCTTTTGCAGTATTTCCCTGCAGTTATCCCATACTCCAAACATCCCTAAAATGGCATTATCCATTTGAATGGAAGTTCTCGCTCCATATGGAGTTTCACCATAATAATCAACAACTCGTCGAGCTTGTCTAAGATTTTCTTTGAAACTGGTTTGCAGCTCATTTGCTAATGAAACATAACCTGCTTGTTTTAAAATAAAAATGCTTTCATCAATTTGTTTGTCGACAATTATGCGAAATTTATTTAATTCTTGTTGATTCTTTAATAAATCACTAGGACCACTCGACATCATTTTATTGGCAGGAGCGCGTTCCTTAGAAACTTTATAAGCAATATCGGCTACTGCTCTTAAACTTTTTATTTCCACTAGGGCTTGTCTAGTTTTTATATAATCCTGATAGCTTCCCAAAATAAGAGGTACTGCCATGAATAATAAGGATAAAATAATAACCAGCATAAAAAAGAACAGTCGATTACTAATATGCTCTGAACGTAATCCTGACATTTCTAGCTGGTACTCCGTAAATGTCCTGCCATTTTTAATACGATATAAATTAGGCTTAAATCCATCCTAGCATTTTAATAACTAGAATTTCATCATTAGACCCTTCATTTATCTTTTAATAATTATACGATCCCTACATTTTAGTAAGCTTAAATAATAAAATGAATCGAAAAATTGAATGATTTTATAAAAACCTTACTTTAAAGATCAAAGTTTTTTCATCATGATAATAAAACATATTTACTTGTACTCCCGAATGCCTCTTCCAACACTTTCTGCCCAGCTCTATACTGGATTTTTTTTGATCTACGATTTTTTAATAAATTTCACATAACTTTTATTATAATTTTAAGATTTTCTTACAGATAAAAAAAAGCTCAACCTTGGGGAAAGCTGAGCTCGTAAAATCTGATGTGCTATACACATCGTATCTGGGCAAGCACTTTAAATCCTAAAAAACGTTAGGTAGTGAACTTTGCAATTAAATTATGTGATTTATCTCTACTTTTGTAAAGTTGATTAAATTAATCAGAATTGAATTTTTAATCGTTTTTTTGACTTAAAATAGAGATTTCTTTTACTTTATTCACTTATATAATAATTAAGAATAGTTAAATTTTTTAGTTAAACTAATCTAAATATTGTTAACTATTCCTCAAAATAGAAAGAATTTGCTAACAAAATGGCGATTTTTTATTCACATTGTAGACACAGCTATATTTTTGTTAATGTTAAAACCGATTAATATAATCGATTTTTTCAATTATTATTGTAATATCTTTTTAACATTTAATACTTAATTACTGATGAGATATAATTATTAGCTTATTGTAAATGTTCATTTTTTTATCAGGTTGACAAGTTACTTTTCATTTGATTAGTTTTTCACCTTTTTTAACATAAGTCCCAAATATGCTTAACATTAGCTTTTTGACATTATTGACTTCATAAATTGTTACAATACAATGACTCCAGCTTTATCTCTTGTTAATGCTGGAAATGATTATGAAAAAACTTGGTTTAGCCACTGCTGTATTATTAGCCATGACCGGTGCTCATGCTTATCAATTTGAAGTTCAAGGTCAATCTGAATATGTTGACACAACTGCAAACGATAAAAACTTCACTGGTGACGTTGCTGGTACATTCTATTTAAAAAATGTTGATACCGCTAAGGGTCCTTTAGCTGAAGCAGCTTTCTTGAACCAAGCTTCTAGCGTATCTTTAGGTTATAGCTACCAACAGTATGACCAAAACAACGGTTTAAACTACCACGTTGGTACATACGGTGTTAAAGGTGAGGCTTACGTTCCTACTCCTTACCTTCCTGTATATGCTAGCGCAACTTATAACCACACTGATGTTGATGGTAAAAACAACTTCTCTCATGATGACAACGGCGACCGTTATGCATTAGAAGTTGGTGCTATGTTGTTACCTAACTTCTTGATGACTGTTGGTTATACAAGTGTTGCTAACCAATTCGCTTTAGATAACTTCGGTATCATCAGCAACGGCATCTACACTGCTGCGAACCAAACTGCTGCGATTCAAGACGACCAAGATGCTGTTACAGCTCGTGCTAAATATGTAGGTCCAATCGATGGAACTAACATGGCGATTGGTTTTGAAGCTGCTGGTGCTTTCGGTCAAGAAAACCAATACGGTTTGAAAACTGACCTTTACTTAACTCCTAAGTTAAGTGTTGGTGCATCTTTCGTTGGTAACGATGGTTCAGCTGACATCAAAGGCAATGACCTTGGTGAATTCCGTCAAGCTTGGGGTGGTAACGTAAACTACTTCATTACTCCAGCTGTAGCAGTTGGTGCATCGTACATGAAAGCTGACGTTAAAAAGTCTAGCTACGATACACAAACTATCGGTTTAAATGCTAAAGTTCGCTTCTAATTTAAATTAGAAATCGAATTAAAAAAAGGACTCATTTGAGTCCTTTTTTTACAGCTAAATATTAACTTCGTACAATATTTAAGAAATATAAATGGCGTTCATACTGATCGATAATGTCCTGAATTAAATCTTCTTGCGTCCAATCCATTACATCATAGTTCTGCCCACCCTCTCTTAAAAACACTTCGGCTTGGAAATATTGCCCATCTTCGGCTTCAGTACGCCCAATTAAAAAACTTGGTGGCACTGTTTCACGTGAAACAACTTTATAAATAAAATTAATTTCATTATGATGATCGACCCGAAGCTGCATCCCATCCTCAAGTTGAGTAATTGAAACTTCTAAATGGCGGCGTCTAAATTCATGTTTAATATTTTCAAACGCACGAGCCACTTGCTTTTCGATATATTCTCTAACTTCTTCTTCACTATGAGGATAGTGCATGATCAATCCGAGACGTTGTTGCCAGCTTCGCGGATTATGAATGGCACGTGGAGTAATGCGTGCTTCTTGAATAGCTGTCATTTTGGTGACATCAAGATGCAACGCTTTTATTAATCCCCAACTCATTAAAAGCATAACCACAGTAAATGGCAATGCACTCATAATAATTGAAGACTGTAACGCAGCTAAACCACCAACTAGCAATAAGATAATGGCGAGTAAAGCCATCAGTACTGTCCAAAACAAACGCTGCCAAGTAGGCGAGTTTTCAGTTTTTGCTGTTAAGTAGTCTGTTACCAGTGCTCCCGAGTCAGCTGAAGTCACAAAGAAAAGAATAATTAGCGTTGTGGCAATAACATTCATGACACCAGACCATGGCAAGTGCCCTAAGAATTCAAATAATGCGACAGAGGAATCTTGTTGTACGGCTTGAAGTAATGTCGTTTGATGTTCATGGATAATGCTAAATAATGCAGCGTTTCCTAAAAAGCCCATCCAGATAATGGTAAAGCCTGTCGGGATGAGGAGAACCCCTACAATAAACTCTCGAATGGTACGACCACGTGAAACCCTTGCGATAAACATACCCACAAATGGCGACCAAGAAATCCACCAAGCCCAATATAAAATTGTCCAACCACCAATCCATCCATTCGGCTGATAAGCGTATAAATTGAATGTCATGGTAAAAAGGTTAGAGATATATTGCCCAGTGTTTTGAATAGTAGTCTGCAGTAAATAAATACTAGGACCAGCAATAAAAACAAAGACTAATAATATTAAGGCTAAGACTAAGTTTAGCTCTGATAAGCGTTTCACCCCTTTATCTAGACCTAAGAACACAGACAAGGAAGCTAAAATGCTCACAAAAATAATGAGTAATACTTGAATATGGGTGCTTTGCTCGACACCGAACAAATAATGTAAACCAGAGTTAATCTGGGTAACGCCAAAGCCGAGAGAAGTCGCTACACCAAATACCGTACCAATGGTCGCGAATATATCGATGCTGTCGCCCCAAGGCCCATAAATCTTTTTACCAATCAGTGGATAGAGGGCTGAACGAGTCTTTAACGGTAAATTATGTCGATAAGCAAAATAAGCCAATGCCAATCCGACCACTGCGTAAATAGCCCACGCATGCACCCCCCAGTGGAAGAAGGTCACCCTTAATGCTTGCTGTGCTGCCTCAATAGTCTGCGCATCTCCACTCGGTGGATTAACATAATGCATGACAGGTTCGGCAACTCCAAAGAACATGAGACCGATCCCCATCCCTGCTGTAAACAGCATGGCAAACCAAGACCCATTATTATATTCAGGCTGACTATGGTCAGGCCCTAATTTAATTCGGCCTATTGAAGAACAGGCGATATAAATCAATAAAATGAGAAAGAAAGCAACAGATAAAACATAAAACCAGCTAAATGAATCTGTAATCCATTGTTTTAATTGCTGCGTTAGAAGTTCAAAAGAACTCGGGGCGATCACAACAACTGCCAGAAACAAAGCAATAATAATGACCGTACCAAAAAATACGTTAGGATTAACGTTTGCGAACCAACCCGGTTGTTTGGAAGGCATAACTCCTCCATGTTATTTTAATGAAAAGTGATAGGCATAAAGCCAATAAAGACATTCATGGAATGAACAAAGTTAAATCTTTCAATAGAGAAAGCCGATAATACTTTAAATAAACTTAAATAATATTGCAGTTACAAAGGTGTAAACAAATTGAAACACCCTCTTCTTTATTTGTCAGACTCCTCTTTTGTGGGATGGGCAATATACTGTAAAGCAATTAAACGCGTGACGATCAAAGCGAGATACATCACACCACAAAACATTTGTAGCATGGCTAAAACGCGTGCTGGTGGACTAAGCGGCATTAAATCAGATAAGCCTGTTGCTGATTGTAAGCTAAAGCTCAGGAACAGTAGATCTAACCAAGTCTGCAAATGATGAACATTGTTTGGATTTTGGAAGCTAGTCGGAATCAATAGCTGACAAATGTTGTAGAGGAATGCGAATCCCCATGCAAGCAAGGTAAAAACCGCGGCGGCTGCAAACAATTCATCTCTTGTTAAATATCGATCAGCGAACATATAACGAAATAAGCCATAAGCTGCCGAAAAATAAGCTAGTGCTTCACAGCTATGAGCAAAAATCTGGATCGCTAAATTGCTATAACCTAATAAAATAAAGACTGAAGATATTATCGCTCCACTAACAAACGTTAATCCCCAAAAAGTAAACATTGGGGTTTGGCGAATCACCTTAGCAATAATAAGTAAGGCAAGCACCCCCAAAGCCCACGTTATGGTCCGGTAAAATACATCATGAAAAGTCAGCATGGCCAAAATGAGTAGGATGAATTGCACAAGCAGCAACCATGCAGAAGGTAGCAATCGAAAGCTCGCCCAGAACTCGATGATAGAACGCATTTAATTACTTTCCTTTTTCATTATATTTTGGATTATAGGAAATCATACTGTACAGAAAATAGGACAAACAAGTTGTTCTTGATTAAAGAGCTTCTTTGAATTTAGGTATGAGATAAACAAAAAAAGCCCCGCAGGGCTTTTAATGAGATAGATATTTAATCCATTTTGATATTAGTGATCTGAAGCACCTGAAGCCCCGATACCTGTCATTGAGCGAACGTATTGGGCATCGAATGCAGCTCGTTCTTTTTTAGCTCGTGCAGAGTTATCAGTCACCGAGAAGAACCAGCAGCACAGGAATGATAATGGCATCGCAAATAATGCAGGACCATTGAATGGGTTAATTGGTGTATCAGAGATTTTTAAAGTATCTACCCAAACCGCTTTAGATAGAACAATAAGTACTACTGCTGTTACAAGACCAACTACACCGCCAATAACTGCACCACGGGTGGTTAAACCTTTCCAGAACATTGAAAGAACAAGAATCGGGAAGTTTGCACAACATGCCACAGAGAACGCTAAGCCCACCATGAATGCTACGTTTTGCTTTTCAAACAAAATACCCAAAATCATGGCAAAGATTGCTAAACCAAGTGTCGCAATTTTTGACATGCGAAGTTCTGAAGCTGGAGTCGTTTGACCTTTCTTAAATACGTTAGCGTATAAGTCATGTGAGATTGCAGATGCACCTGAAAGTGTTAAACCTGCAACAACAGCAAGAATCGTTGCGAATGCCACTGCTGAAATGAAGCCCATGAATAAGTCACCGCCTAAAGCGTCACTTAAATGCACGGCTGCCATGTTGTTACCACCAACAAGCTCAAGCTTGCCTGTCATAGCCATTTTCGCAACATCAAGGAATTGTGGGTTGTTTGATACAAAAAGGATCGCACCGAAACCAATAATGAAAGTTAAAAGATAGAAGTAACCAATGAAACCTGTTGCAACTACAACCGATTTACGCGCTTCTTTTGCATCTTTTACTGTGAAGAAACGCATAAGAATATGTGGAAGACCCGCTGTACCAAACATGAGTGCTAAACCAAGAGACAATGCATCAATCGGGTTTGCGGCAAGTTTACCCGGACCCATAATTTTTGCAGCTTCTTCAAAGCTTATACTGTGAACTTTACTGAATACTTCAATTGATTGAGTAAACATGTTGCTGAAGCTGAAACCAACCGCTTTCATCACCATGAATGCCATGAAAGTCGCACCACTGAGTAACATGACCGCTTTAATGATCTGTACCCACGTGGTTGCTAACATGCCACCAAAAATTACGTATGCCATCATTAATAGACCAACGATGACAACCGCAATGTTGTAGTTCAAACCAAATAGTAATTTGATGAGCTGGCCAGCTCCTACCATTTGAGCGATCAAGTAAAATGCGACAACAACAAGCGAGCTCAAGGCAGCTAAGGTACGGACCGGTTTTTCTTCAAGACGGAATGACACTACATCTGAAAGGTTGTATTTACCAAGGTTACGTAAACGCTCCGCAATCAAGAATAAAACGATTGGCCAACCTACCATAAACCCAAGAGAATAAAGTAAGCCATCAAAACCCGAACTAAACACCATTGCGGAAATACCAAGGAAAGATGCTGCTGACATATAGTCACCGGCAATTGCCAATCCGTTCTGGAAACCGCTGATTCCGCCCCCTGCAGTATAGAAATCTTGTGCTGATTGAGTTTGCTTTGCAGCCCACTTAGTAATAAACAAAGTGAAACCAACAAAGATCAAGAACATAATAATGGCATGCCAGTTGGTGGCTTGCTGTTCGGCTTCACCCAAATCTGGACCAGCCATAGCAACAGTTGAATATAGCGATGCTGCTGCCAATAAGGCTTTCGCTTTTAATGAATTCCATTTCATATTAGTGTAATCCTTTCTCATGCGTGATGGCTTCAACTTCCTTCAACGCTTCTTCACTCAACTGGTCAAGGGTATTGTTTGCGATATAGGAATACACGCCACACAGTAGGAAAGATAAAACAATAATTCCTAAGCCTAGTGGAATACCCCATGTCGTTACACCACCACTAAATGAACTCATCAAAAATTCTTTGTTGTAGCCAACAAGTAGCATAAAGCCCACATAAAGCACTAACATAATGATTGTGAGCGTCCAGCTTAATGCACTTTTTTTCTTGACCATCTTTTGAAACTTTGGATTGTGTAGAATCTGTTCTACTTGGCTTTGATCCATAACCAAACTCCTTGCCTGTGCCCAACCTTGGTCACTTTTTTAATAGTAGTTTCTCATTATTCAAATTAGCAAAATAACGTGTAATTCGTAACTTAGACTTTGGTCGTTAAAATTTAATCAATTTATAGCTTTGTTTCTGCTTGCGGTATGATAGGCGCAAGGTTTTAATCATGTAGGTCATATGAACAGCTGGCTGATTATTGGGGTACTCACTCTTTATATAGCACTCTTATTTATTTGTGCTTTTTTTGGCGAAAAGCATGCTAGTCGTCTGAGTACTCGTGGCCGCATGTTCCTGTTTAGTTTGACCTTAGGTGTTTACTGTTCATCTTGGACATTTTATGGCGCAACCGGAGCTGCCGTCCGAGAAGGCGTTATTTTCCTACCTATTTATTTAGGTCCGCTCTTATTTGTCTGGTTTGGTTATGACATCTGGCGACGTTTAGGCCGAGTACGTCAACACCACGCGATTTCCTCAATTGCCGACTTTGTTGCCGCACGTTATGGCAAAAGCGGTGTATTGGCTTCGCTGGTTACGATCTTGGCAGTTATTGCGATTATTCCCTACCTCGCCCTACAGTTACGTGCAATTGCCTTAAGTACCTCAGTCATATTGGAGCAAAATGCTCATATTCATACGACCACCAATAGTGTTTTGCTTTTGACCAGTGTACTTGCAATCTTAGCCATGATTTTTGGTACAAGGCAGATTGCAAACACCGAGCAGCATGGTGGCCTCATGTTAGCGGTGGCATTTGAATCTTTTGTCAAACTATTCGCACTGATCTGCGTCGCTTTATTTTTTATTTTTGAAGCACCTGCAAACTTGGTACAAGTCTCAGCCGACGTAAACCAAACCTTTCAAGAGGTACAATTGTTTGGGGTGCCTGAAACTTTCTGGATTCAGACATTATTGGCCGGACTAGCAATTATTTGTTTACCCCGCCAATTTCATGTCGCTGTTGTCGAATTACGCGATGAAAAGCACATTCGTGGTGCACGTAAATGGTTTGCGGCTTATCTGATTTTAACGATTTTAGCTATTATCCCAATTGCAAGCTGGGCCTTGCATGCTGCGCCAAAATTCCTAACCGTGCCCGATGTTGCGGTGCTCTCATTACCACTAAGTTATAATCAAGAGTGGTTAGCCCTACTGGCCTTTTTAGGCGGGTTCTCTGCATCAACAGGCATGTTACTGGTTTCATCTGTTGCCTTATCTATCATGCTCAGTAATGACTTGATTATGCCCGCACTGTGGCGTTTTAAGTTGCTTTCACGACACGATAAACACTTACCTAAAGTTCTTAAATTTAGCCGCCGAATTAGTATTGTCGCAGTGATGCTACTTGGCTTTTTATTCTTCCATTTCTTTAATGATATTAACCAGCTTTCAGTATTTGGTTTACTAGCGTTTAGTGCGGTTGCTCAATTCGCTCCTGCACTGATTGGAGGATTGTATTGGCGAGGCGGAAGCCGTCAAGGTGTCTATGCTGGTCTCATCGTTGGATTTTTAATGTGGAGTTACACATTACTATTTCCAACCATCTTACGTAGTTTGCCGGAAGGCTATCAGGAAACTGCCCAAAGTATTTTGCTTTTTGGCCCTTTGGGAATTAATGCATTACGGCCAGAGTCACTTTTTGGTTTTGAGTCATTTGCACCTTTAACCCACGGCGTTATTTGGTCGCTTGGTTTAAATATTCTTTTATATATTTGGATTTCTAAACTTTACCGCCCAAGTGTGGCAGAACAAATTCAGGCAGAAAGCTTTTTCTACTATGAAACTAAGCCTTTGCCATCACCACATACCTCTACCGATTTAACTTATTTACCGCACGATGCTGCACGTTTAAAAGTAGGCGATTTATTTGCGCTTGCTAAAAGAATTACAGGTGAGCAACCCACAACTCAAGCATTCGAAAACTTTTGCGAGCAAAATCATCTCACACTCAACCAAAATACTATCGCCAATGGCATGTGGTGGCGGTTCACCGAGCAATATCTTGCAGGTATTATCGGGGCCGCTTCTGCGCGTACGTTGCTGACTACGGCAATGATTAACAATGGCCTCGCCTTAGGGCAAGTCGCCAATATTTTAGACCAAGCCTCACAGTGGCAACGTTTTAATCAAAACTTGCTAATGACCATGATTGACCACATGACCCAAGGTGTGAGTGTGGTCGATAAAAATATGTGTTTAGTGGCTTGGAATAACCAATATTTAAAACTGTTTGGCTACCCTAAAGATTTAGTCTATGTGGGTTGTCCAATTGCTGATCTGATTCGTTATAACGCTGAACGTGGCGAATGCGGTCCCGGTTCAGTCGAAGAGCACGTCCGCAAACGTTTGCACTGGATGAAAGTCGGAAGTGCACATGAGTTTGAACGAATCCGTAAAGATGGACGCGTTATTCAAATGCGCGGTAATCCGATTGCAGGTGGAGGCTTTGTGACTACCTTCGCCGACATTACGGCTTTCCGTGCGAATGAGGCAATACTCGAAGCCCGTGTAAAAGACCGCACCCAACAACTTGCCGATGCCTTAACCGAACAACAGCTTGCTCGTGAACAAGCCGATATGGCCAATATGTCTAAAAGCCGATTTATTGCAGCAGCCAGTCATGACTTATTGCAACCCATGCATGCTGCTCGTCTGTTTAGTACGGTTCTTGAGCAAAGCATTGCCACGGAAGAAGACCGTCAAACTCTACAACAACTTGACCGCGCTCTATATGGTGCAGAAAGTATGCTCTCCGCCCTACTCGATATTGCGCGTTTGGAAGGCGGTACCATACAGCCAAAAAGACAGCCTTATCCTCTACACGATTTATTAAGCGATCTTGAACTACAATTTAAATCGATTGCTGCTCAGCGAAATATTTCACTCAAAGTTCATGATGTATCGTTCTGGATTGACACAGATCCACAGTGGATTCGACGCATTATTCAAAACTTTGTCAGTAATGCACTGCGTTATACAGCCAAAGGCCGAGTGATTGTGGGGGTATTACGTTCGGCTCAAAAACCTGGTCATATTCGAATTGGGGTCTGGGATACAGGTCCCGGAATTGCCGAAGAACAACGTATTAAACTATTTCAAGAATTCGAACGCTGTGGGCATTTATCACCTTGGGGTGAGCAAGGTCTTGGTTTAGGTCTCGCGATTGTGCAACGCATGACAGGTTTGTTGAATTATCCAGTCCATGTGTACTCAAAGCTTGATAAAGGCTCCTGCTTTATGATTGAGGTTCCGGTGGTAGAGGCTCCAAAAGTGGTAACCCCAACCGTACAAGCAGTACCTTTAAAAACAAAAGCCTATCGGATTTTATGTTTAGACAATGATGAAACTATTCTTGAGGGCATGAGTAGCTTATTAGGTCGATGGGGATATGAGGTTTTTAAAGCCACGGAACCTGAACAAGCACTTGAGATTATTCAAAAAGAGAATATTCAGGTCTGGCTTATCGATCAGCATTTAAATAACAACCAACTCGGTGTCGATTTTATTATGCAAAATCGACAGCATGATGTTCCAGTTGCTTTAATTACGGCGGACTCTCATCCTGAGTTACCTCAACAATTGAAAGAACTGAATATTGTTTTACTCAAAAAACCGCTTAAACCGGCATCTCTAAGAGCATGGTTATCGGGGCTTAAAATTGCCAGTGAGGTAGATTAAATATTTTCTCTCCCAAACCTTTTGATAAGTTTGGGAGAGATTTTTGGCAAAAATTATTGGTCTAATTTAAGCCAATAGGCAGAACTGCTCAAAAAGTCTACTTTTACCCACTAAATCATTGACCAAAATTTCCAATGACTCTTTTTCTATGGCAAAGCTCACCTTTTTTGTAAGTGAACACTTGTATACTTAGTTACAATTTCATAAATTACTGTTTTTTAAAAATATAATTAACAAAAAACAACCATATAAGACTTTAGTCGTATTCTACTTGCATTCTTGATGACACATAAATATTCAAAACCTATTTATCAAATGTGCACCTATTTTTATAAGCCATTTCCATATTAAGCACCCATGCTCATGAATTAATGCAAAGGACAATTGCCATGAATATTTCTGATAACAGCCCGCAAGGCCAACTTTCGTCTCAACAGTTTTATCGTCAATACAGTGCCAATGCTTTACTTCCTGAACTAGATTGGCAAAGTATTTTTCCCCACAGCAAACTCAATGAAGCACATATCAAAGCGTTAAATACAATTTATCAGTGTGCTGTCCCCCTCGCACTTAATGTATTTCATGATCTAAATTTTGATGTATTTGCACCTGCAGCTTATCATCCTCAAGGTTTAGGTTTATTTGATAAATTGGCACAACAAGAAGAAAATTTCTTAAAAGTTCTTAGTGCTGAAAGTGAAAATCTTGACCATGACACACGCCATCAAATCTGGAGTATGCTACTTCGTGGCGGTGCTGTACTCGTTTTCAAAGCTTGGCTTGGTCATGTAAAACTCGGCGAGAATCAGTTAGATATGACGCAGTTTGATGAATTGTCTGATTTACTCTTTATTAAAACGCACCCAGATCAACTTGCGGAACGACTAAATGTTGATGAAAAAGCAAAACTCGACCACATCTTCTTAATGTATGGCAACGATATTTTTCTTGATCGCTTCAACAGCCTAGAAACAGCTGCTCTATTTGTTGATTTAGGTGTTTATGATGCGGCGTTCTTAAGCTTGCGTGATGACCGCGTGGCTGAATATTTAAAAATGAAACGCTATGTGACTCAGGAACAAATTGATGATTTGCAATGCGCGCTTAATCCATTGTACTGCGACAGCTTAACACCAAAGCAAGATTGCCTTGCTTAAGTGGCACCCATAAAAAAGACCTCAATCGAGGTCTTTTTTTCTTTTAAATTTTCTTATCTTCAATATTGAGTGCACTAATTGCCAATACGGCTTGTGTACGGTTTTGCACACCTAATTTTCTAAAGATAGCCGTTACGTGAGCTTTAATCGTTGCTTCTGAAACATCGAGCTCGTATGCGATCTGTTTGTTTAACAAGCCTTCCGCAACCATCATCAAAACACGGAATTGCTGAGGTGTTAACGATTGAATACGTTCGGCTAAAGCAGTTTCATCTGCTGCTCTTGGGTCAAGGTTAAGATTAGATGGCAAGTTAGGTGGTAACCAGATATCGCCTTCTAAGACTTGACGAATCGCTTCACCAATATGGCTTGGATGAGCCGACTTAGGAATATAACCCATTGCACCATGTGCAATTGCACGCTGAATAATTGAAGTTTCTTCATGTGCAGAAACCACAATAATCGGAATAGATGGATACTGTGCTCTTACATAAACCAGAGCCGAAAAGCCTGAAGCACCCGGTAAATTTAAATCGAGTAATACTAGATCAGGTTCTGCCCCATTTTCCAAACGCTCATAAAACTCATCAACCGAGGCTGTTTCATGAATTTGTGCCTGTGGCAGGCTATAACGTACTGCTTGAATTAAAGCATGACGAAACAAAGGATGATCATCAACGATTAAAATATTCATAAGCGATTAAAGTAATCTTGAGCATAAGTATGGCCTATTGTAACCATACTATTTAGATGAAAGATACGTTCATCTTATCCATTTTTATGTAAAATGTTGATAAATGCAGAACTTAGCCCATATTTTCAGATGTTTTTTAACTTTTAATCAAAATTAATCTGTTTTTTATATAAGCTTCTTTTTTATTATAAAAAATATATCACCTATAATTATATAAAATAAAAACAGCAACTTAATAAAAAAGCAAAGTATAAAAATCCACTATTTATCTTTTATATTTAAAACTGATAAGGTTGACCAATTTCGTTATTTTACAGTTCACCGTCATTGTTGATTAATAAGTCCAATCTCTTGTTTTAGGCTTAGGAACCAAATTATGACTGGTATCACATCACCAAAACCTTTAAATATCGTTGCTGTTTCTGGTGGATTAAATACCCCATCTAAAACGGAAAGTCTGGTTCAAGCCATTCTTGATGAATTATCAGAAGCAATCGATATTAAAGTTCACTTTATTAAATTAAGCGAAATCGGGCCTCTATTAGGCGGCGCATTTTATCGCAACCAACTTCCACAGCGCGTGCAAGATGACCTTGCAGCAGTTGAAGCAGCAGATGCTTTAATTGTAGGTACACCCGTTTACCGTGCTTCTTTTACAGGTCTTTTCAAACATTTCTTCGATTTTGTTGAACAAACTGCGTTGGTCGATGTACCAGTACTTTTAGCAGCATCGGGCGGTAGTGATCGTCATGCACTCGTACTTGAGCATCAACTTCGTCCACTGTTCAGTTTCTTCCAAGCACAAACTTTACCAATTGGCGTATATGCGACAGATCGTGACTTTACCCCTGAATATACGGTGAAAAGCGAGCAATTATCAGATCGTATTACGTTAGCAGTAGCACGCGCATTACCGATTTTAGAATGGGCGCCAGCGAAGGGTAAACGTGCTGAAGTAGTTAAACCTAAATCTCATCAAGCAAATCAAGAGCTTGGTATTAACAAGCAAATTGAGCAAGAAGAAGTATTACCTTCAGCGGCTGTACCAGACCTTGATGCGGCAGAATCTCGCTTGCACCACAAGTCTGGCAAATCATTAACACATGTTGCCTAAGTTCAATATCACTAAATAAAAATAACGAATGGGGAGATTGAACCATGACGCAATTACAACAACCGATTAAATTTGCTTATTGGGTACCAAACGTAAGCGGTGGCCTTGTAGTAAGTAACATCGAACAGCGTACAGACTGGAGTTATGACTACAATGTTCGTCTTGCACAGGCTGCCGAAAACAATGGTTTTGAATATGCGCTCACCCAAATTCGTTTTACGGCGGGGTACGGGGCAGAGAACCAACATGAATCGGTAAGTTTCAGTCATGCATTACTAGCAAAAACTGAAAAATTAAAGGTCATTGCGGCTATTCTGCCCGGCCCTTGGAAACCAGCACTTGCAGCTAAACAACTTGCAACGATTGATTATCTAACACAAGGTCGTATTGCTATTAATGTTGTTAGTGGCTGGTTCAGAGGCGAGTTTGATGCCATTGGTGAAGAGTGGCCTGAGCATGATGAACGTTATGTTCGCTCCGAAGAATTTATTCGCACACTAAAAGGAATCTGGACCACCGATAACTATAGTTTCGATGGTAAATACTATCAGTTTCAAAACTACACACTTAAACCAAAACCTCTGCAAAAGCCTTATATTGAAGTGTTTCAGGGCGGCAGTTCACGTGCTGCACGTGACATGGCGTCTCGCGTATCTGACTGGTATTTCACTAACGGTAATACGGTAGAAGAAATTCAAAAACAAGTCGAAGACATTCGTACTAAAGCAAAAGCCAATAATCACCATGTCAAAATTGGGGTAAATGCGTTCATCATTGCCAGAGATACCGAAGAAGAAGCAAAAGCGGTACTTCAAGAAATTATTGATAAAGCCAACACTGAAGCCGTAAATGCGTTTGGCGATGCAACTCGTGAAGCTGGAGCAGCCTCACCAGAGCAACAAGGTAACTGGGCAAAATCAACTTTTGAAGATCTAGTGCAATACAACGATGGCTTTAAAACCAATTTAATTGGTACGCCGCAGCAAATTGCAGAGCGTATTGTGGCACTCAAAAATGTAGGCGTTGATTTGATTCTGTCCGGATTCTTACATTTTATTGAAGAAGTGGAATATTTTGGAGAAAAGGTTCTACCACTCGTTCGCCAGTTAGAACTTCAACAGGAAAAGGAGGTAGAAATTCAAGCTAAATCAGCCTAAACACCCCACAGTTAAAACAGCGCAAGATAATAAAAACAATAAATTAAAAATAAAGAATTTATTGGCTCCAAGACTCGGCTTGGAGCCTTTATTTTTAAGATTTCTCGACTTCTCTAATCACAGTTCCAACCGAGTAACGGCACCATTTTGAAAGTTTTTCGATAAATTCATTTAAGGCAGCGGGTTCAAAATGGCTGACAATCATATAGCAAGCATTACCCATGACTTTAAAGCATTCATCGATTTGTTCGTATTGCTTCACTAAATTTTCAATTTCTTCAAATGCGCGTTGTTCATTTAAATGCAAATGAATAAATTGTTTATGCGAATATTGCACAGCAATGGTGTAGTTTTTGATAACACCAGCATCCATTAACTGAGCAATTCGAGCGCCCACCGCTTGCCCTGTCCGGTGTACGCGTTGCCCAATTTCTTTATTTGTCAGACGGGAATCTTGTTTAAGCAATGCAATAATTTTTAGATCAATCGGGTCTAATTCAATATTCATTTTTCATAGCGAAAGAAAACTGGCGTTAATGCTTTCATCTGACTATAGCCGATTTTTCAAGCAGAGAATAATCTTGTTTTATCTCATATCAACAAGAGTGTTCTCATGAAACAAGCACTGTTAGTTATCGATGTACAAAATGATTATTTTAAAAATGGCAAAATGGAATTAGTCGGACCAGATCAAGCGCTCGATAAAATAAAGCAGCTTGAACAATATTTTAACGAGAAAAATTTACCAATCATTTATGTACAACATATTAACCCGCCACAAGCGAGTTTCTTTCAAGAAAATACAGATGGGGTTTTACTTCATCCTGAACTTAGTGCTGGCAGTAATTCATTAATCGTGACAAAGCATTATCCAAATAGTTTTTTAGAAACCAATTTAGATGAACTTTTAAAAGCACATCAAATTGAGCAACTTATTATTACAGGCATGATGACGCATATGTGTATTGATTCAGGTACACGTGCAGCCAAAGAACTTGGCTATCAACCTATCTTAATTGCAGATGCAACCGCAACTCGCGATTTAAGCCATGCTGGAAAAACTGTAAAAGCTGAAGACGTACAAACTGCTTTTTTAACTGCGCTGAGTACATTTGCAAATGTAGAAAATACTGCCGATTTTCTAGCGAAATCTTAAATAAGGCACAATAAAAAAGCCCCAGATGGGGCTTTTTTTTAAATTAGTTTTGCTTATCAGGATAAACCGTTGTAATTAACTGATCTACCACTGCAGGCTCAGCCAAGGTTGAGGTATCACCTAAACTATCTAGCTCATTCGCTGCAATTTTTCTTAAAATACGGCGCATGATTTTACCGGAACGCGTTTTAGGTAACGCTGGTGCCCAGTGTAATGCATCTGGTGAGGCCACCGGCCCAAGCACTTTACGTACCCAATTAATTAATTCTTTACGCAGTTCTTCCGACTCTGGAACGCCCGCTTGCAAGGTCACAAAAGTACAAATACCCTGCCCTTTAATGTCATGCGGCATGCCCACCACTGCTGCTTCTGCTACTGATTCATGTGAAACAAGAGCACTTTCAATTTCAGCAGTACCTAAACGGTGGCCTGAAACGTTTAAGACATCATCAACACGCCCTGTGATCCAGTAATAACCATCTTCATCACGACGAGCACCATCACCCGTAAAATAAGTATTTTTAAAGGTCGAGAAATACGCCTCAATAAAGCGGTCTGGATCACCCCAAATAGTACGCATCTGGCCCGGCCATGAATCTTTAATCACAAGGTTACCTTCAACAGCTCCTTCTAGCTCATTACCTTCACCATCCACAATGGCTGGCTGAACACCAAATAATGGGCGCGTTGCCGAACCCGGTTTTAAAGCTGTTGCCCCTGGCAATGGCGCAATCAAAATACCACCTGTTTCGGTTTGCCACCATGTATCGACAATTGGACAGCGGCCTTCACCCACGACATTGTAGTACCAGTTCCAAGCCTCAGGGTTAATTGGTTCACCAACCGAACCAAGTAAACGCAAACTGCTACGGTTACTTTCGCGTACATACGAATCGCCTTCTCGCATCATGGCGCGAATTGCAGTTGGCGCTGTATATAAAATAGAAACTTTATGCTTATCGACCACATGACCAAGACGAGCCCATGTTGGATATTGAGGTACCCCTTCAAACATTAAGGTCGTCGTACCATTTGCCAGCGGCCCATAAATTAGATAACTATGCCCTGTAATCCAACCGATATCGGCTGTACACCAATACACATCATCTTGTTTTAAATCAAAGACCTCTTTAAAGGTACTTGTAACATAGACTAAATAACCACCTGTAGTATGCAACACACCTTTCGGTTTACCTGTTGAGCCTGAGGTATAGAGAATAAATAATGGATCTTCTGCCTTCATTGGTTCTGGAGGACAGTCTGCATCCACTTCCATAATAATGAGGTGATACCACAAATCACGGCCCGGCTTCATTTCAATTGGGTTTGCATTACGGTAAACCACAATCACATTCTCAACACACTCAGTACCTGGCAATGCTAAAGCCAAATCAACGTTTTCTTTGAGTGGTAATAGTTTTCCAGCACGTAGACTTGAGTCTGCGGTAATCACCAGTTTCGCTTGGCTGTCTTCAATACGACTTGCCAAAGAATCTGGCGAGAACCCACCAAACACTACACAGTGAACAGCACCAATACGTGCACAGGCCAACATGGCAATTGCAGCCTCAGTCACCATCGGCATATACAGCACAACGCGGTCACCCTTACCAATGCCATATTTCTTTAAAACGTTAGCAAAACGGCAGACTTCATCGTGTAACTCTTTATAAGAGACAATTTTATGACGAGAAGGGTGGTCACCCTCCCAAATAATTGCAGGTTTATGGGGATGTTCTTTAAGATGCCTGTCTAGGCAGTTTGCTGACACGTTCAACTCACCATCAGCAAACCATTCAATTTTGAAATTGTCTTTGTCAAAACTGGTATTTTTAACTTGGGTAAATGGCTTTATCCAATCGACAATTTTAGCTTGCTCTGCCCAGAATTCATCTGGGTTCTCGATAGAGTGTTGATAACGTTTAAAGTAGTCTGCTTCAACAGTACGAGCTGTTTTTTTAAATTCCTCTGGTACTGGATAGATCTCATTCATACGCAACTTCCTTGATCTTGTGCATCCCATCTCGAGACTGTGGCTATTATTTTACTGGATCTTATTTGCATGCCTTTGCAGTATGATGACTCTTTCAAAGCCTAGACAATGCGACTTTGGTCATATATTAATCACTTACTCAAGCATACGAAATTATGAACATTTTTATAAAATTAAGTTGATTTAAAACATTTGTCTATAGCTTTTACTTTTATAATTTTTTCAATATTTGATGGTTTTGATCATCAACAAAGATTATTTTGTCTCTCATATGCAACCTAGGAATAAAATAATATGTTTGCCCAAACGACTTCCTCACGTCCACCACAGCTGCCTTTAAAAGATAACCCTTTTTCAATTCATGGCCGTTTTAACCGCATGAGTTATTTAGGTGGGTATGGACTGATTTATTTAGTCACAATCGTGGGCTATTTTATTTTGGCCTCACTTCTTGGAAGTTTTCAGCTTTCAAGTAATTTATTTAATTTTGAGTTTTATAGCTCTCTTTCTGGCCTCAGTGCATTGGTGGTATGGGCTTTTTGGCTGTTCCTGATTTATTTAAATGTTGTTCTCGTAGTACGACGTTTGCACGATCTAAATAAAAGTGGCTGGATGGGGTTGCTGTTATTCATTCCTATTGTTCAATTCTTTTTTATGATTTATTTACTGCTTGCCTCAGGTACAGCAGGTCCAAATCAATATGGTCCAGCTCGATCATCAACGTTCATCGAAAAGTTAATGGCTTGGTTTATCTTATTCGCTATTTTAATTAGCCTTATTTCTACCGCAGGCTTTTTTTACTATTTCTCTGGTACCGATACTATAGAAACGCCGACACAAATCTTACAAAAAGGAACGGAATACTTTTAATTAAAAAACACTTTATTATTTAGATGAACTCATTATAGTAGGCGCACATTTTATCTCCTACTATAATGAAAGCCGATCATCGCTTTCATCATTTTTTAAATAGAGACTTGTCGTGGCTGATGAACAAAAATCCTTAACGGATGTTGCAAAAAATACAGGCGAACTTTTGCAAGAAGCAGGTACTAAAACCACTCAAACGGTTTTAGCTCATACCGAAAAGTATCATGATGCCTATACCACTATTGATAAAATCGTGGATAGCTTCTGGGAACGTGTGCCTTATATTTGTATTGCGATTATCGTTTTTATTATTTTTTGGCTACTCACCAAATTATTTAAGTTCTTTGTTCGTAAAACCTTAGAAAATCGCTCTTATACGCGCCAAAACCTAGTGTTGGTTCTAAACCGTGTAGGAAGTACGACCATTTTATTTTTTGGATTCTTAATTGCACTCGTCATCATGATCCCAGGTTTTACACCAGGACAACTCATGAGTGCGTTAGGAATCGGTTCGGTTGCAATTGGTTTCGCATTTAAAGATATTTTCCAAAACTTGCTTTCAGGTATTTTGATTTTATTGAGCGAACCATTCCGTATTGGCGATTCAATCGTGGTCAATTCACTTGAAGGAACTGTTGAAGATATTCAGATTCGTGCAACATTCTTACGCTCACCAGATGGTCGCCGTATCGTTATTCCAAATGCAACTGTTTATACAAGTGCATTAACCGTAAATACTGCCTATCAACAACGACGTTGTGAGTTTGTAGTCGGAATTGGTTATGATGACGACGAACAAAAAGCCAAACAGATTATTTTAGATATTCTTAATAATGACCGAAATGTACTGAGTCAGCCAGCCTTCTCGGTTAACGTTACAGCTTTAGCAGATTTCTCGGTTAACCTGACTGTCCGTTGGTGGGTGGATACCACTGAAACTGACATTTCGTCATCTACGAGCACTATTCAAGCTCAAGTCAAACAAGCATTCAATGCAAATGGCATTAATATTCCTTACCCTATTCAGGAATTAAAAATGGCTGCAAATCAGCCACCGTTAAACCCTGAACTATCAAGTAAAGAGACGACCTAAAATATAAGAAATAGACGTTTCAGTTCTTAAAATACGGTTGCCTAAGCTCACAGCTTGGCAGCCGTTTTTTGTGAGCAAATCAACTTCATACGGAATAAAGCCGCCTTCGGGTCCAACGACTACACTACAAGCATGTGGAATATTAACTGGCATGCTCTGCCCGGCATAAGGATGAGCCACATAAGCAGGGCTTTCCTCTGAGATTAAGCTTGGTAGGATATCCTCAACAAAAGGTTTAAAGCGTTTATATAATTGAATTTTGGGGACAATGGTGTCACCTGCTTGCTCGAGACCTAAAGTCACATAGTTATCAAGTTGTTGCAAAAATGGAGTTTGCCAATAGCTTTTATCTACGCGATAGCTATGAATCAAACTAATTCTTTCAACACCTAAAGTCACACTGTCCATAATTAAACGGCGTAAAACTTTGGGCCTTGGCAAAGCTACGATTAAATGTACTGGAAGCTTTGCAGGTACTGCTTCATCACGAATAGGCCGTATACAAACTTCTTGCTCATTCATCGAAACGATTTCAGTGGTATAACGTGCACCATTACGAATACCAACTTTTAGATTTTGGCCAACCGTAATATCAAGGTGTTCACGCAAATGCTGTAATTGGCGCTTTGAACGGATTGACCACAACTCTGACTGAACATCTTCAGATTCTAGTAAAACGATATTCATGGTTTTTCAGCCAAATACCGGTTAATTACTCCAATATGTTTCTGTAATGAACCTTGGTTACGCTGCAAAACTTTATGCGCCTGCTCAACCACCTGCTTCGCTTCTTCCGGCTCGGCTAAACAAGCCATCCAGATTGCTACAACTTGCTCGGCGTCTTGGGCAATCAGTACACCATTTTCATCAATAAATTCATCAACAATGGTTTGGAAATTAAAATAACGCGGTCCAATTACGGTCGGTACATTCAGAACCATAGGTTCTAAAATATTATGTCCCCCGCCTGGTTCGTTAAGTGATCCACCAACAAAACAGACCTGACTTAAGACATACCATAGCCAAAGCTCACCCATGCTATCAGCCAGATAAACTTGTGTACTCGTATGAATACTTTGATTCAAACTTCTACGATGAGTAATTAAATCTAGGTCTTGGCAAATTTCAAATACTTCATCGAAACGTTCAGGATGCCGAGGTACAACAATACAAACTAGATTTGGATCTGACTTTAGATAAGGTCCGAGCGCTTGCAAAATTTGTTGTTCTTCAGGTGCATGTGTACTGGCAATTGTTAAGATTTTGCGTTGCCCCAAATACCATAGCTGGTGTAACTTTTCAGCTTGATTTATAAATACTTCTGGTGCGTGAATATCAAATTTAATATTTCCAACCACCTGACTTTTTTGTTGATCTAAGCCAAGTTCGATATAACGTTGCCGAGTAGCATTATCTTGTGCCAGCACCCAGTCAATTTGTTTCAGCATTCCTGCTGTTAGACCTGAAACGCGGCGATAACCTTTCGCTGATTTTTCTGATAACCGCGCATTTAATAATAAACAAGGTACATGCTGTAGCTTGGCTTGATCAATTAGATTTGGCCAAAGCTCAGTTTCAACCAATGCTAAAAGCTTTGGCTGGTACAACTCAAAGAATTGCTTTAAGAGGTGCTTTTGATCAACCGGCAAATAAACTGCTTGAAATAAATCTAAATAAGGTGATTTTAAAAATAACGATTTAGCACGCGCCTGCCCAGTCTTCGTTGTATTGGTAACTAATACGGGTTGACCAAGTTTAAGATAATGTTCAATTAAGGGCTGCGCTGCATTGGTTTCTCCGACCGAAACAGCATGAAACCAAATTGCTCTCAAATTTTTCGGAGATTCAAACGGCCCAAATCTTTCCAGACATTCCTGATTATATAATTCCTGGCTTTCTGCACGTTTTTTTATCCGCCATTGGTAAAAAGGTTTTAATAAATGGAGTGCGGTGTTATACCAAAAAGGGGTCGCCAAGCGGTTTGCCTCAAATAGTCAAAATTTAAAACTGGGGAAAATATAACATAGATAGAAAAAATGGCAGAGTTTCGATACCTAAACTCTACCATTACAAGAAAAGCGATTTACTGACTTAAGAAATGAAATAGGTCAGTAAATCGAAATCTCAAAGATATTATGACGCTTCCAGCGTTGGATAGTCAGTATAACCTTCAGCACCTTTAGCGTATAAAGTCGTTGGTTGAAGTTCATTTAATGGCAAGTCTTGTTCTAAGCGCTGTAAAAGATCTGGGTTAGCAATATATGCTTTACCAAAAGATACGGCATCTGCCTGACCTTCACGCAAGATACGTTTTGCTGATTCTGGTGTTAGGTTCTCATTGGCAATCCATACACCATTAAATTTTTCGCGAAGTTTAGGACTAATGCTGTCAGCAGCTTCATATTCACGAGAGAAAATGAAAGCAACATTACGTTGGTTAAGTTGTTCAACTACATAACCAAAAGTTGCTAATGGGTTTTCATCTCCCATATCGTGTGAATCACCACGCGGTGCAATATGAACACCTACTCGGCCAGCGCCCCACACTTCAATAAATGCATCAACGACTTCTAATAATAAACGTGCACGGTTTTCAACCGGACCACCGTATTCGTCATCACGTTGGTTGGTATTACTTTGAAGGAACTGGTCAATCAAGTAACCATTCGCTGCGTGTAATTCAACACCATCAAAACCTGCTGCTTTAGCCAGTTCTGCTGAATGTTTGTATTGAGCAATAACTTCTTGAATCTCTTCAATTGAAAGTGCACGCGGTGTTACATAAGGACGTTTAGGACGTAATAAACTCACTTCACCCGCAGGTTGAATTGCACTTGGTGCAACAGGAATATCACCGTCTAAAAGTTCAGGATGCGAAATACGGCCTACATGCCAAAGTTGAGCTACAATTTTTGAACCTTGAGCATGAACTGCCTCAATAATTTTATTCCAAGCTTGTGCCTGCTCTTGTGACCATAACCCTGGGGTGTCTGCATAACCCACAGTTTTTGAACCAATTACTGTTGCTTCAGTCAAAATTAGACCGGCATTTGCACGTTGTTGATAGTATTCAACCATTAAATCATTAGGCACTCGGCTTTCACCACTACGCGCACGCGTTAATGGAGCCATTACCAATCGATTTTTGATTTCAAAATCACCAACCGTTAAAGGAGTATTGAGTTCAGCCATAATCGCCTCGACTTACACTTTTAATAATTTAAAGTGTTTGTTTTAAATGTTCGATATATTGCTGAATCAAAGCTTCGTTACGTGAAAAATAAGACCATTGACCATATTTTTGGACCTGAATAAGCCCCGCCTGTTGTAACACAGACAAATGATTAGACATCGTAGACTGAGCTACTTTACCCAAACGTTCAATATGACCTGCACAAACACCCTTCTCAAAACTACCACCACACTCTTCCACCGGTAAATAACGTGCAGGTTCTTTTAACCATTGCAAAATTTGCCGACGTAGAGGGTTGGAAAGGGCTTTGCTAATTGCATCAATATCCATAGGCTCAACACGTCTTTTAAACGAACAAAGCTTTGTTCAGCATTTCGAAAACATAATATCGCATTTTTTCGATATTCATATCTATTTTTTTCGATATTCATATCGCATTTTTTCGATTAACATTCGAAGGCTGAACTGCTTTGCCGTTTTAATCGCTAAAAATCCAAGAGTTCTACATATTCATAGATGAACTGTATTTAAACTAAAAGTTCAGCAGACTCTTATAAACCTTGTTTTAAACTCGCTTCGATAAAACGATCAAGGTCACCATCAAGAACAGCACCTGTATTAGAGTTTTCAACACCCGTACGTAAGTCTTTAATACGCGAATCATCTAATACATATGAACGAATTTGGCTTCCCCAACCAATATCAGACTTAGAGTCTTCTAGAGCTTGCGCTGCTTCATTACGTTTTTGCATTTCCAATTCGTACAAACGTGCACGTAACTGTTTCCATGCGTGGTCACGGTTAGCATGTTGCGAACGCTGGTTCTGACACGCTACTACAATACCTGTTGGGATGTGAGTCAAACGCACAGCCGAGTCGGTCTTGTTAATATGCTGACCACCAGCACCAGATGCACGGTAAGTATCAGTACGAACATCAGAAGGGTTAATATCAATTTCAATATTGTCATCAACCTCTGGTGAAATAAATACCGCAGAGAATGAAGTGTGACGGCGGTTGCCACTGTCAAATGGTGATTTACGAACTAAACGGTGTACACCTGACTCTGTGCGTAACCAACCGTAGGCATATTCACCTTCAACACGAATCGTTGCTGATTTAATACCTGCTACGTCACCGTCAGACACTTCCATAAGTTCTGCTTTAAAGCCATGACGTTCAATCCAGCGCATATACATACGTAAAAGCATAGACGCCCAATCTTGTGCTTCCGTACCACCTGAACCTGATTGAATCTCTACATAGCAAGGATTCGGGTCCATTGGGTTACTAAACATACGACGGAATTCAAGTTTAGCCAGTTCATCTTCGGCAGCCCCAAGCTCAGACTGAACATCTTCAAGTAGGCTTTCATCGTCGGCTTCTACAGCCAAATCTAACATCGCTTTTGCATCTTCAAGCTGTGTAGACAAACCGTCCAATACATTAATAACGTTTTCTAGCTCACCCTTTTCTTTCGCCATCGCCTGAGCACGGCTTTGATCATTCCAGATCGCAGGATCTTCTAACTCACGTAAAACTTCTTCTAAACGTTCTTTTTTCAGATCGTAGTCAAAGATACCCCCGTAGTGTTTGGCTACGATCAGTTAAGTCTTTCAATTGGTTTAGATAAGGATTAATTTCCACGCGAGTGTTCCCATAAGAGCAGATAAACAGTCAATTATTTTAGCATAGCTGCAGTTATCTACGAACCTGCTTTGTATTTCTCCTCATATTTCACACATTTAATTACCAAACTTCCTTTAGTTCATTTTTAAGATTAATTGGTAACATCCTCATACAAAATTGGGTACTTTTACAGCATTTCTTATGATCTACACAAAATATCCTCAATTTTAATAAAATAAAACATTATGTTTTTATATTTAAAAATCAATATCTTAAATTAAATTAGTTTACATAAGTATCACACGGTTACAGTACGGTTACTTGTGCAAGATTGACGACCAAGCTTTTTCGTCTAGACTAAAAGTTGTAACAAAACATTTATAAAATCGTTTTTTAGAGGGGAGAGATTCCATGAAAAAACTAGCAATTGCATCAGCTCTTTTATCTGCTCTCGCAGTGAGTGGCGCAGCAAACGCTTACCAAGCTGAAGTTGGTGGTTCTTACAATTATCTTGATCCAGACAACGGTAGCAGCGTAAGTAAATTCGGTGTTGACGGGACTTATTACTTTAATCCTGTTCAAACTCGTAACGCTCCACTTGCTGAAGCAGCTTTCTTAAGCCGTGCAAGTAACGTTAACGCCCTTATCAACTATGGCGATAACAGCGGTACAAAAGATACTCAATATGGCGTAGGTGTTGAATATTACGTTCCTAACTCAGATTTCTACCTTAGCGGTGATGTAGGTCGAAACGAGCGTGAAGTCGACAACACCAATATTGACAGCAAAGTAACTACTTATGCAGCTGAAGTAGGTTATTTACCAGCTCCAGGTTTATTACTTGCTCTAGGTGTTAAAGGCTACGACGAAAAAGACGGTAAAGACGGCGCTGATCCAACAGTTCGTGCTAAATACGTAACTCAAGTAGGTCAACATGATGTAAACCTTGAAGCATTCGGTGCATTTGGTGATCTAGACGAATATAAAGTTCGTGGTGACTACTACATCGACAAAACTTTAAGTGTTGGTGCTGATTACTACAACAACGACTTAACTGATAAAGATGAATTTGGTATCAATGCTAAAAAATTCTTAAATCAGCAAGTAAGTGTTGAAGGCCGTGTTGGATTTGGTGATAACGACAACACTTATGGTGTTCGTGCAGCATACCGCTTCTAATCAAACCTAAAGTCATAAAAAATCCGCTCAATTGAGCGGATTTTTTTATTGGTTTAAATGTACGATGCGTAATTGTAAATTCACATTACCATTAAATGCATTACGATCTATTTCATAGACCAAATGTACATAATCGCGCATTGGGTCAAATTCAAAACGGCCCACTGCATTAAAAGCAATGGCATCAAAACTGTATTGGTCCAGTGCTAATTTAAGCTTCAAATGCGTTTCTTTAAGCCAGCGATAATCAATAACTTTAAAATGCCCCTCAAACTGAGGAAAAGGGAATTTTTGTCCCCATGGACCAAGCTGTTCTATCCAATCTAATGTATTTAGTTGCAAAGCCGAAGCTGGTAATTCCCCATCCGTCCATAGCGTTGCTTGAAACAAAGATTCGTCCATGGTTGCAATACAGCCAACAAAAACAGTTTTAAAAGCTTCGAAGTTTTCTTTACGTATGGTTAAACCTGCTGCTGCTGCATGCCCACCAAAATGGCTCACCAATTCTGGATGTTGTTCAGCAACCTGTTCAATCGTATCTCGAATATGCACGCCATCAATTGAACGTGCTGATCCTTTTATATGAATACCATCTTCATCAGGTGCAAACACAATAGTGGGGCGATGAAACTGTTCTTTTAAACGCCCTGCCACAATCCCGATCACGCCTTGATGCCAGTTTTCTTCAAAAAGTACAAGAGCCGGAGGAACGTCTTCTTTTGAGAGCTGCAAGCCATCTAAAGCAGATAAGGCTTGTTGCTTCATTTCCCCTTCGATTTGACGACGCTCTATATTTAATTGATTTAACTGTCTCGCGATTGGATAGGCAGATTCCATTGTGTCAGCTAATAAACATTCAATGCCTATACGCATGCTCTCCATGCGTCCAGCAGCGTTAATACGCGGACCTAAAACAAAACCTAAATCTTGTGCACGCAAAGATGAAGCCTCACGGCCAGCAATATCTAGCAACGCCAATATTCCGACTCGGCATTGATGTTGTTGAATACGTTTTACACCTGCGTCGACCAAAATACGGTTGTTATAATCTAGAACAGCAACATCCGCATATGTTCCTAAAGCAACCAAGTCTAGATATTGAGTGACTTTACTTGTACTTTTGCCTTGCTTGTTACGTAAACTTGCTAAATTGGCCAGTACATAAAATGCAACGCCAACACCTGCAAGCGCCTTACTTGGGAACTCACAACCTAACTGATTTGGGTTTACAACTGCTTCTGCAAGTGGTGTTTCTTTAGTGGTTAAATGGTGATCTGTAATAACCACTTGCATGCCCAGTGCATGTGCCGCATCAACACCAGCATGGCTGGAAATCCCATTATCGACAGTAATTAATAAATCGGGTTGATAAGTTTGATGTGCAAGCTCTGCAATTGCAGGGGTAAGTCCATAACCGTATTTAAATCGGTCTGGAACCAAATAGTCGACTTGTGCTCCCATATCGCGAAGCACCAATACCATTAAAGCTGTGCTGGTTGCGCCATCGGCATCGTAGTCGCCAACAATAACAATTTTTTTTTGCTCATCAATGGCTTGATCTATTAAGGCCACAGCTATCTCTAATCCCTTGAGCTGTGGAGCTAACAAATTCTTAAGCTTTAACTCTAATTCCTGTTCAGATTGTACCCCACGCCTTGCCAAAATTTCGGCAATAAACGAAGGCACGCCCTGAAATTGTTCAGGGCGTGTCAATAAAGGTCTTTGTTTGATTTGTATTTTTGTCATTTAAGGCATCAGTCGGTGCAGCATCCATTGACCGTCGATTTTTTCATAACTCAAGCGGTCATGTAAACGATTTGGTCGCCCTTGCCAGAATTCATAATAATCTGGCTGCAAACGATAGCCTCCCCAGAACTCTGGCTTATCAAGTACTTCACAATTTGTAACTTGCTGTTGTAACTCTTGAAAACGTTTCTGTAACAGCTCGCGACTTTCAATCTTACCACTTTGCGGAGTACTGATATGCGCTGCAATCTGGCTATCACGTGGTCGTTTACGATAGTAATCTGTAGATTCTTGCTCAGCAATTTTGACTACATGACCACCAACTCGTACCTGACGCTCTAGACTTGGCCAGTAAAATAATAATTCGGCATATGGATTTTCTGCCAAATCAATACCTTTCTGACTGTCGTAGTTAGTATAAAAATCATACCCAGCTTCTGTAGCCCCACGTAACAAAACTGTTCGAACATGAGGTCTGCCATTCGCGCTTGCTGTCGCTAATGACATTGCATAGGGTTCATGCAAATTGGCTGCTAGAGCATGGTTAAACCAACCAAGAAACTGCTGATGAGGATTAGATTCAACTTGCCCCTCATGCAATTCTCCTTGCTCGTAGCTTAAGCGTAATTCACTTAAATCTTTAATGACATCACTCATGTCATGCACCTTATGCGACTTGTGCTTGTGAACGAACTGAATCTGCTAAATGCTGAGCTAAAGCATTCACTTCTTGCTCATCATCACCTTCGACCATAACTCGAATCACAGGTTCTGTTCCTGACTTACGAATCAAGATTCGTCCACGGCCTTTGAGCTGTGCTTCTGCTTTATCAAACTCGGCAACCAATGCAGGAATAGAATACGGATCAAGCATTTGTTCTAAACGTACATTCACAAGAATTTGTGGGAATAATTTAAAATCTTGAACCAATTCATGAAGAGCTTTATTTTGCTCGACCATCACGGTTAAAACTTGAAGGGCTGCAATAATCGCATCACCTGTCGTACTCTTATCTAAAGTTAGAATATGGCCAGATGGTTCCCCACCAGTAACCCAACCATTTTCTTCTAAAGCTTGTAATACATATCGGTCGCCAACCTTAGCACGAACAAAACCAACATTCGCTTTTTCAAGTGCAACTTCGAGTGCCATGTTACTCATGACAGTACCGACTACGCCTGCTGGCTTATTTTGAGCCTGAGTCGCTAAAATATATAAAATATGGTCGCCATCAATTAAGTTACCAAACTTATCAACCATTACGACACGGTCAGCATCACCATCAAAGGCAATCCCTAAATCTGCTTGGTGCTCAACGACAGCTTTTTGTAGGTTTTCAGGATGTGTTGAACCACAACCTTCATTAATATTTAAACCATCTGGCTCATTATATAAAGCAACAACTTTTGCCCCTAACTCACGGAAAACCGAAGGACCAACACTATATGCTGCACCATGAGCACAGTCTAATACGATCTTTAAATTATTTAAGTCAAAGTGGTAAGGGAAAGTAGATTTACAAAATTCGATATAGCGACCATTCGCATCATTTACACGAACACTTTTACCTAAGTTTGCGGTGTCCTCAATAAACAAATCTTTTTCTAATTCGAGGTTAATTTCTTCTTGTAGAGCATCTGGTAATTTTTTACCTTCGCTTGAGAAAAATTTAATCCCATTATCAAAATATGGGTTGTGCGATGCAGAAATCACGATACCTGCATGCGCATGTAAAGCACGAGTAAGGTGCGCAATTGCTGGGGTTGGTAATGGGCCAAGTAAATGAACATATACGCCAGCAGCGTTTAACCCCGCCTGCAAAGCAGACTCTAAAATATAACCAGATAAACGAGTGTCTTTTCCTAATACAACAAGTGGCTTATTTTTTGGACTCGTTCGTTTTAATACCTTCCCTGCAGCAAAACCGAGTTTTAAAGCAAACTCTGGAGTAATAGGCATTTGCCCAAATTTTCCACGAATACCATCCGTTCCAAAATAACTCATAGCTTATCTCATTTTTACGCCACTTCAGCCGTGGCTTACTTCATATATGGCAATTCCGCCATATTTCTTTTCGTCAGATTTACTTTACACCAAAAACAAAAAGCCGTCAGTGTAATGACGGCTTTCTTGATTGTTTTGGTTACGAAAATCTAACCAACACGATAGTTTGGAGCTTCTTTAGTAATCGTTACATCATGGACATGTGACTCAGACATACCAGCTGAAGTAATTTTCACAAATTTTGCATTTTGGCGAAGATCTTCAATCACAGCTGAACCTGTATAACCCATCGATGAACGTAAACCACCCATCATTTGATGAACGATGTTACCCATTGGGCCTTTATATGGGACACGACCTTCAATGCCTTCTGGTACTAACTTCTCAGCACCCGCTTTTGAATCTTGGAAATAACGGTCAGCAGAACCAGTTGCTCCCGCCATTGCACCTAATGAACCCATACCACGATATGCTTTGTAGTAACGACCTTGGAAAAACTCAACTTCGCCCGGCGCTTCTTCAGTACCAGCTAGAAGTGAACCAACCATGATTGTGCTTGCACCCGCACCGATCGCTTTAGCCATATCGCCAGAGAAGCGGATACCACCATCTGCAATTAAAGGAATTTGATCTTTTAGTGCGCTAGCAACGCTGTCAATCGCAGAAATTTGTGGCATACCAATACCTGCCACAATACGTGTTGTACAGATAGAACCAGGGCCAATACCTACTTTTACAGCATCTGCACCTGCATCTAATAATGCTAATGCAGCATCACCAGTTGCAATGTTGCCACCAATCACTTGTACTTGAGGGAAGTTTTGTTTCACCCAACGTACACGTTCAATTACACCAGCAGAGTGACCATGTGCTGTATCAACAACAATTACGTCAACACCAGCTTCAACCAATGCTTCCACACGACTTGGTGTATCAGCACCTGTACCTACCGCAGCACCAACACGTAAACGACCAAGATCATCTTTACAACTGTTTGGATAGCTCTCGGCTTTGCGGAAGTCAGTTACTGTAATTAAGCCTTTAAGTTCATTGCTCTCACCAACGACCAAGACTTTTTCAATACGGTGTTTTTGCAATAATGCTTGAATATTTTCTTTAGACTCGCCTTCACGTACAGTTACTAAACGATCTTGGCCTGTCATAATGTTGCTAACAGGTTGTTCTAAATTGGTTTCAAAACGCGTATCCCGGCCTGTCACAATACCAACAACCTTGCCATCTTTAACAACAGGTACACCGCTAATGTTATTAGCAGAGGTAATTGCAATCAGTTCACGTACTGTAGTTTCAGGCGTTACAGTGATAGGATCTTTCACCATACCCGCTTCGAATTTTTTCACACGGCGTACTTCTGCAGCTTGAGCAGCAATATCCATGTTTTTGTGCAAAATCCCGATACCACCATTTTGTGACATCGCAATCGCCATACGTGACTCAGTCACTGTATCCATTGCAGCTGAAACTAATGGGATATTTAAATGAATGCCGCGAGTTAAACGTGTCTTTAAAGAGACATCTTTTGGGAGAACAGTAGAGTAGGCAGGAAGTAATAAGACATCATCGAAGGTTAGCGCTTCTTGAACGATGGTCAGCATAACAATCTCACTGGTAAATTCCGTGAGCTATTATAAACAAATTTCAATGCAATTTTCATATTATCTTTGCCTTTTTCAGCAATAGATATTCGCCTACTCTAAATATTTCTCACTTATTATTGTGTTAGCTCATATTTAACTCACCTGATCATAGTCATGATCATTTTCAGAATCGGCTGGGTTAATACGAATAAGAGGAATAAGCTGGTGCGCCAAACGAGCTTTATTACACTGCTCATCTCCCACCTGCACTTCTCTACAGGTAGAACTACGTACAGCATAAATAGAACACCCCACCTCTTTGCCAATTTCACCTGTCAAAGCCTGACAACGTGGCTGAGCCCGATTAGTTCCACGCATACAAGAATAAACAGGTGTTAAAGGTTCAACGAGGTGTTCATCCATTAACTCGGCCTCAGCCCAGTAAAATGAAACCCGAAAATGTGCACAACATGCCCCACAGCGTAGGCACTCATCTGGAGTCGCAACTTGAGATAACATTTTATTCAAATTCTCGTCATCAAAGGTTTTTCTGCGACGAAAAATACTAAAAAAATTTCAATTCCGACTCAAGATAATGGACCTCATTTTTTAAGTTGGACAGCTAAAAATTTGCTCATTCATTAAATCTACGCCGCATGGCAAGGTCTCAATCCAGTCTAAAAACTGATTGACCATTTCTTTACCAATAAATGGACTTCCATGCTGAGGAACGATCATTTCAATATCCATTTGCCGCACCATGTTAACCCACAAACGGATAACCTTATTGGAACACATATAGCGTTGGTGAAAAGCCTTCATTTTCATAACGTGGGTATCGAAATCTTTTAAAGGCTGATTAGCATCCTCAACAATCGAGGCACCCATATCGCCAGAAAATAAAATTTTGGCAACTGGATCATAAAACTGAAAATTACCCACCGAATGTAAGAAGTGAGCGGGAACTACCACAAGCTTGGATTCTCCTAAAGTAATCACTTGGCCGCGGTCGGGTAATTCAATAAGGCGGTCTTCCCAATTCCCTTTCATACGCTCACTCATAAATGAGGAATTTAGGTGCGGTAAAAAACGTGCCCATAATTTTGATGCAACGACTTTAGCATCGGTATAAACCAGCCAGCGTGGCATTGAAGTAATAATGTCCGGATCTTGATGCGAGGCCATCACATAGTCCAGATTTTTCAAACGTGTATATTTATTCAACTCCATCGTTAATGGAACGTAGGTCAAATCGCCACCTGGGTCGATTACAGCAGCGCGTTCATGATCAATAATTAAAAATTGATTGGCTTGAATGCCTTCCCCTTTAACCAAGCTGGTAAAACTAATACATTTATGTACGCCATTATCAAATAATATCTGCGATGTTGTTTTTTCAAACCCCATACAATTCCCCAAAAAACTTTAAATATTAGATATTTTTATATCCATAATAAAATAATGGGATTCAACAACTCATGCAATGAATTACTTTATCTTTCTCATAATATTTTAAAATTGATTTTGGTTTTCTTATTTTATAAATGAATCATAATGTTATTTAAAATTAAACCACAATAAATTAAAATAATTCTCATTATCAAATTTACTTTTTGTGCTGCTTAGGCCTCCCATGAATCAACCCTTCAGTTTTTCAACATCAAAAACATTGTTAGCAGTTGCTATTTTTACTTCGATGACAGCAAGTCACGCTGAAGAAATAACAGAACAACAAAATTCAACCAGTGTTCTCCCCACTATTTCTGTTCAAGCGCAAAAAGAAAGCTCTTCACCTTACGTCGCAACGAAAGCAAACTCTGCCTTAAAATCAGACGCACCTTTATTTAAAACTGCTCAGTCGGTTTCAGTGGTGACCCGTGAGCAACTTGACCAAAAACAAGCAAAGACACTTACAGATGCACTTGAAGGCGTTGCAGGTGTTGGAGCTGGGAAACTTGGTCGTCGTGGTTGGGATGATTTCATTATCCGAGGACAAACTTCTTCTGATTCAGTTTATGTAGATGGTTTAAGAATTGGTCAAAGCTCTCCAACTCCATCTGTAGCAGCTGAAATATCAGGCATGGATCAGGTACAAGTTTTAAAAGGGCCTGCATCTATTAATTTTGGTTTGGTTGCTCCAGGAGGTATGGTCAACTTAGTAACTAAACGCCCTCAAGCTGAAAGCTTTGCTCGGGCCACTATGACTTATGGCAGCTACAGCCTTAAAGAAGGTACGTTCGATTTAAACTATAGTCCTAATAATAGTGAAAAAGGTGCTTTCCGTTTAAATGGTCGTATCTCAGACCAAGATGACCCAACAGATTATGTATATTTTAAAAATTACTACATCTCTCCCTCTTATAACTTTGACTTAGGGGATAACACTGATCTCTCTGTCATCGCAAGCTATCAGCATCGCGAATACATCCGTCAACAAGGTTTACCTGTCATTGGTACATTAAAAGACAATCCCAACGGGGCTATAGACCGAAGTTTATATATTGGCGATCCTAACTTTGGTAAATATGAAGCAGATGTTTACCGCACAGGTTATACCTTTAAACACGCTTTTGATAATGGTTGGAACTTTAATCAGAACTTTGCCGTACAAAAAACTGAAATGGATGGTACTGCTGTCTTTGCTCGCACGGGCAACAACTTTTGGGCAGATAAAAACTACACCACCATTAGTCGTAAAAATAACAGCCGCCACCAAATTATTGATAATTTAAGCTTTGCCATCGATAACCGTTTAAATAAACAGTTTGATTTATATGGTATGCAGCACGATCTTAATGTAGGTGTTGATGCCTTTCAGGAAAAAAGTGATTACACCAACAACCGTTGTAATGTCGGGGATTTAAACATATATGCTCCTGTATATGGGCAAACTGTTACCTGTTCCAATCCTATCAGCAACCACGATATTAACCGCTTAAAATACACAGGATTATATATTCGTGACCTTATTCAGCTTAATGACCAATTACTTTTAAGCTTATCTGGTCGTCAAGACTGGGCGCAAACTCAAACTACAAGTCTGGTTAACAGCAATACGAGTAAACAGTCTGATGAAGCATTTACGGGCAGCGCCTCTATGATGTATACCATTAATGACATTGTGGCTCCTTATGTCAGCTATGCCACCTCGTTTACCCCAAATAGCGGTACTGATGTAAATAACAATCCGTTCAAACCTGAAGAAGGGAAACAGGTTGAAGTCGGAATGAAATTACAAAGCCCAGATCAACGAGTTCAAGGTGCTATCGCTTGGTATGACCTAAAACGTCAGAATGTTGTAGTTAATGATCCAATTAATACGAGTGAGAAAGTTCAGCGTGGCGAACAATTAACTCGTGGTATCGAGACTGAGCTAAGCGCAGAAATTTTAGAAGGTTTAAAATTAACGGCTGCCTATACCTACACAATTGATGCTGAAATTAGTAAAGATGCAAATGTGAGCAATGTAGGAAAAGCACTCGATAATATTCCTGAACATGCTTACAGTCTGTCGGCTCGTTATAAATTTGACCCTGCCTCAAAACTTGGTTGGTATATCGGCGGTGGATTCCGTGGTGAAACTTATAAAACTATGGATAAGTTAGATGTCCATATTCCAGGCTATACCGTATTTGATACAGAAGCTGGCTATGATGCAGGACATTGGGGTGCTCAACTTGCGATCCGTAATCTATTCGATAAAGATTACTATGCAGGTGCCTTAAATGAAAATTTGGTGACTTTAGGTAATCCACGTCAAATTAACTTTACTGTGAAATTTAACTATTAAAATTAGCTACAAAAAACGCACTCTTTATGAGTGCGTTTTTTTGGCAGCTTAAAATGCGTTAGAAGAAATAATGCTGTACTAAAGTAGAGATACCTACAATTAAGAAAATAGCAGCGCCAATTTTATGAATGAGCGAGATAGATAAACGTTCAGCCAATTTATTACCAATAAATACAGCAGGTGCATTGGCAATCATCATCCCTAAGGTTGTACCTAACATCACCCAAAAAATGCTGTCATAACGTGCAGCTAAAGCGACTGTTGCAATTTGGGTTTTGTCACCAATTTCAGCTAAGAAAAATAAGATGAAGGTAGCACCAAAAACACCAAATTTTTGCCATCTGTTAATACTATCCGTTTCATCGTCTAACTTATCTGGAATAAGCATCCAGAAAGCCATACCAATGAAGCCAGCTGCAAGAACCCAGACTAAAATTTCGGGGCTCAACACGGTCGTAATCCACTGTCCAAGTACAGCAGAAATACCATGATTAATTAGAGTAGCTAAAAGAATCGCAATAAGAATAGGGATTGGCTTACGGAAACGTGCAGACAGTAAAAGGGCCAATAATTGGGTTTTATCGCCCATTTCAGCAAGGGCAACAATCGAAGTAGAAATCAGAAATTCTTGCATGTCGTTTCTCTGGCTAGCATAAATGCCCATGACCTACCCCTCCTGCTAGCCAAATATCTGCAGAGTGGTAAATCAAAGGTCTTGCCAACTCGGAAACGATGAGACGTTTAAGCTATGATGACCATGTTCTGTTGAACAATTATGTTGATCATCACCTATTCATTTAGAAATGAATAGCGGCTACTCCCCAATGAAGTATGTGCTTATTATATTCGAGTAGTTCTATTTTTCAAACATTCATGCAAAAAATTTTATCCATACCCAAACCAACAATCGTCCTAGACCCAATAGTAAAGCTAAACAAATACTTAAGTTGACAAATCCAAAATTATTAATGCCAGTTACGTGCTGAGATTGAAACTCAAATGGCAAAATAAGCATTGCTACAAATACTTCCAAGCCCATTGCAACGTAGGTCATCCATTCCCAAGGAAAGTGTAAAACACTCACCCACAGCCCCATTAATAAAAATACAATTAATAGAATCGGCACCATGATTTTTAAAAATCCTACCATTTATTCTTTCTCCTTTACCTAATAACGAGAAATTTCTCCTCTCTCGACACTTCATTTTTCGTCTTTAGATTAACTTAAAACCAATTAAATTAAATATCAAAATAAAACCCCGCCGAAGCGAGGTTTTAATGATTCATTTAAAAATATTAGATTAATAAAGTACGAATATCTTTAAGAAGTTTCGTAAGCTTATTAGTAAAGCGAGCCGCATCTGCACCATTAATTACACGGTGGTCATAAGACAACGACAACGGCAACATTAAGCGTGGATCAAAGTCTTTACCATTCCAAACCGGTTGCATCGTTGCAGGTGAAATACCCAAAATCGCAACTTGCGGCCAGTTCACAAGTGGTGTAAATGCTGTACCACCTATTGCGCCCAAACTTGAAATAGTGAAATTCGCACCTTGCAAGTCTTTCGGTGTTAATTTCTTATCACGTGCTTTTTGACCTAACACACCCAATTCAACTGCAATTTGCTTAATTGATTTTTGGTCTGGGTTACGAAGTACTGGCACAGTTAAACCATCAGGTGTTGCTACCGCAATTCCCATATGGATTTCATTGCGCAAGAGCACTGATTTACCGTCATCAGATAGATGACCTGCGAATTCACGCTCTTCTTTCAACAAATACGCAACCGCTTTGATAATGAACGCCATAATCGTCAGGCTGATACCTTCTTTTTTGAAGTTGCCTTTTAGCTCATTGCGCCAATCTTCCAACTCAGTAATATCAGCCAAATCAAACTGAGTGACTTGCGGAATAAAGTTGTTCAACGACAATTGCGGAATTGATACTTGCTGCAAACGCGTCAGTACTTTTTCTTCTACACCACCAAACGCAGTGAAGTCAGGAAGCTTTGGCAAACCTGAAACAGCTGGTGCAGCCGCAGCAACCGGTGCAGCTTGTGGCGCAGTTAAACGAGTCTTCACATACGCAAAGATATCTTCTTTAACAACACGGCCATGTTCACCAGAAGTTTTAACTTGAGATAAAACTACACCAAGTTCACGAGCAAGCTTACGAACAGCTGGTCCTGCATAAACTTTAGCATTTTCAGCTTCTTGTTCTTTGGTTAACTTATCACTACCAGACGCTGGAGCAGATACAGCCTGAGTCGGAGTAGGAGCTGCCGCTTTAGGTGCTGCTGCCTGTGGAGCTGGAGCTACTTCTGCTTTTGCCGCTGGTGCCGCAGCAGGTGCTTGGCCTTCAGCTTCAATTGTTGCAAGTAATATACCTTGTGAAACCTGTTGGCCTGCTTGCAAGTGAATCGCTTTCACAACGCCAGCAACAGTACTTGGAACTTCAACAGTCGCTTTATCTGACTCAACCACAACAAGGCTTTGGTCTACATCAACTTTATCGCCAACTTGTACCAAAATTTCAGCAACAACTGCTTTATCTACACCCAAATCAGGAACGTTAATATCAATTGGTCCAGATTGAGTAGCAGTCGATGCTACAGTTTCTTGTTGAACTGGTGCAGGCGCTGCCGCTGGAGCTGCTGTAGAAGCAGGAGCTTCAACTGGCGCACTTGATGCAGACGTTGTTTTCACTTTAATGAGCACAACACCTTCTTTAACTGTATCGCCTTCTTTAACTTGAATGCTTTCTACAGTACCAGCGACACTGCTTGGTACTTCTACAGTTGCTTTGTCAGATTCAACAACAACGATGCTTTGCTCAACATCGATTTGCTCACCAACTTTTACTAAAATCTCACCAACTAGTGCTTTTTCAACACCAATATCAGGAACTTGAACTTCAACCACTTGGCTCGTGGTTGCCGCTGCTGGTTGTGCAGCAGTTGAAGCCTGTTGTACCGCTGCCGGTGCTGCTGTTTGTTCAGCTGCTGGAGCAGGTTTTGCAACTTCTTCTGTTTGAGCTACAGGTGCAGTACCTTCAGCTTCAAGTTCAAGCAATACCGTACCTTCAGTTACGCTATCGCCTTCTTTGATTAAGATACTTTTTACCACACCTGCTGAAGTGCTAGGCACTTCAACAGACGCTTTATCTGACTCAAGCAAAACAAGGCTGTCATTTTCAGCAATGCTGTCGCCAACTTTTACTAAAATTTCAGCAACAACTGCTTTGTCTACACCAATATCAGGGGTCTTAATTTGCATGCTTAGTTCCCCTCACCTGTTTGCGTTTCATTATATTCAGCAACTGCCTGAACTTCTGGATGCGCTTGAGGAGCCCATGCCACTGGACGGTCAGTATCTAACTCAAAGTTAGAAATTGCGTCTTTAACTAAACGTGCGTCCACTTCACCTTCGTCAGCTAATTTTTTCAAAGTAGCAACAACGATATGTGCAGCATCAACACCAAAGAAACTACGTAAGTTAGCACGTGTATCTGAACGACCGTATCCATCTGTACCTAATGCAACAAATGGGCGACCATCTGGAAGATACGCACGGATTTGTTCGCTATAAGCACGCATATGGTCTGTTGCTGAAACAACGATACCTTCTGTACCACGTAACTGTTTAGATACCCAAGATTCTTTCACTTCTTCAGAAAGTGGGTGTAAACGGTTGTATTCTTCACATGCCATACCATCACGTGACAACTCATTGAAGCTTGTTACACTCCAAACATTTGAATGGATTTGGTATTCATCACGTAAGATTTTCGCAGCCTTGATCACTTCACGAAGAATCACACCTGAACCAAGTAATTGGACAGTTGCTTTTTCATCTTTCTCGAACAAGTACATACCACGTTTAATGCCTTCCTCAGCGCCTTCAGGCATTGCAGGATGCTCGTAGTTTTCGTTCATTACAGTTAAGTAGTAGAACACACGCTCTTGGTTCACATACATACGTTTTAAACCGTCATGCACGATTACAGCCAACTCATAACCAAAACATGGATCATAAGATACACAGTTTGGAATCGTGTTCGCCAAGATATGCGAATGACCATCTTGGTGCTGTAGACCTTCACCGTTCAACGTTGTACGACCAGCAGTTGCACCCAACAAGAAACCTTGAGCTTGCGCATCACCTGCTGCCCACGCAATGTCACCAATACGTTGGAAACCGAACATTGAGTAGTACATATACATTGGAATCATTGGCAAGTTATTCGTTGAATAACTTGTTGCCAACGCAGCCCATGCACTCATCGCACCAGCTTCGTTAATCCCTTCTTGTAGCATGTGACCGTCACTTGCTTCACGGTAATGCATTAATTGTTCTTGGTCTTCTGGGGTATATTTTTGACCGTGAGCAGCATAGATACCGAGCTGACGGAACATACCTTCCAGACCAAAAGTACGTGCTTCATCTGGAACAATTGGTACTACGCGGTCTTTAATTGCTTTTTCTTTGAGTAAAGAAGCAATTAAACGAACCATCACCATCGTAGTAGATTGTTCTTTACCACCTGAACCATTTAATACAGCATCAAATACAGATAATTCAGGAATCGCTAAGATTTCACTCTCTTTACGACGTGCAGGTAGGTAACCACCTAACGCTTCACGACGCGCCTTCATATACTTCATTTCTGGAGAGTTTTCACTTGGGCGGTAGAATGGAAGCTCTTCTAACTTATCGTCTGTAAATGGAAGATTGAAACGGTCACGTACATATTTCAAAGAGTCAATCTGCATTTTTTTGATTTGGTGAGTTTTGTTCACCGCTTCAATTTCTTCAGACAAACCGTAACCTTTAACAGTTTTCGCAAGAATAACTGTTGGTTGACCTTTAGCTTTCATTGCTTCTGCATATGCAGCAAACACTTTGTAAGGGTCGTGACCACCACGGTTGAGATTATCGATGTCTTCATCGCTTAAATCTTTTACAAGTTCCGCAGCTTCTGGGTACTTGCCAAAGAATTTCTCACGCGTGTATGCACCACCTTTCACTTGATAGCGTTGGTACTCACCATCAACTGTCTCTTCCATTACCGCTTTCAAAGCGCCTGAGGTGTCTTTTGCAAGAAGTGGGTCCCAATGACGACCCCATACCACTTTAATGACACGCCAGCCCGCACCACGGAATAAAGATTCTAACTCTTGAATGATTTTACCGTTACCACGTACCGGACCATCTAAACGCTGTAAGTTACAGTTAACCACCCAAATAAGGTTATCAAGCTTTTCACGACCAGCAAGTGAAATCGCACCAGTACTTTCTGGCTCATCCATCTCACCATCGCCAAGATAAGCCCAAACTTTACGATCTTCTTCTTTGATCAAGCCACGGTTCATCAAATATTTTTGAATATGTGCTTGATAAATCGACATGATTGGACCAAGGCCCATTGATACAGTTGGGAATTGCCAATAGTCAGGCATTAAATATGGATGCGGATAGCTTGGTAAACCGTTACCGCCAACTTCACGGCGGAAATTACTTAACTGTTCTTCAGTTAAACGTCCTTCAAGGAATGAACGTGCATAAATACCAGGAGCACAATGCCCTTGGTAATAAATCATATCTCCGCCAAAGCTATTGCTGTTTGCGCGGAAGAAATGGTTAAAACCTACGTCATATAATGTTGCACTTGATGCGAAACTCGCCAAGTGTCCACCTAAATCATCACCTGTTTTATTCGCACGAAGTACCATTGCTAAGGCATTCCAACGAATCAATGCACGAATACGGCGTTCCATATCTTGGTCGCCTGGCATTGCAGGTTGTTCTTCAACAGAAATTGTATTTAAGTAAGGTGTATTGAGACGTTGAATTGGAACATGCTTAGCAATTGCTTGTTGGTAAAGTTTTTCCAACAAGAATGCCGCTCGTTCAGTTCCCATATGTTGTAAAACTGAATCGAATGCATCTTGCCATTCTTGGGTTTCTTGTGCGTCGGAGTCACCGTAAAACGCCATAATTCACCTGTTCCTTGTTCTCTAATCTACTTTGTATTTTTACCACGTTTTACCCCTTTCAAGTTATTGCCTCGGGTGAATGTAAGGGGGCCCTATTATTTTCTGAATGAATAGTCATTGACCGAGCAGTAAACAAAATAACAAAAAAACGCCAATAATGGCGTTTTTTTATACAATCTTTGCGTTAAAAAAGGTTTAGCTTAGTTTTAGATTCATAAATTTAATAACCTTACTTTTTTAACTATGCTTTTATGGAAGCATCGCCAAGTAAGTAGTTGGGTTTTTACGTTGCCCATCTTTTACAACTTCATAATGCAAATGCGGACCTGTACAGCGACCTGTACACCCTACATTAGCAATATGCTCGCCTGCAGATACTTGATCGCCTACACGCACCATTAAACGTGAAGCATGAGCATAACGCGTTAAATAGCCATTACCATGGTTAATTTCAACATATTGACCATAGCCAGTGCCCCAGCCAGATTTAGTTACAATACCTGGGCCTGTAGCGTAGATTGGTGTACCACTCGGAGCAGCCAGATCTAAACCGCCATGATGTTCTGCACGACCACCCATGGTGCGACCACCAAAGTTTGAAGAAACTCGTACAGTATCAGGAAGAGGATGAGAAACTAACCAAGAGTAAGAATTTGAAGAAGAGGCATTAAAAGAATTTTTTGCGGTTGTGTTACCGTACTTCTTTGCGAGCGACTCATTATTGAGTTCAACTGTTTTTTGGCGTAAGGTCACTGAAACTTTCGCACTCGCCGGAAGATCTAAATCATCAGGATGAGTATATGAACCTTGAGATAATGTTTTTGATAGCTGTTCCAATCGATCTGAGTCAGTAGATTGGTTAATTGTTTGATAATCTGCAAAAGCAACTGATGCTGCCGAAGCGGCAAGTGAAAACGCTAATAAAATACGACGCGTGTGCATAAAAACCTCTTGAAACTGTTCTTACTCAAGTTCCTTATGATCTCTTCCTTGATATCAATTGAAATGAACGCTTAAGATTAAGACAAGAATCTATCCGAGAATGACCATGTCCAAACCCGATAACGTTTTTCAACAAACCGGAAAACACATAAAAACAGGAAACCTTACGTTTCTAACAACGCAAGTCGCGCAATGGCAAAGACTTACGAAAATTATCCAACCCTTATTGCCCCAACCGGAACAATGGCAGGTTGTGTGTTATCAAAATGGCTCTTTAATCATTACTGGTGAAAATCAAGCGATGATTAGTCAACTCAGTTATTTACAGAACCAATATGTATCTAAATTATCTCAGCTCGAAGGCCTAAAAGACCTACAAAGAATTCAGGTTCGATTAAGAAATAAAACTATTTCAAATGCACCCTCATCTGAGCCATCTAAACCCATCCCCCCGGAAACACAAGAAATGTTACGTAGTGCAGCCGACTTTGTGAGCGACCCTAAGCTTAGCCAAGCTTTACTACGTTTGGCAAGCAATAAAAAATGATGAGCTTTATATTTCTTAATTAGAATCGTTCTTATTATGTGATAATAATCACACTTTTTAATGTTACATTATAACATAGCCAAGTAAAGACAATGACTTATGTCACGCTCACATATGGAATTGGACATTGATTCTCGTCATCAAATGTTACAATTTCATAATTACTCGGATCACTTTGAACATTGCGTAACAACTGGTTATTTAAAGCATGTCCTGATTTATAGCCATCGAACTTGGCAATAATTTGATGACCAAGCAAATACAAATCACCTACTGCATCTAAAATTTTATGTCTAACGAATTCATCAGCGAAACGTAAACCTTCTTCGTTGACCACACCTGTATCATCTACACCAATTGCATTATCTAAACTTGCACCTAGTGCTAAATTATTTGCCTTCAGGTAATCCAGATCTTTCATGAAACCAAAAGTACGTGCTTCACTGACTTCATAAACAAAAGTTTCGGTCGAAAAGTCGATCGTGGCAGATTGATATTCTTTAGCAAATGCCGGATGGTCAAAATCAATCGTGAAATTTAATTGAAAACCATTGTGAGGGCTGAAAATTGCTTTCTTATCATCGATGAGTGCTTCAACTGGTTTTAATATTCTAATGAATTTTTTCGGTGCATCCAGTTCACGTAATCCACCTTGCATTAAAAGGTAAATAAATGGACCAGCACTTCCATCCATAATTGGAACTTCAGAAGCTGACACCTCAACAATCAGGTTATCAATTCCTAAACCTGCAATTGCACTCATTACATGCTCAATTGTTCCTACTTTTATATCTCCCGTTACCAAGTTGGAACACATAAAAGCTTCTTGAATCAATAAAGCATTGGCCGGGATATCGACAGGTGGATCCAAATCGATACGGCGAAATACAATACCTCCATCCACGGTATGTGGAATGAAATTGATCATCACTTTTTGACCGCTATGAAGACCTATTCCACTCGCTTTTACCACACGATTGAGAGTACGTTGTTTCACCATGCTTTGTAACTTCTTTTTTAAAACCGCTATACGTTAGCATATTTAGTCATTGATCAAAAATAAAAAAAGGCAGTGTTTAAACACTGCCTTTCATTAAACCTAACGATTATTTACTTACGTTGCTGATTTTTCAAGTAATCTTGAATACTCATTGGAGAAGAACGCGGAGTAGAACTTGCTGTGCTACTGACTTCATTATCAGCGTTTTGACGCTTATTGATTGCAGGAACATCATCTTCATCAACAGATTGAGCTGATTGAGACGATGCATGGCTTACCGTATTACGTTTTCTCGGTTCAGCATCTGCTGCATTACGAGTTAAACCAGTTGCAATCACTGTTACGCGTAATTCATCACGTGCATCTGGATCAAATACTGTACCGTAGAAGATTTCACCTTCATCAAGGTCAACAATCTGGTTCACAACATCAGTAATGATTTCAGTCTCACGTAACGTAATGTCATCACCACCCGTAATGTTAATTAACACGCCTTTGGCATTAATAATATTTACGTTATCAAGTAATGGACTACGGATCGCTTGTTCAGCAGCTTGACGCGCACGATCTTCACCACGACCTAAACCAGCACCCATCATTGCATAACCGCGAGTACTCATTGCAGTTTTCAAATCGGCGAAGTCAAGATTAATGTGACCACGATTAACAACCAAGTCAAAAATACTACGTACAGCGTTTAACAACACATCATCAGCTTTTTTATAAGCATCTTTCATTGAAATATCGCCATATACGCTTAGTAAGCGTTGGTTAGGGATAATAATCAATGAATCAACATGTGCTTCAAGTGCTTCAATACCACGTTCAGCAGACTTTAAACGGCGGCGGCCTTCAAAGTTAAATGGTGTTGTAACTACACCAACAGTCAAAATACCCATTTCTTTGGCAACTTCAGCCACAACAGGCGCTGCGCCAGTACCCGTACCACCACCCATACCAGCGGTAACGAAAACCATATCGGTACCTTCAAGGTGGTGACGAATGATTTCACGGCTTTCTTCTGCTGCAACTTGCCCTACTTCAGGGTTAGCACCAGCACCTAGACCACGTGTACTTTGCTCGCCTAACTGAATTTTGAAAGGTGCATTCATACAGTCCAGTGCTTGTTTGTCTGTATTGGCACAAACGAATTTAACACCTTGAATATCAGACTGCACCATATGTTGAACGGCATTACCGCCACCACCACCTACACCAAATACAGTGAAACGGGCTTGACCGTTGCCATCGTTTAGTTCATCTTCTATAAATTCAAATGAGGCCATGACCTTTAGGGTTCCTAATACATTATGGCAGTCACTTCAGCCCGTATACTGCCTTGATTTTCAAAAATAACTAATTTTAAGAATGCTGTGCAATACCAACCTTGTCAAGTACAGCGGTTTTCTCTTACAACTTCCTAACAATTCTACCAATAAATACATACATCCTAAAAAATGGCTTTTAATTTGCTATTAAACGCATTCCAGCCATTTACCATTCGTTCCCATACCGAACGGTCATTTGCCTCTTCAGGCTCTTCAACAGCATCTTGCAACTCACTTTGGCTAAACATGAGCAAACCAGCTGCTGTTGCATACATAGAACGACGTAAGGCTGCTTGATGTTGATCATCAGCATAAACCTGTAACGGCGGATTACCCAAATGTGCAGATACACCCAACATACGACGAGCTAAACTCACCATACCTTCTATTTGACAAGCATCCCCTGTCAATACTACACCATGGTATAAACCATGAATTGCACCGCTTTGTTCGAGTTCATCGCGGATCTGGCTAAAGATCTCTTCATAACGGGCAATAATAATTTCTGACAACTCAATTCGGCTAATTGTTTGAGGGCCATCAATTCCTTCTACCTGAATCATGTGATCTGGCTTAACAGCACTTAAATCGACACAACCATGCAGAATTTTAATTCGTTCAGCTTCTTCTGTCGTGGTTTGCAATACAGCAGCAATATCACGTGTAACGTGTTCACCACCGCGTTGCAATGTACGTGCTAGAGCCAAACGTCCATCTAGATAAACAGCAAGATTGGTAATGCCTGCACCAATATCAACTAGACAAACACCATACTCTTTTTCATCTTTCAGTAAGCTTGCCTCAGCGGTTGCCAGACAAGACACCACCATTTTTTCAACCCCGATATTTGCACCTTTCATGGCACGATCAAGGTTTTGCATAGTCGCTATAGGCATCATCATTAACTGATAATGTCCAGTCATACTATGGGCAGTCATATTAATTGGATTCTGCACCCATTCAGCAGAATCACCTAATTCAAAGCCTAACGGCACTGCACTTGCTAAATAGTAATCAGAAGTCACATGACTTGCTTTTGCCAATTCTAACGCGCGCACGACTTCATTTGTTGTAATCACATGTGCTGGATTAGATACTGGTGTGCGACCAGAGGCATAAAAACTTTGCAACTCGGTACTCGGAATAGATACCCATGCGCTATGAATGCGACATTCGGCCATATTTTCCGCTTCAGCAACAGCATTTTTAATCGCAGCAATGACTTTATCGAGGCTTACAATTTTTCCTTTATTCATGCCTCGATTGCGAGCAGTTGCCATACCGATAACTTGAATGTTATCCGGCGCATGAATTTTTCCAATCAAAACTGAAACTTTATGCGTCCCAATGTCAATCGCAACAACTGAGGGAACAGCTTCACTCATCACTCATACCATTTCTTTGTTGTTTAATACCAGGCAAATTGCCTATTTTAAAGCCACGTATTATGGCTTTGCTTTTGTTCCACCTGCAATGCTTGTGTCATCACTCGTTACAACAAACTGACCATTCACAATTTTAGGTGGTGTTGCGTTCTTCCATTGAATAGATAATCCATTACGATATCGCAAATCAATGGCTGAGATTTTCGACCACACCGGTTTTAAGTCAGATTGTGCCAGATGACTTAAACGTTGCAACTTATTCATTGTTTGATCTTGGTCAACAATAATACGTAAACCAGAATCAAATTGCATAAACCAAGTCATTCGCTCAGTCAGATATAACTCTTTTAAGCGTAAATTAACAGGATGGAATAATTGATTAATTTCATTATAGCGTCGCATCATCATTTTTGACTGACTTACCGGCCCATGAAGCAACGGAAGTTCAGGGTGATTCGTCGGCTCTGCCTCACTAAATACATCGCCACCATCGCTTAATAAGCGACCTGTTCCCCAACGAGCGATAGCATGGCGAGGCATGACACGGACACGAATACCATTGGGCCAAGCACGAGATACGACAACTCGGTCTACCCATGAAATTTCTAATGTTTTGTCACGAATCTGTTCTAAATCAGATGTGAAATAATTTGCTTTTATAATTGGAGCAACATGTTGCATCACTTGTTGTGTTTCAACAGAAGACGCCGAACCTACAACTTCTAGTTTTGCAACTGTTGCATCTGTAATAACTTTATATAGCCCATAAATTCCGACTGCCAGCACTACAAAAGCAATAACCAACAGCACCCATCCACCAGCATTCGCAAGCTTCTGCTTACGCGTAGGCGGTTTATCATGAATAGAGGTGATGGCCGCACGTTTACGGCGCATGGAAGCCGGAAGTTGTGCCATATTTAAGCCGTACCTTCCAATGTTTGCTCAAGAATTGCAACGCACAATTCATCAAAGCTATAACCAACAGCTTTAGCAGCTTTTGGAACTAAAGAGTGACTGGTCATACCTGGCACAGTATTTACCTCTAAAAGCCAGAAATTGCCTTGCTCATCCTGCATCGCATCAATACGACCCCAGCCTTCTGCACCCACAGCCTGAAAAGCACGTAAACATAAAGCTTGTAGGTTTTTCTCTTCAGTCTCACTAAGACCACAAGGAATACCATACTCTACATCATTACGTTGGTATTTCGCTTCATAGTCATAGAAAGCAACATCTGCTGGTGGTTGCAAACGAATGACAGGCAACGGTTGTCCATTTAGGAATGAAATTGTGAACTCACGACCGGTGATCCATTTTTCTGCCATAACCACAGCATCGTGCTGAGTCGCCTTTTCAATTGCTGCAGCAAAGTCTTCTGCTTTCTCAACCTTACTCATGCCGACACTTGAGCCTTCATGTACAGGTTTGATAATGACAGGTAAGCCTAACTCAGCAATCACCGCATCTAAATCTGTTTCTTTAGTAATAATGCGATATGGCGCTGTAGGTAAATCGCTACCTTGCCAGATTTGCTTGGTTTTAACTTTATCCATGCCAATCGCAGAACCTTGCACACCTGTTCCTGTATAAGGCAGATTCAACCATTCAAGTACACCTTGAATCTGGCCATCTTCACCCCCGCGACCATGCAATACAATAAATGCACGATCATAATTTACAAGTTCAGTCACACTGCGGTCTTGCGGATCAAATGCTTCAGCCTGAACACCTGAACGTAACAAAGCGTCCAAAACTGCCTGACCACTATCCAAAGACACAGCACGCTCAGCCGATTTCCCACCAAATAACACGGCAACTTTGCCGAATTTTGTAGCATTTGACACGTTTAAATCCTTAACCCGATAATTCAATACTTTTTGTTTATTTCACATACAAATGGTGTTGCGCAAGTTCTACTGAAATTGCTCCCACGTTACCCGCGCCTTGCGTTAATAACAAGTCATTTGGTTGTAACACATTTTGCATGATGTTTTGCAAATTACCTTCCACCGGATCAACCAAAATTGGTTCTACTTGTCCGCGTAAACGAATACTACGCGCTAAAGTACGGCTGTCTGCACCCACAATAGGCTTTTCACCAGCAGGGTAAACTTCCAACAATAATAATTGATCGACTTGAGAGAGCACTTCAATGAAGTCATCAAAACAATCGCGGGTACGAGAATAACGATGTGGTTGGAACAACATAACCAAACGACGATCTGGATGACTTTGGCGAGCAGCTTTAATTGTTGCTTCTACTTCTTTTGGATGATGTCCGTAGTCATCAACCAACTTAACATTGCCATCAGCAAGTTCAAATTCACCTTGCACTTGGAAGCGGCGGCCAACACCACTAAATCCTTCTAATGCACGGCTAATTGCATCATCAGAAACGCCTTCATCTGTGGCAACACCAATTGCTGCCAAGGCATTTAAAACATTATGTAAGCCTGGTTGATTAATTGTTAAACGCAATGGTTCACGACCTTTACGTAACACAGTGAAGTGCGATTGCATACCATCTTGTTCAATATCAACTGCACGAATGTCATTATCTTCATTAAAGCCATAAGTAATGACCGGACGGCCTACACGCGGCAGAATTTCACGAATGTTCGCATCATCACCACAAACTACAGCCAAACCATAAAATGGTAAGTTATGAAGGAACTGTACAAACGTATCTTTTAATTTATCAAAGCTACCTTCATAGGTATCCATATGGTCAGCATCGATATTGGTTACAATCGCTGCCATTGGTTGCAAATAAAGGAAAGATGCATCTGATTCATCAGCTTCAGCCACGATGAAACGGCTTTCACCTAACGCCGCATTTACGCCTGTACTGTTAAGTAAGCCACCAATAACATAAGTTGGATCAAGGTTTTCTTCCGCCAACATCGTCGTCAAAAGACTTGTAGTTGTAGTTTTACCATGTGTACCAGCCACAGCAATACCGTGACGGTAACGCATAAGCTCACCTAGCATTTCTGCACGACGTACAATTGGAACACGCTGTTCAATTGCAGCTTTAATTTCCGGATTTTCCGGATCAATTGCTGTAGAAACTACAAGCACATTGGCATTTTTAATATTTTCCGGTTGATGGCCAATATAAACTTTGATGCCATTTTTCTCTAATTGTTCTGTAGTTTTAGACGCCTTAATGTCTGAACCAGAAATTTTATAACCTTGGTTACCCAATACCTCTGCAATGCCACACATACCAGCACCGCCGATCCCCACAAAATGAATGTGTTTGATACGGCGCATTTCAGGCACTTTAATCAGTTTTTTTGCTTGGTTCGCAGCTGTTGATGGAGACATAGTAAATCCGATTACATTTTTTGGATAAGATCAACCACATGCTGAGTCGCATTTGGTTGGGCATGTTGACGCGCTTTCACTGCCATTTCAGTAAGTAATTGGCGGTTCATCAGCGAAGTGAACAATTCATTTAAAACATCTGGCGTCATGGTCGATTGCTGGCAAATTTTCGCAGCACCGACATCCGCCAGAAATTTGGCATTTGCAGTTTGATGGTCATCAACTGCTATAGGGAGTGGTACAAAAACTGCGGCCACACCTGCTGTTGCAACTTCTGTTACTGTGAGTGCTCCAGCTCGGCAAATGATTAAATCTGCCTCACTATAAGCTTTTGCCATATCTTCAATAAACGGCAAAACGTGTACAGTTAAATTAGCTGGTGCATCTGCATAAAGTGCTTGAGTTGCCTCAACTTGTTGCTGACCACACTGGTGAAAAATATTGAGTGGAACTTGTAATTGTTTTAATGCTGGAGGTAAGCGTTCATTGAGTGCTTTGGCACCTAAAGAACCACCAACAATTAGAATATTTAGAGGCCGTCCTGCTTGCGCACGCTCATCATAACGCCACTTTGGGCTTAAAATATCTGTGATTTCATGACGTACAGGATTTCCTGTTGTAACGACTTTTCCACCAGCAGGAAAGGTATTTGGAAATGCTTCACATACGACTTTAGCAACACGAGATAACTGCGCATTGGTAAAACCAGCAACTGCATTTTGTTCGTGAATAAGTACAGGAATACCTAACAAACGTGCGGCCAAACCACCCGGCCCCGCAACATAACCGCCAAAGCCTGCAACTGCATCAACTTTAAGCTGTTTCATATAACGCATTGCGCTTAAAGTGGCTTTTAAAATTTTAAAAGGTGCAGCAATTTTACGGACTAATCCGTTGCCACGAACACCTTGAATATCAATTTGATATATTGGAATATTTTGATCTTTTAATAATCGGTTTTCCATGCCTGTTGGCGTGGCTAACCATGAAACCTGACAACCTTGTTGTTGAAGTTTTTTGGCTACGGCGAGGGCTGGAAAAACATGTCCACCTGTACCGGCAGCCATCATCATGACATGTTTAGGTTTGCTTTGCTGTGAATCGGTCACGGTCTAATTCTTCAACTCAAAAAACAATGGAAATTGTCATCTATTTTTGTAGCCTTTTATTTTAATCCTAAAGCTTCATTAACGAAAAGCTAATTTCACTCGTTTATAACAGAAAGATGTGCTTTTTTGAAAATATGCCTACAAAGCTGTGGTGTATTTAGTATTGTTATTTTATTAATTCATATATTTTCAGGTGATTTCCAATAAATACCGCTGAAAATCACCTGAAATAAATAATTAAGCTGTACGGCCAGCTTCTAATACATCAAATAAATCATCGGCAATTGATGTACCAAATTGAGCATCAATTTCACGAATACAGGTCGGGCTAGTGACATTAATTTCAGTGACATAATTACCAATCACATCTAAACCTACAAAAACTAAACCTTTTTCGCGCAAGAAAGGACCAATTTTAGCTGCTATCAATTTATCATTTTCAGTAAGCGGACGCGCTTGGCCTAAACCACCTGCCGCCAAGTTACCGCGTACTTCACCATTTTGTGGAATACGAGCTAGACAGTAAGGAACAGGTTCACCATTCACCATTAAAATACGCTTATCCCCTTCTACAATTTCAGGAATATAACGCTGAGCCATAATTGGACGAGTACCTAGCTCTGTAAGCATTTCTAAGGTAGAACCAATATTTACACCATCTTGATATAAACGGAAAATTCCCATGCCCCCCATACCATCAAGTGGCTTAACAATCACATCACCATGTTCTTTAATAAATTCACGAATTAAACTTTGCTGTGATGTCACAAGTGTAGGTACTTGTAGCTCTGGAAATTGTGTTGCAAAAAGTTTTTCGTTGCAATCACGTAATGATTGAGGTTTATTAATAATCCATGAACCTTCACGCTCAGCTTGCTCAAGCACATAAGTCGTATAAACAAAATTCATGTCAAACGGCGGGTCTTTACGCATCAGCACAACATCGTAAGCCGCGATAGATTCTTTTTTCTTTTCGCCAAGCTCATAGTAATGATTGTAATCTTCGAAAACCTTTAGCGGTGAAATGAGGCCGTAAGCTTTGCCCTGATCGATATATAAATCTTGTTGTAATGCATAACCTAATTCATGTCCACGACGGCTCGCCGCCCACAACATTGCCATGGTTGAATCCTTTTTAAGGTTTACGGTTTCAATCGGATCCATGACGACAAGTACACGCATACTCAAGCTCTTCTTAAAATTTAAATTAGCATGAGTATAACTGAGATTTTTCACTGGTTTTTCTTAATTTCAGTAAAACCTTATCGGTTATTTCTTTATCTTGAATTAAGGTAAATTCAGTTAAACTAAGGTTATAAAATACTATTTTTAAAGGCTAAGCATGAAACTTTATCGCTATTTAACTGGCCCTGATGACTCTGCTTTTTGTGCACGAGTGACTAAAGCTCTGAATCATGGTTGGGAGTTATATGAAGCACCCACTATGACCTTTAACGGCACGCATGTCATTGTGGGACAAGCAATTTGCAAAACAATTGATGAAAATTATGATCCAGAAATGGATATTTTAGATGTTCTCAAAAATAACGCGTAATTCCAGAAGGGTGCTTTTAATCGATGAAAAGTCCCCTTTAAAGCTCAATTAACAAGAAAAACTAATGAGTCAACTCATCCAATTCGTTTAATTTGCTAATTAACTTACTAAAAATCAGTTATTAAAAAATAAATATGTCATTTTTTAAGGGAATAGTTCTTTTATTCTAAACAATTAAATGATTATAATTATCATTTATACTTTTATTTTTGTTAATTGATTTTATTTTTATGTTAAGCATTTCTACACCATCTCCCCAAATTAAGCGTCTTTTCCCGCTGAGCTTACTCAGTTTAATGATCTTGAATATTCAAGGTGCCTATGCAGAAGATGTGACTGACTCATCAAAAGTGGCGGCCACCATGCCCACCATAAAAATTGAGGCCATGAGTGAACTCGATCCGATTAAAAGTTATATCGACTATGACAAAGCCAATGTCACACGCAATGGTTTAGACAAAAAAGATATCCCTCAAACCGTTGATACCATTGATGTTCAGAAATATAAAATTTATGGCTCAAATGATTTAAGCGTTATGCTACAAGGCACCCCAGGAGTATCAACCAGTTACGATATGCGCGGCGATGGGATCACGATTCGTGGTTTTGGTGCCGACACAGGCGATATTTACCGTGATGGCATACGTGAAAGCGGACAAGTACGCCGCAGTACAGCCAATATCGAACGTATAGAAATTTTAAAAGGCCCCGCTTCGGTTTTATATGGCCGTAGTGCTGGCGGCGGGGTTGTGAATATGGTGAGTAAATTCGCCAATTTTGACTCTAAAAGTTCAGTTGGCGCATATGCGGGTTCATACGATAACTACGGAACAACCGCTGACATCAACCAAGTACTTAATGACAATTTAGCAGTGCGTTTGACTGGAGAATATGGTGAGGCAGGCAGCTTCCGCTCTGGTATTGAAAATAAGATTAAGATGTTTTCCCCAAGCTTTACTTATAAAAATGACGATGGAAAGCTGACTTGGACCACACAATATACCTATGACAAATTAGGTCGAGTTCCTGACCGTGGACCAACACGTGACAACTTGCCTGCGGGAACTTCAATTAAAATGGGATTTGCCCAAGACGGTGATTATGTTGATGATATTTTGCAAGTCGTTCGTACCGATGTGAATTATGAATATGCGCCTGATTGGAACTTCCACTGGGCGGCAAGTTACCGACAAGCAGAACAGAACTTTGACCACTTTTATTTTGGAAATTATTGTGGTTTAGATGGAAAAAACTCAAAGAATGAGGCTTGTACAAAAAAAGGTTACATCGACCAAATTTACTACTGGCAACAAACCAGCAATAAGACCACAACCAATACATTTGATATTAAAGGAAAGTTCAAGACAGGCCAGCTTGAACACCAAATTATGGTTGGTACAGACTGGACTTATGAACAACGAGAGCCACGTCTAGCCAATAAAACTCAAAATGGGTCGGCCATTTATGGTTACGTTAATCCAATCACTGGTGAACGAGAGTACAGTCGTGGCAATGGCCCATTAAAGATTAGTCAGCATAACTATAATGAAGGCACAACTTACGGCGTATTTATTCAAGATTTAATTGGTCTAAATGACCAACTTAAACTTATGATGGGACTCCGCTACGATTACTTCGACTTTTCAACTACTAACAAAATTAACAATGAACATCGTAATGTAAAAGACAGTACTTTTAGCCCAAATGTTGGCTTGGTATGGCAACCAGTTCCTGAACATAGCTTTTATACGTCTTACTCTAAAAGCTTCGCACCGTTTGGTGGACAAATGGGTGTCAACCAAGTTACTGGAAGTACAGATGTCGCGAAAATGGATAAAGAGCCTCAATATAACAAGCAATATGAAGTTGGTGTAAAAAGTGAATGGTTCGATAATCGTTTAAATACTCAATTTTCTGTCTTTGATATTCGTAAAAATAATATTCGCTATAAACCGAACCCTGACAGTGAACCAGAGGTATGGGCAACTGCTGGTCAACATCAATCTCGTGGTCTCGAATTTAGTTTTATTGGCCGTGTACTTGATAATGTCTTTGTTCGTGGTGGGTATGGCTATACCGATGCCAAAGTTAAAGAAGACAATCAAAACCCTGAGCGAGAAGGCAACTATTTAGCCAACACATCTAAAAACACGGGTAATTTATTTGTTCGCTATTTACCAACTGAACAGTGGTATACCGAAGTGGGCGTGACCTATGTGGGTTCTTATTATCCAAATATTAATAATCAAGTAAAAATGGAAGGCTTCAATCGTGTCGATGCAGCAATTGGCTACAGTGCCGACCCTTGGAATGTCACACTTGCGGTGAACAATTTAACCAATAAAGAGTACTGGCGTTCAGACAGCATGCCAGGCACACCACGTAATGTGTTATTGCGTTTGAATTATCAGTTTTAAGTAAATATTAAAAAGGCATACCCCTATTTAGAGGTATGCCTTTTTGTTTTTAGATACCGTATTTTTCACGGTAAGCTTGCATGTTTGCTAGCGCTTCTTTTTCGCCTTTGGTGATGACTGAACAAGGACAATAAGATAAGTTGGGCGTTACATTGGAATGTAAGAAGTGATGAAACTGCTTAAGAAGAAGTCGATATGTTACAAAGTCGGCTTTTTATATTTTCAGAGTGAAGGAATATTTAAATAATTAATTTTAAAAAACTAGAATTAGTGTATTTAACAATATTCTATCATGTGAAATGCAAAATGATTTAGTGAAAAAATCTAGCTTTGAAATTTCAAATAAGAGATTTTATGTTAAATTATTTTTTAATAAAGTATTATTTTATCGATAGAATTTTAATAAAGGTTAATAACTAAATGAATATTAAAGAAATTTTCGGCCCTTGGAAAAAAGGAATCGTTTTAGACAAGCATGTTTTAAAAAGTGAATACATTGGTGACAATCAATATGGTCGTCCTATGTTTGACACTAAAAGATCTGACATAGGCCAATCATTATTTTTATTAAAATATAGAAATGATTGGGACCAGATCCCAACCTTAGTTGATGCTCTATCTTCAGCAATAACTCAAAACTTTAATGAAGAGATAGAATTTATTGTTCCCATGCCTGCATCTAATAATCGTGATCGTCAACCAGTGTATGGTTTAGCCGAGGGGCTTGGACGAGCTTTGAATATACCTGTATTTACGGACATTTTGCATAAGACAAAAAATGGCACCTCTCTTAAGGACTTACAGACAAGAGAGGAAAAAGAGTCAATATTAGCTAATAGTTTTTCTATTCATGATGGTATTCGTAATGATGGTTGCTGGAATGTTTTACTTATAGATGATCTATTTGATACTGGAGCTACTATGGATGCTGCTTGTAAAGTGTTAAGCTCATATCCTAAAGTTAAAAATATCTATATAGCTGCATTAACTTGGAAATAGTAGTGAAAAAAATCTTTATTGCCGGTTCTATTAGTATTAAGAACCTAGATGAATCAGTAACTAAACGTATTGATAAGATGATGCACCAAGGATATGAAATTATCCTTGGTGATGCTGATGGAATTGACAAAGCTGTACAAAATTACCTTAGTATTCAAGAATATAGAAATGTTATTGTTTACCATAGTGGTATGAAAGTAAGAAATAATCTAGGAAATTGGCCTACAAAATCCATAGCAACCAAATATAGGTCCGGTACAAGAGATTTCTTTACAGCTAAGGATATCGCTTTAGCAAACGATGCTGATATAGGTGTTATGCTTTGGGATAAAAAAAGTACAGGGACTTTAAAAAATATTATTGAGCTTATTAAACAGCATAAAAAAGTTACAGTTTTTCTCCAACAAGAGAAGAAATTCCAACGAGTTTATAATGTTGACGAGTTCTTATTAATTACTCAGAAAATGTCAGACTTATCCCTGAAAAATGCTGATAAAAAAATTAATATTTCTAAAAGTATTGAATTACTTAGACAAACTAGTATTCAAGCAAGTCTTTTATAGGGTTAGATTAAACCCCGTAAAAGACTTATTAAAATTAACTCACAAATGCTGGGTTGATCATATAAATAATAACAAATACAGCGATAGACCCTGTTGCTATAATTTTATACCTATTATCAAGAAATTTTCCTGCTAAGTTAATATGTAAAAAACCTGGAATAGTTGAAATAAGTATTCCTATGGATAAAGATAGTATTGCTCTTAGTACCACCTGTTGCCAGTTAGTAGGGCTTGGAATGAATAAGGAAAGTATTAGTATTAGTGCCAGTCCAATACCGCCAATAATAAGTGATAAACGATCGGACATATCTAGGTTAAACTCACTTCGTGTTGCTTTGGTATCAAAGCCATTTGTACTTAACTCTAAATCTTTAAAGCGTTGCTTTAATTCAACAACCCCTTTTTTTGAATATTGTACTGCTATTCTCTGAGTGTTAGTTAGAGCTTTCTCTGAAATTACTTTGTTGAGATCTATATCAGCAATATGAGAATCAAACAATTGTTTTAACAAAGTAATATGCAATAAATAAGTTTCTAAGATTGCAAAGCAATCATCCGCAAAGCTATTAACAGCAAAACCTTTTAGTACAGATTTTTCATTAAGAATCTTATGTGAATAATTTTCTGCAATTGAGAAGTATTTTGTCGCTTTTTCTAAGTAGTCCAGAATATCATCAGGCTTAATAGTTTTACTATTTTTCTTAGAAATTATGTCTTTTAAAAGAGACATATATACTTCTTTATTTTGTGTGTGCTCTCTTTCGAAAGAGTTATAAGAATTATTACTCATTTGTTTAAATTAATAGCTATAAGTAAAAGAGCATTAATATCTGTGTTATCAACACTATCAAATGCCATAACTGTAAATTTATGGCGTGGAAAAAAATTATGTAAAAGCTTAAACGCTTCAGCTTTATTTCTAGGTTTTAATTGAGCGATTTTTTTTGAGAACTCTAGCCATTCTTGATCAGTTATGTCTGGAGATACCTTAAATATATGAAAAGTGGAAAAAACTTCTTTCTTAAAATCGTTAATGTTCATATTGCTACTTACTGGTTTGGATTGCTAATAAAAGTAAAAAATTCAAATCTGTATTATCAACTCCAAATCGAGCATGTGTCCCAATAGTTTTGCAGTGAAATCCAATGATCTTTATCCAATCAGCTTGGGTTGGCGTTCTACCACTTCTAACAATTTGGTTAATGTCCGATTTGATAGCTAATATCTGAGATGAATTCGGTTCATTATAAGATAATCCAAACTTCATCTGTAAATGATAAGCTAAGTCTTGATCAGACATTTTATCTCCGATAAAACAGTAATTTAAGTTGTATATAAAGAATAATATTTTTAAGACTTACTTATTTGAATCGCCATCATTAATAGAGCATTTAAATCTGTGTTATCGACACTCTCGCATGCAATAAAAAGAATTTCTTTATCTTCAAACATTTCTAGAAATATACTCTTTGCTTCTCTTATTGTTTTCGAATTTGAAGCAACAAGTTGCTGAGCAAAGGCAATCCACTCTTCATCTGTGATTGTTGGCGTTGCTTTATAAATATTTAAATCTCGAATTGCTTGTACTTTAAAGCTTTCTAAGCTCATTCTCTTTACCTTACTGAAATACTATATATAGATAGAGTATGAGTATCAATAACTTTATGATAAAGATCAAATATTTTATTAAATAATATTTTAAAAGATCAAGATTCTTCTAAATTAAAAAATTTTTTTACATTTTCTATTTAATATACTACTTTTTATGCGAAATTATTTAATTTTTTATTTTAATATCAATATCTTAAGCTAAATCACTTCAGTATTCAGCATGCTAAAACGGCTTTATGAAGACTATTCACATTTCAAACTTATTTTTAATCAATTAGATATGCTCAAAAAAAGGAAGCCTTAGCTTCCTTTTTCTATATCTAGCTCTTAGATACCATATTTCTCGCGATAAGCTTGCATATTTGCTAGCGCTTCTTCTTCACCTTTCGCTTCCAAATAATCCATTAAATCTTTCATGGTAATCAGTGCGTGCACAGGAATTTCTAATTCTTTTTGAACTTCTTGAATTGCAGAAAGTTCACCTTGACCACGTTCTTGACGATCTAGCGCAACCAACACACCCGCGATAGTTGCACCAGCATTTTTCAAAATCGTTACAACTTCACGAATCGCTGTACCTGCGGTAATTACGTCATCAATAATCCAGACTTTTTTACCTTCAACCGCAGCACCAACTAAAACACCGCCCTCACCATGATCTTTCGCTTCTTTACGGTTAAAGCCCCATGGCACACTTTTGTTATGGACTTGCGACAAAGCAACAGCAGTCGCTGCTACAAATGGAATACCCTTGTAAGCTGGTCCAAAAATCACATCAACATTTTCACATTGTGTTAATTTATCAGCATAGCCTTGCGCCAAAAGAGATAAAGCTTCACCATCGTTGAGTAGGCCTGCATTAAAAAAATAAGGACTCACGCGTCCAGATTTTAAAGTAAACTCACCAAATTTAAGCACACCGCGTGATAATGCGAGTTCGATAAATGCTTGCGGGTGAAATGACACAGGCGTTGTCATGAGGTGCTCCAAATTCACAATTGAGGTTAAATTTTCGCATGATACCAAAGGATCAGTATCCAAGTGATGTAAAAATTCTTCGAGTCGTTTCCATTAACGTAAATGGCTTACGTTCTTCAGTAACGAAAGGCTTACTTGAATGGTTAAAACAATCAGATGCCGATGTCGTATGCATGCAGGAAAGCCGCATTACCCATGAACAATGGACTGAAAAATTTAGACCCGAAGGATGGCATACCCATCTCTTTCCAGCAGAGCGTGCAGGTTATGCGGGGACTGCGATATATAGCCGTCTACCCTTCGTCTCTGTTAAAGATGGTTTAGGGTTTGAGTTAGCTGACAGTCAAGGCCGCTTTATTTCTGCGGAATTCGATTTAGGTTTGTCACATCCGGTACATATTGCATCATTATACTTACCTTCGGGCTCAAGTGGTGAAGAAGCACAAGCACGTAAAGATTTATTTTTAGGTGAATACGCAAAAATCTTGAAACAATGGCGTGATGAAAACAAGTCAGTCATCATTTGTGGTGATTACAACATTGTTCATAAACGCATTGATATCAAAAACTGGTCAGGTAACCAGAAATCATCTGGTTGTTTACCTCATGAACGTGCATGGCTTGACCATATTTATGATGAACTGGGCTATGTCGATACTTTCCGTGTAGTTCGCACAGAAGCAGAACTTTATTCATGGTGGTCAAATCGCGGTCAAGCCCGTGCAAAAAATGTAGGGTGGCGTATTGATTACCATGCATGCTCGCCAGACTGGAAAGCACGTACAATTAACGCATGGGTTTATAAAGATCAATGGTTTAGCGACCATGCACCCGTTATTATCGACTATAAAATTCAAGAATAAGTGAACACTCGTTCACTTACATTGTCGTTTTCGCTTACAGCATATGTCGTTTTTGAGTATTTTTCTTACGCAGCTTTAACGGCATTATAGCCCCACGGCACAGGGAAGCAGTCAGGATGACGCAAAAGGATAGGACGCCGTAGGAAGATAAAATAAACTTATGATAAGTTTATTTGCAAGGATGTGACATTGGACGTTGAAATGAGACCCGCATGATCAGGATGATTAAATGCGGGTTTTCTCTTTTTAAGTCTCTTATTTTGCGCTAAGTTCTTTTAGTTTTAACTTCTTCTTGTTAAGCTCATTATTACCTTGTCTTATGACAATAACATGACATTTCTCTTTCGATTAATCATTAATTTTCATTTGTTTTAAAAGTATCGGTATAAAGTAGTGCTTAAAAGCATTTTGGGTTAGGCTGTGTGCTCTCTCTTTTTGACATGGTCCGATAAAATGTTAAAAATTTATGGAATTAAAAACTGTAACTCAATGAAAAAAGCATTTGATGCCTTGCAGGCTAAAGGGCTTAACTATGATTTTCATGATTATAAAAAACAAGGCATTGATGCAGATACTCTAAAAATCTGGTTAAAAGAAATTGGAAAAGATACCGTTCTTAACAAAAAAGGGACGACTTGGCGCAAGCTTTCAGAAGAAGAACAAAATCGTGCTCTAAGCAGTGAAGATAATCTGATTGAAGCACTCATTGCTCAGCCAAGTTTAATTAAAAGACCTGTTTTAAAAACTTCACAGGGTTTTATTGTAGGTTTCGATGAAACCGCCTATCAAAATATTCAAGCATAAAAAAACGAGCCAAATGGCTCGTTTTTTTATTAAAACTTTTAGTTCGCGCGAATCCATGTTTGGTTACGACCAAGTGCAGAAACGCCAATATAACCACGTAATTTAAGCTTTTTGCCGCCATCGGTTAACTCACCTTTCAGTTTGTAAGTTTTACCTGATTTTGGGTCTAAAATCGTACCGTTTTCATAACTGTTACCACCTACATTTTTTAAATTATGTACAATGGTGACACCTTTAAGCGGTTTGTTTTTGTACGGACCTTCACATTTTGTACAAGCGTTTTCTTCACCTGGTGTCAAAATGTTTTGGATGGTTGCTGTTAAGGTTCCGTCCTTCTGTTCCGTAAATTTCACTACGGCTTTTGGCTTGTTGGTCTGATCATCAATCGTTTTCCATACCGTTCCATTGAGTGAATCAGCCGCATTGGCAAATGCAGCCATACCAATGAGTCCTAAAGCTAAAGCAATCTTTTTCATTTTTGTAATATCCTTGGGTCTTTCAAGATTTTTAGTATTCAGAAGTCGCAAAGATATTGCAATTTTTGAATGTGACTGTTTCGTGTAACCTTGTAATCTTGCAAAATAAAATTTACAAGATTACAAGAAACTAGCATAAAAATGGATGCTATATGAATATATCAAATGTTTGGAAATATTATTTTACAGAAACTTTTCTTAAAACAACAATTCGCAAGCCAAGCCAGCTAAATTTGCCGGCTACTGCCTTACGCCCTGTGCTGGATCAGATGTGTCGTGCTTTCCCACGACAAAAAAATGTATCCGTGCGCCCGATTCGACTAGCAGGTATTAAAGGTGAAGAAATCAAGCCGCAAGATTCTGCGACTCAACTAATTTTTCACATTCACGGCGGTGCTTTTTTCCTTGGTAGTGTCAAAACACATCATGCTTTTATGACGGATTTAGCTGCCCGTACTCAAATGCAGATTATCCATGTGGATTATCCTCTTGCACCAGAGCATCCCTACCCTGAGGCAACCGAAGCTCTATACGACATCTATCAGTCTTTAGTGGTCCAAGGCATCCAACCTAAAGATATTATTTTGTCAGGTGATTCATGCGGAGCAAATTTAGCGCTAGCACTTTGCTTACGTTTAAAAGAACAACCTGAGCTCATGCCAAGTGGCCTGATTTTGTTATCTCCATTTTTGGATTTAACACTCACGAGTGAGTCACTCAGATTTAATAAAAAACATGATGCCTTACTCTCTATTGAAGCCCTACAAACAGGCACTCAGTACTATATAGGGAATCACATCGCAGCCGATGACCCGCGTGTTTCGCCTATTTTCGACGATTTACATGGTCTTCCACCAACTTTGGTTCAAGTGGGGTCTAAAGAAATCTTATTAGACGATGCAAAACGTTTTAGAGAGAAAGCCGAAGATGCAGGTGTTAAAGTTCAATTCAAACTTTATACAGGCATGTGGCATAACTTCCAGATGTTTAATGCATGGTTTGATGAGGCTAAACAAGCATTGGCAGATATTGCTGAATTTGCTCACGAACTTGATAAAACTTAATTTATCTATAAATGGTGTGAACAGTGAATAAAACTTTTCACATCATTTTCTTTATAAAAAGTCATCATATATAAAATGAAAATCATGTTATGTTTAAAATATAAATTATTTAAACAATCCAATTTTAGGATGGTCCAACAAAGAGGCATCTATATTTAGGAGCCCTTACTTACTATGAAAAATCGTTTAATCACTCATCCCGTAAATAGAATAAAACAGGTGATAATCGATTTCATCTACAATAATCACATCATCAACTGGACGCCACTACAAAAAAGTGCACTGATGCTCACACTTGCTTGTGCAATGAACTTCAGTTGGATTTTATGGAAAGGCTATATTTTAATTACGCCAAGCGTTTGGCAATGGGCAAATCTGCCTTTAGTTGAATCACAAATCTTGCTCAATTTATTTACTTTATTTTTATTAGGCGCTTTGATAATCCCCTGTTATCGCTACAAAAATGATGAATGGGCTCAAAAAGTTATTCCTTTGATTAGTGTACAGTTCTTTGCACTCATGCTATGCCACGATGGATATTTAATTGGCAGTATCAGTCCAGCCACTATGGTCGGTTATGTAGGTACCATCGGTGTGGGTTTGGTGTTATTCGAGCGGAAAATTGTTTATAGCGCCCTTATACCTGCGACGATTATTTTAACAATATGTACGTATCTAAGCATGAAAGGTGTTTTGCCTTATGCGCCATTATTTAATCTTATTGCTATGCAACGAGCCCAAACTAATCCGTTTTGGTTAGGAAGTATGGCTTTTTTTATTATGCCTATTTTATTGGCCTGTTTTATTTTATTTGAAATATTACTCACCCAATGGCGTCAGCGAGAAACTTATATTCAACGTCTAAGCCAAATCGACCCTTTAACCAATGTATTAAATAGACGTAGTTTAAACACACATTTAGAGTCGCTACACCAACAACAATTTGATTATGCAGTAGTACTTCTTGATATCGATCATTTTAAAAAAATTAATGATATATACGGACATCACCAAGGGGATCAGGTCTTAATCGAAATTGCGCAGTGCCTTTCTGATAATTTGCGCAGTGAGGACATTATTGGTCGATTTGGTGGAGAAGAATTTATTTTATTACTCCCCCACACCGATATTATTCAAGCTGAAAAAATTGCTGAGCGTTGTCGCTGTGCTTTACAAGAATTACCTGTCTGTAGCGCCCAAAATAATCCTATTCATATTAGTGCAAGTTTTGGAATAAGCAGTTCAGCTTTTGCAGAGGACCCTTATCTTGTTATTCGACAGGCTGACCAAGCTCTCTATGCGGTAAAAGCTTCAGGCCGTAATCAGGTACGCACATTTCATCAGACCGAAACTATCAATACCTTATGATTCTTTGAGCTTTGCCAAACTCGCGAGTTGTTGCAAAAGTTCTTGCTGACTAAAAGCACCCGTTAATCGTAAAGCACGAATCTCTTTTTGCTCTGGGCTTAAGAATAAATAGGTCGGTGGTCCTAAAATATTCCATTGTTTGAGTAGTGCTTCATGCGACTGGTCATAATGGCTCAAATCAAGCTTAATTAAATAATATGGCGCAAGAGCAGATTGAACCTCGGGTGCTTTTAAAATACGGTGTTCAATCGGTTGGCAGGCAACACACCAGTCTGCATAGACATCAACCACAATAGCTCGATCAGCAGGTGCTGCCGCTAAAATTTTCTCAAAGTCTGCTGCACTAGTCGCAATATGCCACTCGGCCATATGATTAGAACTTTGCAAGGTTCGATTTTGAATATGTTGATATTGGTTATAGGCTACAAAAGGTGTAACGATTAATAATAAAATCGCGTAGAGCCATTGTAGTTGCCCTTTTTTCCAGAAAAACTGATAAACAGCATAGGCTATAAAAGCGAGGCCTAATACTAAACTAAGTACTTGCATGCCCCAATCTGGTAATAAAGGGCGAATAAAATAAAGACTTAAACCCAACATCAGAAAAGCAAAAATTACTTTAATCTGATGCATCCAGTCGCCCGCTTTAGGCAAGAATTTTGCCCCTAAAATACTTGCCAGTAACAATGGAATTCCCATTCCAAAACCTAGGCAGAATAAAAGCAAAGCACCTTGCCATTGATTTTGTGTTTGAGAAATAAATAACAAAGTTCCGGCGAGTGGTGCAGTCATACAGGGTCCCACCAAGAGCGCAGAAACGACACCCATAACCCCAGCACCGACCAAAGTGCCGCCTTGTTGCATTGACTGAATACGGTCAAGTCGATTTAACCATGTCTGAGGTAAACGAAGCTCAAACAAACCAAATAAGTTCAGAGCAAAAACAATAAACAGCAAACTAAAAGCAATTAAAGTTGCTGGCTGTTGTAACCAGCGTTGGAAATTTAAACCTGCCGAAGAAGCAATTAAACCCAAGCCTGCATAAACTAATGCCATGCTACACACAAAAGTAAGCGCAATGGTCCACGCTTTTAAACCTTTATGTTCTCGAATAATCAGCGAAGTTAAAATAGGAAGCATTGGTAAAGAACATGGCGTAAATGCGAGCAACATGCCTAAACCTAAAAATAATAAAACTCCATACCAAAGCGAGTGTTCAATTAACTTAGCAGACCAGATCTGATCTTGCGCAATTTGAGGTGTAGCTGTAGCAGCTGCTGTCTCTGTACTCTGCTCTTTTTCTAAAGATTCTGAACCCAAGGAAGTTTCGGATTGTGTATTCGCTAAATCTAGTAATCTTTTTGGCGCTGTTCCTGCTTGGTTTTGCACACCCACCAAGCCATCTGCATCGGTTTGAAACTCAATGGTCTGGGGTGGATAACAAATACGGTCTTTGGCACAGCCCTGCCAAGTCACACTATAGTGCTCTGACGGCTTAGTCTTAATTTGGAAATTAACTTGATGGTAGTAAACCTGACTTTGCCCATAATTTTCATCATATTGGGCAACCGCTTTAGGTAACTTTAAAGTTAAAGGTTGAGTACCTTGTTGTACGGAAAATTTATGCTGATAGAGATAATAATTTGGCTGAATCTGCCAAGACAAACTCGCAGTATGCGGCTCAGAAGATTCAACCGAAAATGAAAAAGCTTGTTCGGGTGAGAGTAGCTTATCTTGCGCAGAAACCAACTGGCTAAACACACAAACAGCAACTGCTAGAAAATAAAAAATTCCCTGATGAATAAGCTTTTTCATTAACATAAATTTAAATTGCTTCGATTAGAACAAGAATGCCACGCCTAAGCCACCGTTGTAGCTCTTATCTTGACCCTCTAAATCAACCCCGATACTTGCATCGAGCTGAGTACGATCATTTACAGCGTAGACTAAACCTGTCCCTAAACCATATTCGTAGTCTTGGCTTTCAGCTTTACGGTAAATAAACTCAGAATAACCTGACAGCTTACCTGCGATTTTATAATCAATCGTCGGGATTGCAGTTACTGCCCAGTTACTATTTTGTACTTCGTAGCGCATGGTAATTGATGTGCCGACTAAGTCATTATATTTATAAGCGACTGCTGAACTTAGGCTATAAATATCGTCATGTGCAGTAAATTCATCATTTCCAGTGGCAATGATCGCTTCAGCTAACACAGCCATTGATAAGTTTTCATCTTTTAGATCAATTGCTTTTTTCAAACCAATGCTGACATCACCAAAGCCTGAAGTGTCATGTTTTTTACCAGCACGTTTGGTTTGAGTCCATGCTGGACCTTGCCAACCTAATTGTAATTCCAAGCCCTCGGCTAAACCGGTACGGAATAACATATCCTCATTTACAGTTACGGTCTTTTCTTTAACACCATCAACCGTTGACTCTGTATAAGTTGCACTTGGTAAGCCTTGTTCCCAAGCCAATTTACCAACTGGAGTAATCCCTGTTCCAAAGCCTGCACCTGGGCGGTCAAAAGAAAACTCTGCAGCAAAAGTACTTCCTGCGGCAACAGTGGTCAGAGCAAAAGTTAAAATTTGAAATGTTCTCATTCTATTATCCAATCAAGTAGTTAGTTCTTTTGACATTTTTGCCCCATGTTGGCGCAATAACTCTAATGTTTCACGCTCTTCTTGAAGCGCTTCTGACCAATCTATTTCATCAAAGTCACAATCAAAGAACAACTGACTGATTGAAGATAAAATAGTGAGTCCTTCTTCATCACGTGTATTTGGATCAACTTTTTCATTTAATAAACGTTGAACAGCTGGCGCACATGCCGAGCTTGCTGCATCCCATAAAGGACCATAAAACTCTTCTGCATCCCAAAGGTGTACATTCGCTTTGGCTTGAATCAACGCTTCGAGTATATCGAGGTAAACCTGTAATGATTGTTGCTTTTCTTCTTGTGATAGTGGTGTACCAGCTTCATAAGCTTCTGATACATCTTCCCACCATTTAAAAATTCCATCACAAATGATTGATACAGGTGGCCCTTGTTCCGGATCAATAAAGTTCGGATCAAGTCCTTCAGCAAGTAATTTTTGCACTTGCGCGAGTTCTAATTCTTCTATGGCTTTAATTAAAGCTTGCTGCTGGGTGGTTAACATGACCATCTCTCAAAAATATATTAGGGCTATTATGCCTAATCTCTTCTGAAGATTTTAGAGGTTGATTGCATCGCATTGCAAACCTAATGTTGTGAATAGTTTTATTTTCATTAAATATAAAAAAAAAGCCCCGAAGGGCTTTTTAGGATTTTAAATTAAACTTCATCATCAATGAATTCTGGTTGGCCACCTCTTGGGTGTTCCTTTTTCTCAAAAGTATGTTCAAGGCTACGTTTTAATTTTTCAATCGCTCCATGAATTGAAGCATCAATATTTCCTGCTTTATGGTGTACTGCAACTGGTTTCAAACCAGCAGGACGGGCTTCAATCATACAGTGGATATCTTTGTCACCACCTTTGTCCCCATTTTCATCACTAAAATGAACCGAGAAATGCGTAATACGTTCGCTATGACGTTGGAATTCTTGAGTAAGTTCTGCACGTACATAAGTAATTAAACGTTCACTGTTATGGATGTTTTTATCTGTGCGGATTTCAATATTCATAAATACCATCCTCTCTTTCTTACTGTGGATCTTTTCTATGCAAAACTTTTTTATGTTGGCATGTTTTAAGCATGCATGAACTGACTTCAATTGTACATTTTGATGGTGTAATGGTTTGTTATCTCCTGACTTAAACGTACTGCTTTTAATTTATTTTGAAGATCTTCATATCTTCAATATCAGTCCATCTATAAAAATATGCAAGCTGATTTTTTAAATTTTTATGAAAAATTGAACAAAAGGAGAGCAATTGTGTCCGAATCTTATCTATCTGGAGCAGAACTTATTGAGCAGATTCAAAAGTCTCCTTATTCACGTGATTTAATCGGTTATCACGGGCAACCGCCACAGGTTAAATGGCCTAACAATGCCAAGGTTGCTGTGCAATTTGTGCTTAATTATGAAGAAGGTGGCGAAAAACATATTGAGCACGGCGATGAGGGCTCAGAACAATTTTTATCAGAGATTATTGGTGCCGCAAGTTACCCAGCTAAACATATGTCAATGGACTCTATGTACGAATATGGTTCACGTGCTGGATTTTGGCGCATTCATAATGAATTCCAAAAGCGCAAACTTCCAATGACCATTTTCGGAGTTGCAATGGCGCTTGCCCGCAATCCTTATATTGTAGAAGCAATTAAGCAAGCTGACTATGATGTTGTTTCACATGGCTACCGCTGGCTTCACTATCAAGATACTGATATTGAAGTCGAAAAGAAGCATATGGAACAAGCTTTAACTGTTTTAGAAAACTTGTTTGAAAATAAAACTATAGGTTGGTACACCGGACGTGACAGCCCTAATACACGTCAGTTACTCGCAGAGTTTCCACAAATACAATATGACTCTGATTATTATGGCGATGACCTACCTTTTTGGACAACGCTTACCGATACTACAGGTGCATCACGCTCTCATCTGATTATTCCTTATACTTTGGAATGTAATGACATGAAGTTCTGCTCACCAGGCGGATTTAATAGTTCAGAACAGTTTTTTCAATATTTGAAAGATAGTTTCGATGTGCTGTATGCAGAGGGAGAAACTGCACCAAAAATGATGTCGATTGGAATGCATTGCCGCATTTTGGGGCGTCCAGGCCGTTTTAAAGCATTACAAAAATTTCTCGACTATATTCAAATGCATGATCGAGTATGGGTATGTCGTCGACAGGAGATTGCCGAACATTGGTATAAAAATCACATAACTAAATAATTGATTTTTAATTTTCAAAATTCATAAGCGAATTAAAACTCGCTATTGGCACTGTTATTGCTAAAACTCCATATCAAGACAACGAGTTTAGGAATAACAGTGTTTTTAGCCGAGTTTAATCAAGCCCCACCAGAACAACTCAAGACTTTGTTAAAAAACTGTGTCCACATTCAAGCATGGGCCGAAAAAATCATCTCAAAACGCCCCTATTCAACAAAAGCATCTCTTTTGGAATATGCAGAACAATTAAGTCAAATGTGGTCATGGCAAGAGATTCAAGCAGCTTTAGCAACTCATCCAAAAATTGGTGAACGCGAAGCTAAAAAACAACTCAATGCAAAAGAGCAAGATTTTTCATCTAAAGAACAAGCTGGCATTTCTTTAGATGAACAAACACAACAAGCTCTGCTGCAAGGTAATCTTGATTATGAGCAAAAGTTTGGCTTTATTTTTTTAATTAAAGCGGCAGGCCTCAGTAGTGATGAAATCTTAAAAAAGCTACATGAAAGACTAAAAAACGACTTAGCTATCGAAAAAACAATTGTACATGAGCAACTCGCAGCGATTGCTCTATTACGTCTATCTCAGGAAATACAAGCATGATCAGTACTCATATTTTAGATACGAATTTAGGCAAACCAGCTGCAGACGTAGAAGTAAAGTTGTTTCATGCAGCAACCCATGAACTGATAGCGACCGCAACCACCAATCAAGATGGTCGAGTGAGTGATTTTGGCATAACAGACTTTGCAGAAGGTGCTTATCAACTTGAATTTGAAATTGCTCCTTATTTTTCATCGCAGCAAGTCAAAACTTTTTTCCCGCGTGTTTGTATCCAATTTTTCATAGAAGACATCAATCAGCATTATCACATTCCTTTATTGATCAGCCCATTTGCTTACTCCACTTATCGCGGTAGCTAACTCAGATAGAAATAGGAGAAAAATATGAATCATCAGCAAAAAAATGCGATTTCTCCAGAGCATGAATATTTAGGAATTTCCAAAAGTTTTGCTTACGGCTTACAGCATGTGCTGACCATGTATGGTGGCATTGTAGCCCCGCCTTTGATTATTGGAACGGCAGCTGGCTTAAGCTCAGCACAAATCGGAATGTTAATTGCGGCTGCGCTATTTGTAGGTGGATTGGCAACACTGATTCAAACAATCGGTACCAAATATCTAGGCGCAAAATTACCTCTGGTACAGGGTGTATCTTTCGCGGGTGTTGCAACGATGGTCGCCATTATCACTACCGGCGGTGGTTTACCTGCTGTCTACGGCGCGGTCATTGCTGCATCTCTAATTGGACTGTGTCTTGCACCTTATTTTTCTAAAATTATTCGTTTTTTCCCACCTGTTGTGACAGGATGCGTCATCACGATTATTGGTCTATCTTTGTTACCCGTTGCGATTCGCTGGATGATGGGTGGGAACAATAAAGCGCCTGACTGGGGTAGCGTAGAAAATATCTCTTTGGCACTGCTGACCTTAGGCATTGTGATTGTTCTAAATATGCTGCCGCAAGCAGGCATCCGACGCATATCAATTTTGTTGGCTATTGTTACCGGTACTATCCTCGCCTACTTTATGGGTTTTGGTGATTTTAGTCAGGTGAGCTCAGGCGCATGGCTCCAATTTCCACACTTATTTGCATTTGGTTTACCGACTTTCGAGCTCAGCGCTATCTTGTCGATGTTGATCGTCACTTTGGTGATTATGACTGAAACCACAGCCGATATTATTGCTGTTGGAGACATTGTAGGAACTGAGGTAGATGCTAAACGTATCGCCAATGGTGTTCGTGCGGATATGTTTTCCAGTGCTTTTGCCCCTCTCTTTGGTTCATTCATGCAAAGCGCTTTTGCCCAAAATGTTGGGCTGGTTGCGATTACAGGTATCAAGAGTCGATTTGTCGTAGCAGCAGGCGGTGTCATTCTGATTATTTTGGGTCTACTACCTATTATGGGTCGTTTAATTGCAGCGATTCCAATGCCCGTACTTGGTGGTGCAGGTTTGGTCTTGTTTGGGTCGGTTGCAGCGAGTGGAATTCGTACTTTGGCAAAGATAGATTATAACGATCAGAAAAATTTGATTATTGTGGCAACTGCTTTATCGGCAGGGATGATCCCGATTATTAACCATGAGTTTTATGCTCATTTCCCGGTTTGGGTACAAACTTTGTTCCATTCGGGCATTAGTTCAACTTGTATCTTTGCTATCTTATTGAATTTATTATTTAATCATTTACCTTCATTTCGTAGCTCGCGTACCCCGCATTTGAGCCAAACAATAAACACAAGAAATACTCATTAAAGATTTAGTTTTTAGCGCCCCACCTCGGTGGGCTTTTTTTTAACCGTTGATCAAATTTGGCTTCATTTTTGCTTAAGACCCTGTATCCTTAGCGTGCTTTATTTGGGGGGAGATCATTTAAATGCAATTAAAGCAACTTGCGGCGACTTGTGCCTTGTTATCTGCAACTGCCATGGTTCAGGCGAAACCAATCTGGCAAGATTTTAGTGTGACTGGACTTTATGGTGAAAACTATGAAGTTGTAGATGACAAAGAAACCACGATTACTTTGGAATATGCAGCAAAAGTTAAATACGCTGATGTGTTTTTCTTTATGGACCGCATGCGTGGTGAAAATGACCACAAAAGTACTTACTTTGAGTTATCACCACGACTAAGTTTAGGCGAAGTGTCTGGTAAAAAATTGTCGTATGGCCCAATCAAAGATGTACTCATTAGTACTACTTGGGAAGGTAACAGTGAAGACGGCAACAACTTCGACAACTTCCTTTATGGTTTTGCAGTTGATTTAGATATCCCATATTTCCAATATGCAAATTTAAACTTCTACCGTGCAAACAATGAGAACACTGACGACGATTATCAAATGACATTCGTTTATGGTATTCCATTAAAATTAGGATCTGAAGATTTCTTGGTAGATGGTTTCCTTGACTGGTCAACTGCTGAAGGCGACCATGCGAGCGAGTTGAACTGGACAACTCAGTGGAAATGGAATGTAGGTAAACACATTTCTCCCGATACACGTCTATACCTAGGTATCGAGCACTCAGTGTGGAATAACAAATTTGGTATTAAAGGTGCCGACGAAAATAACGTTAGTGCCTTGGTTAAATACCACTTCTAAAATCCAAATTTAGAAGATAAAACAGCAAGGAAAGTTCCTTGCTGTTTTTGTTTTTAATCAAGTGGATTACCCACAATATTACTAATAATCCCCTGCATAATATGCCCACCTTGTTCACGACGTAATTCTTCATACCATGCTTGTGTAACCGCTTCATCTTTCATATGTGTCACATCACAACGTTTGCGTGCGCGAAGCACCAATTCATTGGCACGTTCATTCCGCTTGTTTTGATAGCGACGTAAAGCGTCCTCTAGCCCCAAAGTATTAATTTGCAGAGAGCGCGCTAAATAAATCGCGTCTTCCATCGCTTGGCAACCGCCTTGCCCAATATCAGGTGTCGTGCTATGTGCAGCATCACCCAAAATCACCACGCGACCTTTATAAAATTGAGTGAACGGTTCAATATCATGGATTTCCACCCGATTAGTCTTTTGCGGGTCTAAGCGTTCAATAAGCTGCTGTACGGGTTGACACCAATCAACAAAATATTGTTTTAAAAGTTTTTTATATTCATCTCGATTATTATCTAGCCCTGCTGGTAAAGGCACATCTAAAAAGAAATAGAACTTTCCATCTGCAACTGGCATTAAAGAAGCTCGCTTGCCTTCGCCCACATAAGTCGTCCATTGCTGGGCCGGAGCTAAATCTTCAGAGATCTCAACCAAACCATTCCAGTTTACATAACCCGCGTAACGGCGCTGTACTTGCTGGCCCAACACATAGGCACGAGTCAGTGAATGCGTACCATCGGCCCCAATTAATAGATCGGCCTCCGTTGAGCTACCATCTGCAAAATGAACCTCGACATAATCAGCTTTGTCTTCAAGGCTGACCATTTTTTTGCCTAAATAAATCTGATCACGACCAAATTCATCCATCAACATATTTTGTAAATCAGCACGTGCAACCGGATAAGGTCTTTGGCCCACTTCTTCAATTAATGGCAGTAAACTGAATTGTGTCATCACATCTCCAGTTAAACCGTCCACATAGGCCAAATCATCCATTTGTCCACCAAGTTTGGCGATTTTGTCAGTTAATCCCAGATAGTTCAGACATTTCACACCATTCGACCACAGCGAAATTGCAGCGCCGACAGGAAGAATTTTTTCAGTTTGCTCAAAAATGCGAACTTGGTGACCAAATTTCTTTAATGCAATGCCTGTGGTTAGACCTCCCATTCCTGCACCAATAATCACCACATTCATAATACTCTCCTATAGATATTCACCTATAGGGTGCCTATGCTAAAAACATGCCATCGTTCAAAATTTATTTAGCTTTTCCACAAAACTGGCATGCACCATGCTTATATATTTACGTGTAAAACTCGTCTCAGCACACTCCGTGTTGACGCAGTTTTAAATGAAAAATCATGTTTTTAACAAGAAATACGGATACTCCACTATGGCAACATTGCACGCTCCCGCTTTTGAACTTCCTGAGATTTTGAATACTAAAACCAATTTGGCAGATGCCCGAATTGGTGCACAAGTCATTGAGTGTTCAGATGATTTCTTTGCTGAAGCAAAACGTATGCTGCAATTTGATGCACCTATTTTTGTTGAAGATAAATTTGATGACAACGGCAAATGGATGGATGGATGGGAGACGCGCCGTAAACGTCACGCAGGCTATGATTGGTGTATCGTGAAGTTAGGTGTAAGTGGAAAAATCACTGCACTTGATATTGATACCAGCTTTTTTACAGGAAATTATCCTGCATCTGCATCATTAGAAGCATGTTATGCACCAAATGGGGACCTGTCAGGGGCAAAATGGGAGAATGTTTTAGGAAATACTGAACTAGGCCCAAGCCAGCATCATATTTTTATGGTCAATAATGATGCACTTTTCACTCATATACGCCTTAATATTTTCCCAGATGGCGGTATTGCCCGTTTACGTGTCTATGGTGATGTTCATATTCAGGTAACTGACAGCGAACAAACTCTCGATTTATTGGCTCTCGAAAATGGTGGCCGCGTAGTTGCCTATAGTGATGCTCATTTTGGCCACCCGCGTAATTTGATTAACCCAGGCCGTGGCGTCAACATGGGCGATGGGTGGGAAACCAAACGCCGCCGTGCACCGGGTTATGACTGGTGTATTCTTGCGTTGGGTAAAAGCGGAAAAATTGAAAAGCTTGAAATTGATACAGCTCATTTTAAAGGGAACTTCCCTGCCCAAGTATCCATTCAAGCGGTTTACCTTGAAAACGCAACCGATGCACAGTTAATTCCTCAAAGTATGTTCTGGTCTTATTTACTTGAAGCTCAACCGATGCAAATGGACCATATTCATGAATATGTGAATGAGATTTTACAACATGAAAAAATCTCGCATATTCGTATTAACATGATTCCAGATGGTGGTATTAGCCGTGTTCGTTTATGGGGAAAAATTGCCAAGTCATGATGATGAATACTGTTCAAATTCAGCCCTTAACCATTGAAAACTTCCAGCCCTTCGGAGAAGTCATCTGTTGTGACGGGCATGACTTTTTTCATATTAATGATGCCCACACCGAGCGCTACCATGCGCTCGTTGAAACTGAAATTGAAGGGGAAGCAAAGGCAGGAATTAGTATTTTCCGTAATATTAAAGCCAGTGTGTTGCCTCTAGAAATTTCAATGCTAGAACGCCATCCCAAAGGCTCTCAGGCATTTATTCCACTACAGCAACAAAAGTTTTTAATTATCGTGGCACCCGCTTTGGACGAAAACACCCCTGATATTTCAAAACTATGTGCTTTCGTCTCGAATGGAAAGCAAAGTATTAATTATCGGGCAGGCACATGGCATCATCCTTTGCTTACGTTTGAGGCACCAAGTGATTTTGCAGTAGTAGATCGAATTGGAGGGGGAGCGAATTGTGATATTTTTCAATTCCCACAGGCTATAAAAATTACGACCTAAATTAAAATATACAGATCTATCTAATTTAATGATCTAAACCTTAATAGCAGCAATCGTTGTGGTGATTTCTAACAATCTTAGGTTTATATAAAAAATCCCCGTCAATTGAACGGGGATTTTTTCATTTTTCTAAACAGTAATATCAGCTAAGTTACCCTTCTGTTCAAGCCACTGCTTGCGGTCCGCTGAACGTTTTTTGGCAAGTAATTTGTCGAGTAAACCTGCCGTTAAGTGAACATCATCTAGGTCAAGCTGAACTAAACGACGCGTGTTCGGATCCATAGTCGTTTCACGTAATTGAATCGCATTCATCTCACCCAACCCTTTGAATCGGGTAATTTGCGGATTTCGATTGCCTTTAACATTTTTCAAAATAGCTTCAAGCTCATCATCATCAAGCGCGTAATAAACATCTTTACCAATATCGATACGGAATAATGGTGGCATTGCTACATACAAATGCCCTTCTTCAACCAATGCTGGAAAGTGTTTAACGAATAAGGCGCATAATAAGGTCGCAATGTGTAAACCGTCAGAGTCAGCATCAGCTAAAATACAAATTTTGCCGTAACGTAGTTCAGATAAATCATCACTGCCCGGGTCTACCCCGATGGCAATCGCAATGTCGTGAACCTCTTGAGAAGCCAAAACCTCATCTGAAGAAACTTCCCACGTATTTAAGATCTTTCCACGAATTGGCATGATGGCCTGAAAGTTTTTATCGCGTGCTTGCTTGGCACTACCACCTGCCGAGTCACCCTCGACAATAAATAGCTCACTGTCTTCACGAGTTTGCCCCACACAGTCAGCCAATTTACCCGGTAAAGCAGGACCAGAGACAATCTTTTTACGCTCAACTTTTTTAGCTGCTTTTAAACGACGACCCGCTTTCGAAATCGCCATTTCAGCCAGTTGCATCGCGATTTCAGCATGTTGGTTTAGCCAGAGTGAAAAAGCATCTTTAGCAATATTTAAAACAATATTTGATGCTTCACGACTCGAAAGACGCTCTTTGGTTTGACCTGAAAACTGCGGCTCTTGGAACTTGAGCGACAAGATATAGTTCACGCCATCCCAAACATCTTCTGCCGAGAGTTTAAGATTACGCGGTAACAAGTTACGTAACTCACAGAATTCACGTAACGCCTCAGTAACCCCAGAGCGTAAACCGTTCACATGAGTACCGCCTTGTGCGGTCGGAATTAAGTTGACATAACTTTCTTGAACCTGTTCACCGCCTTCCACATTCCAACAAATCGCAAATTCACAAGCCGCACGGTCTGCCTGACCACTGCTCACAAATGCAGGATTTGGCAAGATTTCGCGGTCTTGTAATTCATCCATCAAATAATCGACGAGGCCATTTTCAAATTGCCACTCGATTTTTTCATCATTAATTTGATCGATATAAATAATTTTTAAGCCAGCCGCTAAAACAGCTTTGGCTTTTAAATTGTGTTTCAGTGCTTTTAACGCAAATTTTGGACTATCAAAATATTTAGCTTCTGGCCAAAAATGTACAGTTGTACCTGTCGCACGTTTTGGTGCTTTACCCTCAAGAACAGCTAAAGGTGCTACTGGTTCACCCTGCTCAAAGGCCATTTGGTATAGGTTACCCTGACGTTGAACTTCGACCTCAACCCGTGTTGATAAAGCGTTTACAACGGAAATGCCCACACCATGTAAACCACCCGAAAACTGATAGTTATCGGTGCTGAATTTACCACCAGCATGGAGCTTGGTTAGAATAATTTCGATACCACTTTGTCCATATTCAGGGTGAATATCAACTGGCATACCACGGCCGTTATCTTCAACCGACAACGAACCATCTTTATAAACCGTGACACATATTTTGTCGGCATGACCAGCTAATGCTTCATCAACAGCATTATCAATAACTTCTTGGGCTAAATGGTTAGGTCGAGTCGTATCGGTATACATCCCTGGACGACGACGAACAGGGTCTAAACCGGAAAGAACTTCAAGCGATTGAGCCGTATATTGTGTCACGTTGTACGTTTTCCTTATTTGATGGTGTGCGCAAAGAATTCGATCACTAACGGTAATTTTTCTTCAAAATCTTCCATAGCATGATTGCCATGAGCATCCGTCAAAATCAATGAGGATGGCGTTGCAGCACTATAATAGCGTTGTGCTTGACGATAATCCAAAATTTCGTCGCCTTGTTGCAATAAGACGAGTATTTTGTCGGCATTTTCAGGTTGATTCAGTTCCAGTTGTTCTAACTGCCTTAACTGAACATGATCAATTGACCATTGATCATTCACCACATAGGGCATACTTTCAACTTGAAATAACTCATCAAACAGTTTCCATGGTTGCATAGCAGGATTAATCAGTACAGCTGGAACATTGTATTTCGCGACAAAATATGTCGCAAAAAACCCGCCAAGGCTACTACCGACTAAGGCTACATCTTGTAAAGACTCTATCAGCTCTGAAACTTGCTCAACCACTAGATCAGGAGATCTATTTAAGTCTGGCAAATGCACATTTATGCCCAATTCGCTACAATACTGTCTAAGACTCAGCCCTTTAATTGAAAGAGAGCTACTATTAAAGCCATGGAGGTAGATAATATTCATATATTTTCCCTCTAAATTGAGAATAAATTCACATTTTTGTTCTCAGTTTGTATATAACAACACTATTGTCAGACAAGAAAAACCACTCAACTAACCATTCATCAGTATTTTAAAAAAATGTGTTATTTAAACTACTAAGATGGAAACGTTTACTGCCGTTGATAAAAAGTACAGCTTAAAACGTCGGTTATAACGTATATGGGGAAAAGATATGCCGAGCTTAACACCACTACATGAAACTTATTGTAAATGGGATCGTACGCCACCTAGTCAGGCAGACGTACTAGAAGGTTTAGCTCAACTGTTCAGCACCAGCTTAAATGGTGTACATGAATTAATACAAGTTATTAATATTGAAGTCTTAAAAAATGCTTTTGGTGTGAGCACACAAAATGCTAAAAACTTTCAAAAACGACCATTTGTGCAAAAGGCATATCAATTTTCTTATGGTGCTTTACAAAAATACGGTAGCTGTTTTTTAGCGCCAAGCTTACGTCATATTATTGAAAAATATCCCACACTTCACGAAAAACCACTCACCCCGAGCTTACATTTTTTAGTCGGAATTTTGAATGGTGTTTTTGGGGATTACCTACTCAAGCAACATAGTCCTCTCGCTCTACCAATAGTGTTATACGATCACTACGGTGCAATACAACAAGGGGAACTTGCAGGCCGTATTGTAATTATGGTTCATGGTTTGTGTATGAATCATCTGACTTGGTCAAATGCACACTATGGCGGCATTGGTGAGCGCCTGTTAGCGCAGCGTGACCATAACACCATGTTGTATTTAAATTACAATACAGGGCGACGTATTTCGGCCAATGGTCGCAGCTTCTCAAATTTATTAGAAGATCTCGTAAAAAATAATCCAAGAATTACCAGCATTGATGTGATTGGTCATAGTATGGGGGGATTGGTTTCACGTAGTGCATTGTTCTACGGTAAACAAAATATGTACCAATGGATTCATATGGTCGAGAATCTGGTGTGTATTGGTTCCCCACATCATGGTGCGGTCTTGGAGCGCTTTGGTTTTACCATACAAGATAAGCTCGGGGCTTTCCCTTTTGTAGGTTTACTTGGTCAACTGGTTAATATTCGCAGTAACGGTATTTTAGACTTACGCCACGGTAGTGTTCGTGATGACGATTGGGAACATATGGATGCCCGTATTGGTATGATGGATGATAACCGCGCGCCTGCTCCACTGCCTTCACATATCAACACCTTTTTAGTTGCAGGGACCTTAGAATTTGAAAAAGTGCGCAATAAAGCGTTAACCGTAATTGGCGACTACTTAGTGAGTGTAAAAAGCGCGCTGGGTGAACATCCTAATCCACGTTTTCAGCTCAAAGTTCCTGATTCACATAAAGCTGTGTTTTATGGCTTAAATCACTTTGAAATTCAGTATCATTCAAGCGTTGCCGAACAGATTACTCGCTGGCTATATCCTCATGCGAATGATTATGTGCAAGAAGGTATTCAAACCCATATTATTGATATGCCGAACTATACGCTTGAAGATTTAGAAGGAATTGTAGAGACATAAACAAAGCCCAACTTAATGTTGGGCTTTGTTTAATTTAAATTATTTTAAAAAACATGAATTCATCAATAATTTTTCTCTAACCATTTTTTAATTTCAGAAATAGTTTTATATTTATAATAGACTTTCCCTTCTGCAACCCCTTCAAAACCCTCTGCATTACTACCTAATATATTTGTTATATTTTTCAGATTTAAAACCTTATTTTTACTAATTTGATATAGGTTAACTTGGTAAATTTCACCTTCAATTTGTGGAGTACAACAGTAATATGATGAGTTAAGGGTGATTAATATAGGAGGTTTTCTTTTATTTGATTTATAAATACTGACAGCTAAAAGTTTAGGCCTCTCTTTAGCTGCAAAATCAGAGTAATCACCAACAAATATTTTCTTCTCTTGATCTCCAAAATAACCTTTAAGATATGAACCTTCTGCAGACTCACAAACATAGTTATAGAATTTATAATCATTTTTCTTAAACACACTTAATTTTACTATTCCATTTATACTACATTTATTTTCTGCAAATAAATCTCGACTGTACATTACTAACAATAAGAATAAAGAGAAAATAAAAACCTCTCTACTATTTAGAATATCCATATTTTCTCACTACAAAAACATTCATCTCTAGGAAACTAATATTTCTTTAAAAAAGAAATTCTTTCTTTTGTCATTTCAGTTTGACATTCTATAGCTTCAAAATGACTCTCTCTCCCATATTCACTTTCATCTGCAACGCATATAATATCCTTCTTTTTAACCCACTCTCTTTGAGAATCCCTTAACTTTCTTTTATTTTCTTTAGATAGTGTTGATATTTTTTTTTGATATAATGAATTTAAAATTTTATCATTTTTTTTATAATCAGCTAAATAACAGTTCAATATATCATTAAAAACTGTACTATCTGGAATACATACTGAACTAACTTTCTCTGCAAATGTACATGAAGAAATAAAGATAGTTAAAATATAAATTTGAATTCTTTTATTCATAACAATCACACTTTAATCCTTTTTCAAAAATATTTGCTTCTTCTCTTCGACGTTTACCCACACCACTATTTCCTTTTGGTCCCGTTTTATTCCAAAGTTTAGACATATCTCTTAAAATATTAGGAATTTCTTCAGGCTTTTTATTTTTTAATGCATCTTGAACTTGTCTCATATGCTTACGTGTTAAACCTCTTTTAGGGGGTTTTGGATCTACTAAACCTGGTCCTCTATTAAAAACTAAAGAAAGTAACACGCCTTGGCAATGTGGGTGTAAGGTTAGAGTTTCAGGATAAATAGATAATACCTGATTTGCATAACGTGTTTTTAATACAGTTGCTAATTTCAATGCATCATCTTTAGTAATCGTAATATCTGATAATTTCTGTATAAGGTTATGAGCATTATTACCCTTTTTACCTTGTGCGATCATTAAACGCTCTATTTGATCTTTAGTATAAAATTTTGCTAAATCTTGTTGAATTTGTGATTTCGATTGCTGACCTAAATCATATCCTATAGCGATTGTAACGCCACTTGAATCATCACCTGGATGATAAGGTCTTGGTTCATATCTTTCAAATTCTAATATTTTTTTCCACATTTCCATCGAAATAATATAGGGGCCAGGCGTAGTATCAAATGAAATAGTCTCAACTACGCATTCGGATGGGCAATCTTTAGCCTTAACTTTCTTATTAATCTCTGGATCATTCTGTGCCGTACTGCCTTTTGTTATATCTACATCCAGATGAAACTCAACAGGGTTGTTTTTGACTCGCGTTGCCATATAGGTTTGTGTCTTTAAAGGCTTACCATCAGGCTTATACACCGTAAATTCTAGTTTCTGCCCTACCATGCTTTGTAATGGTAATTTTCCATTCGAAATACTAAACAGCTGTTTTTTACCATTTTCAACAACTAACATTTCCACATTAGTTTTTTCTACAATGTAGTCACTTCCATCTCGATCTAAAATTTTAATCGTAGATGCACTTTTAAATTTTTCATAAGGCTCATCTAATTTAATAAAAATTGGTTGAGAACTGCCATTAGCAGAATTTATTGAACTTTTTAAAACAAATGTATCATTTGATGTTAATACTAAGACCTCTATGTCTCTATTAGGTGATGAACGTACTTCTACTATGCCTTCATCATTTGTATATTTATCGGGTGAATTTCCTTTACCTTTTGGTCGTGATTGAATAGGAAAGTTTTTCATAACTTTTCCATTCATATCAACAATTTTAAAAAAAGTACTTACGATTCCTTTGGTTGAGCTGGATTGCTTTACTTGTTTATATTCATCAATTGTTTTTGGCAACTGAACTTTAATAGGATTTTTTTCTGAGGAATGAATAGAAGAGTTTATCGTTTTAAATACTGTATAATCTTTTTGATTAGGAGGCTTTGCTAATATCTCAACAGTTCTATTTGGTGAAGCCTGAAATACAAAAAGACCGAGTTTATCAGTTTTTTGGCTATTAGCATTTAATGAATCTTTATATCTAGATTGTACATTTAAATTAATAATCTGCTTTCCAGACTTATCATAAAACTTAGAAGTAATAGTGACTAATTTACTCATTAATCAAAACTCCTCTTCTGTATAGACGTCATCATTTTCTTCGTCATACAAAAGTGTTTCCTCTAAAAGCTCATCAATATTTTCACTATCAGGCATATTTTGCTTTAACTGAATATAATCTGAATTAAAAATCATTGCAGTAAAGTCTGCTTCTTCTGGTGTATAAAACCGTAATGAACTTAAATTATTATTCTTATCAAGCTTATTTTTATGGGTTTTTATAAGGCTATTGTTCTTTTTATTTATAATAAATAGTTCTTTTTTATCTTCCGAATTTATATTCCAGTTATAGTTAATTTTATTACTATAAGGTGTTTTTATAGTAGGTAAGCTTATCTTGGGAACAACAATATTTGCACCGCTCATAAATAAATGCTGACCTGCTTTAACCTCAAGCTTGCCCCCAGTTACAGGGAAAATACCCGAACTATTAATCTTGAGTTGTGAACCGTCCGCAGTGAGTATAATTTCTTTTGGGCTAGTTATTTCGATTCTATCTTCTGTTGAAATAATCTGTATCCCTTTTCGTGCAATGATATCTGTACCATCACTTTGTGCTTGTAACTCAATTCTGCCCTTACCTGCATACATTCTTGCTCCATTTTGAGCTGCAAAAAAACTTATCTTATTCTGGGCATGAGCAATAAAATTCTTTTGAGTACTCAGGTTAATACTATCACCAGCAGTTTGGCTAATATGTCCATCTGCACTCAGATGGATATTTTCATTACTAGTAAGGGCCATACTATTTGGTGCACTTAACACCATAATCGCTTGTTTAAATGCAGTAGCTTTATCTCTGTCTCGCTGTTCAATCTGATCTAAAAAGGTTTTTAAATGATCAAGAACTTCCAATGGATCTGTTTGCTGATTTTTAGCAACTTCACTTAGAGCTTTGCTGTTGTTTAACCCGCCTTCAAGCTGCTGTTTGGATTCATTCGCATCAAGGTGAAGTCCTTGAGCTTGCTCTTGTGCATAGGTACTGATGAGCATGCCTTTACCTGCACGCACAGCTCCCCAAGCATCTGTTCTTAGCTCAAAGCCTTCACCACGACTCTGACTCGTCGCTTGTTCTTTCGGATGGCTTAAATTGCCTAAATTCAGTTGCGTCGCTGCATGGCTACTTTGTAATTGGGTACTAATTTGCCCCGTTGTGTCATCAAAGCGTAATTGGTTAAAGCCACTACCACTGATTTCCTGACTGCGAATTCCGCTCAGTTTTTTAGTATCAGGAAGCTGCCCTTTCACATCGAACTTGGTTGGTGAGCGCTGCGCTTCATGGATGCGCCCAGTCACAAATGGACGATCAATATTGCCATCAAAGAAGTCAATGACAACCACTTCTCCAATACGTGGCAAGAAACGTGCACCATAGCCTTCGCCTGCCCAAGGAGTCAGTACATCCACCCAAGCTGAGTCGGTATCATTCTCATTGCTACCTGCGCCACCATCGTGCCCATGATCATCACTACGGGTAAATAGAAAACGCACCTTAATGCGCCCCCATTCATCAACATGAATAGTTTCTCCCTCTGGCCCCACGACTTTGGCTCTTTGCGGGTAAGCAATTGGGCGATGCTGTTCTGGATTATATTCAGGTGCCGTCTTGATCTGACGGCGTATTAGGGTCAGCTCATTACCTTGGCGCTCAATATCATCATAACCATGTTTATCCCAACGACTTTGGGTTAACAACTGGCTAACTTGCTGATGTAAATCTTTTGGTAAGTTATTTTGGTTATAGAAATTTTTAGCAATAATCAGGAATTCTTGATCAGCCCCTTCATGCTGATCAATTTCAGGATGCTCCTGTAGGTTAAACCAATAACCAACTTGGCTATCACGGACACTACTATAGGCCTTAAAGTATTTGGCCTGACTCGCATACATGTCAGTGAAGTGCTGATTTAATTTCTCTAGCTGATTACTACTTGAAGCAGTGGCCTGATCTTCCCCTTTCAAATCTTGCATCCAAGCAGGACTAACATGCCATGCTTGTTCAAGACTCAAACTCGCTGAATCAAATTGCTCTGAATGGAGGTGTGTAGTGATAACTGAACCTACACCTTCTTCATGTGCTAGAGCATCAGGTTGCCAACGTTGCACATGTACAGCAGTCGGCTGCAAAGTCCGCACCGCAACAAAACCTGTAATGCTATCTTGATATTCTGTTGCACTACTTCTGTGATAGCGAATACTGCGTCGTTCTAAAGCTTGGTACTGGCTATTGTCATCAATGAGTCTTAGTTTTTGCGCTTGTATTGGTGCAGTAAAATGAGGGACAAAAAGCTCTGCTTCATCAATTACCCAACTAACACCTTCACTTCGCCACAAGCGTGTAAGAAAGTCATAATCAGACTCATTGTGCTGCATGATAAATGGGCGAATATCATAACTCTGACTTAAACCACTGAGATCGAGACTTAAACTTTTCGCAAAAAGTGGACTTCTTTCTTGCCATTCTTTAAATAAAACTTCCGTGACTTCAATAATGCTTTTATTCATAAAAACACGACTATTACGGCGCTTGTGCCATAAGTTTGTCGCGTCTTTTAAGGTGAGTTTATAAAGCGTTAAAGCACCGTCACTCTGGCCATAACTCGCTTCTGTCACAATTCCAGTAGTTCGAAATAATTGTCCAGAATCAGTGACCTGATCAACGGCAACTTGCACACCTATAAACTGCTTCAATGCAATTTGGGCACTCGTTGAAAGGCAGATCAACTCAGCTTCCAATCCCCCATTTAGCTGATGTTGGCCTTCTATACGTTGTAAAAAAACTTGGCTATTGAGTCGTTCATTAGAAAATTGCACATGGACGGCACGTTTCTGCGCACTTAACCCTATTTTTTCCAAAACATTAAAGATATTAAAAAGCATTTTTTATAATCATAAGGATATAAAACGGCTGCACTTTATAAAAAACAGACCTATCTGTCTATATCATTATTCTTTTTTTGAATTTGTTTTCTTATATTTTGACCTATTCCTAAGCAATAAAAAGCCCAACATAGTGTTGGGCTTTTTTAAAGAGCTTTAAGCTCTTTTTTTGGTTGTCTTAAATACTGGATAAAAACGGAATAACTGCCATAAACAGACCAGTAATAGTAAGAGGAAGTAGACCAATGACCAAACTGGTAAAGATTGACCTAAAAAGGTCCAATCAATTGCTGCACATTCACCGGAACCCGACAATACTTCTTGTAAAACCGTTTTCATTGGTAAGGCATCAATTAAATAATTTAAACCTGGGCCACAGCTTGGTACTTGATCTGGTGGTAAATGTTGCAACCAGACATGACGTCCTGCCACACCCACTGACCATAAAATTCCAATGCCTGCTAAAAATGCATAAAAACGTTTAATCGCATTGGAAACTGGGTTATGCAAAAAGGCTATGAGTGCTACAAGGCCCATCGCCATTAAGCCAACACGTTGAAAAATACAGAGCGGACATGGCTCTAAACCTTTTACATGTTCCAGATACAACGCAAAAGACATGCCGACTATACTTGCTAAAACAAGTAGTCCACTCACCAAACGGTAACTTAATCGCATGTAAAACCTCGTTTTATTATCGATATTGTTCAAGATATTGATCAAAACTGATCTTGGTATCTTGCTCAAGTTTTTCTTGCTGCTGTAAAGATTGCGCAGCCAACTGTTCAAAATGTTTCAAAGTTTCCACACTAAGCTCATGCTGTTCATAACTTTCAGCATGTAACTGAGCCATGTGGCTACCAAAACTCCAAGTTCCACCATGCTTTAACGTATCGTCAATGACATGGGCAGATAAAGTTTCATCAACTTCATCAATTCGTGCTTGCATGACCGCCAAAGCTGAACCATACAAGTCCGTTGCATAGGTCTGATCAAGTAGCTGTGCACAATCTTGCATTTTTGCAATATGTAAACGTGCCCAATCTTCGATGTGATATGACCCAGTTAAATCTGTAATGGTGGCGTTTGGCGCTCGACCTCGGTTGACCACCTCTGTCTGGTTTTTCTCAACCAAGTCTTGCTCAGAACATAACAAGTCTGGGCTATCACTTAACAAACAATAAAGTGCTAACACTTCAAGAAAGCCTGCTGTCGTTTCATCAATGCCAATTGCCGAGTATGGATTTACATCTACAGCACGTAACTCAACATAGCCCACGCCTCGATTTTTTAAAGCTTGAGACGGTGTTTCACCTGCTTGAGGCACCTGTTTTGGACGTACTAGACTGTAATATTCATTCTCAATCTGCAAAACATGATCATTAATTTGCAACGGCTCACCAGATGCATCATTTAACCCTAAACGGCTAAATGGTGGGTAAGGAGAATGAACGGCTTTTTGTAAACCATCCAAATAACCACATAAATTGTTGTAATGAATACCTAAGCTTTTTTGGGCTGAGTTTTGATAGCCCAATCGCCCCATACGGAGTGCTGTAGCATACGGTAAATAGTATGAACCTTTGATTAAAGGCAACAACTGATGTTTGTGTCCGGTCAAGAAACAGCGACATACCGTTGGGCTTGCACCCACCAAAAACATAACCAGTGGCGTTAAACGGATAAAATTACGAATAAGACCAAAATAACGATGGCTACGGTAACCCTGCAAACTTAATGATTTTAATTGTTCGTCAGTTTCATGAGCTTGTAGCTCAGCAAAAAGTGTATCTGGGAAAGATAAGTTGTAATGCACCCCTGAAATGGTCTGCATACGACGACCATATCGAATTCCTAACCCACGGCGGTATAGTGTTTTAAAACGACCAATATTAGAGGTGCCGTACTGCGCTAGACGAATGCGTTCTTCATTGTCGTCTAACATACATGGCATAGACAGCGGCCAGAGTTTTTCACCATTTTCTAAATGACGATGCACAACCGCATGAATATCGGTAAGCTCATGCAGAGCTTCTTCAATGGTTGCCTTAGGTGAAGTAATAAACTCCATCAACGCTTCTGAATAATCAGTCGTAATTTTTGGATGTGTTAACGCTGAACCTAATGCTTTCGGATGTAACTCTTGTGATAAGAACCCATTACTTTGCATACGTAGGCTTTCACGCTCTATTCCACGTAACATGCCTTGTAGTAGCGACGAATCCACCCAAGCAGGAATAACTGATTGAGATGGTGTAGTGGGTTGACTCATGCATTTGCTCGCTTATTAAAGATCACTATATACAAAATCGTGAGATGATACGGTTACTTATATAATCACATCATTCCAGTTTGGCAATTTTTATCACAATCTTGTTATTTAAGACACGAAAGAATTGTGATTTTATTGAAGAATAATTGCTAAAGAGTTGTCAATATCATGAACGAACAAGACATTTTAAACTTCTGGTTTTCTCCTGAACACCGTTCACTTTGGTTTGCAAAAAGTGATGATTTTGACAAAAAAATCCGTGAAAATTTTTCTGATGTTCATCGACAGGCAACTCAAGCAGAACTCTGGTCTTGGCGAAAAACAGCAGAAGGTCGTTTGGCAGAGATTATTGTACTAGACCAGTTTTCTCGCAACATCTATCGTGATCAGCCCCAATCTTTTGCCTATGACAGCTTGGCATTAGCTTTGGCACAAGAAGCAATTAGTTTGCAATTAGACGCACAGCTTAATCCAGAGCAACGCTCTTTTTTATATATGCCGTTTATGCATAGTGAATCAAAATTGATCCATGAATTTGCCTTGAAACTATTTCAACGTCTTGGCAATGAAATTAACTTAAGCTTTGAGAAAAAGCATAAAGTCATTATTGATCAATTTGGACGCTATCCTCATCGCAATACCATTCTTGGGCGTGTTTCTACTCCAGAGGAAACCGAATTTTTATTAGAACCGAACAGTAGTTTTTAAAGCTTATTAATTTTTAATGCTGAGTCATCTTTGTTTTAATGCTCAGCTGGGAGTTCACCATGAAATATCTCTCTCTTTGTTTAGCATTAGGCGTTGCCTTAACTTTAACTGCTTGTGCGACGACTCCAAGTAAACCAAAAACCTTTGATCAACTTGGCCAGTTTTCCGCATACCCTTTAAATGCGCAAACGTTTCGTATTAGTTTCCAAGCCGATCCGAATATGAGTTACGGTGCAGCTGAAGAAATCACTTTGGTAAAATCAGCACAAACGACCGTGCAAAAAGGTTTCCGCTTTTTTAAAGTACTGAATGACCCAAGTAACCAAAGTCAGAAACCACCACGTCAGGCTGTGGTTTATCCATCTGCGCCGAGCTTTTATCCTTATGGCTATGGTCGTCGCTATCCGGGTTTCTGGCATGATCCATTCTATGATTTCCCACAAGTGGTCAATATCGACCCTGTTCAAGTGTCGTATACTATTGAATGTTATCGGGATCAAAAGCAGGCTCCTCAAGACGCTTTTGATGCAACCTTGATCTTGAAATCAATCGGACAAAAATATGGATTGAGTCCGACAGGAGCGCTGTTGCCACCGCCCGAGCCTCCAGTAAAACAAAAATGAATAGGATAAATTTATGAGCATGGCAGAAGAAGTTCACCACGTGCCCAGTCTTAAACGTAGTAAATATTTTGCTACCCTAGCGCTAATCATCGTCGTTGTGCTGTGGATTGCACTGATGGTAGCCGACCGTTTTCTGCCAGAGTACACAGGTTTTATTCATATTTTAATGCTAGGGGCCGAAGCAGGTGTAGTTGGTGGTCTAGCCGATTGGTACGCGATTACAGTTCTGTTTCGGAACCCTTTTGGTAAGTTACCGATTCCTAAGTTTTTACGCGACCATACCGAGATTATTCCGCGCAATAAGGCACGCATTGCAGAGTCAATGGGCCGTTTTGTACAGGAAAATTTTCTTTCGCCTCAAGTAGTCGAAAGAAGCTTAGAAAAAACAGACTTAAGTCTCGCAATTGGTCAATGGTTGGCAAGTCCACAAAACAATACTCAAGTAGTGCAGCTCATTCAGCAAACTGTACCGAAAATTTTTGAATTTGTGAGCCAAGAGCAAATTGCTAATTTCGTGCAAAACAACAGTGTGCAATGGGTACGTAATACCCAAGTCAACAAACTCGCCAGTGAGATGCTACGCGCGGTATTGGAAAATGATTTCCACCAAGACGTTTTACAGCGTGGTCTCGATATCGCTCATGAATGGGTCGTACAAAATCCAGATAAAACTCGTGAATTAACCCGAAAAATGTTTAAAGCACTAGGCGTCTGGTCACTTGCAAGAGGTGCAAGCTGGATTGGAATTGATGTTCAACAACGTACCATCGACTCATTGGTTGAAAAAGTAGAATCGATGCTGGCAGACCATGAACACCCATGGCGGCAAGAAATTGAAACAATTGCACATTCACTCATGCTGGAACTAGCGAAACCCGATAGTGTTGCCAGTCAACGTCTTAACAGTGGTAAAGATGCGCTCCTTGATAGTCCTCAAGTTCTAAATTTCATTAGTGGTGCTGTCACCATTTTGTGTGATGCCATTAAAGAAGATTTAATGAAAGAAGACTCTGGCATTGCAATGAACCTGCGGGCTGCGATTCAGCAGCTCGGTGAAAACCTTGTTCAAAATGTAAAAGTACGTGAAGTTCTCAACAAAGAAATGACAGGACTTGCCATGAATTTTACGGATCAGTATAGCCATAAAATCATACGCTATGTGAGTGAACGCATTCATGAATGGGACTCACGTGAAATGATCGGGAAAATTGAAAATGAAGTCGGTGGCGACTTGCACATGATCCGTGTAAATGGTGTGGTAGTGGGTGCATTTATTGGTTTGACACTCGGTGTAATTCGGGCAGTGATTGAATCAATTTTATAACTTTAAATATTTTTAATAAGAGAACAATATGCTTCAGCTACAGTCAAAATTGGCCACTCAAGGCGTGACTATTTTTAGTACCATGACGGCACTGGCACATCGTCTAGGTGCACTCAACCTGTCACAGGGCTTTCCAGATTTTCCGGCGCCACAAGCCCTACTTGAAGCCTTATCTCAAGCGACTTTAGCTGGACATAATCAGTACCCGCCTGGCGATGGTATTCTCGGTTTACGGGAGCAACTCGCTTTACAATTTCAGCAGCGTGATCAAATTCAACTTGATCCTGTTACTCAAATCACGATTACTCCCGGTGCAACCATTGCAATTTTTTGTGCCATACAAGCCTGCATCAATGCAGGTGATGAAGTCATTATTTTTGACCCAAGTTATGATAGTTATGGCCCTTCTGTCGAATTAGCAGGCGGCAAAGCGGTTCATATTGCCCTGCAAGCACCCGACTTTAAGGTGAACTGGCAACAGGTTAAAGATTTGATCAATGACAAAACACGCATGATTGTGGTGAATACTCCCCATAATCCAACAGGTACGATCTGGGATAAACAAGACTGGTTAGAACTCATTGAACTGATTCAAGATAAAAATATTTTAGTTTTATCCGATGAAGTCTATGAACACTTAGTTTTTGATAGTCAACAACACTTTAGTGCATTGCATTTTCCAGAGCTCAGAGAGCGTAGTTTTGTAATTGGTTCTTTTGGAAAAACCTTTCATGTGACGGGATGGAAAACAGGTTACTGCGTCGCTTCACCTGAACTGATGCGTTTATTCCGCCAGATTTATCAATATGCGAACTTCTGTGGTACGACTCCTTGTCAGATTGCTCTAGCACAATATATGGAGCAACATCCAGAACATATTCAAGAGCTTTCGCAGTTTTACCAAACGAAAAGAGATCGATTTAATCAGGCAATTCATAATAGTCGTTTTTTACTTAAACCTTCTCAAGGTACTTATTTCCAAAACCTCGATTACAGTCAAATTCGTCCCGACTTAAACGATGTAGAAATGTGCCAGTTTCTTGCCGAACAACATAAGATTGTGGCTATTCCAGTTTCGGTTTTCTATCAGCAAGCGCCTGAGTCTTTACGCTTGATTCGATTCTGCTTTGCTAAAAATGATGAGACTCTGAAAAAAGCAGGAGAAATTTTGAATCAATGTTAATAAATTTAGCCACTTAGCGCTGTAAAAATACTACAAGTCATTCGCTCCAACTATGCTAAGTTGAATATCCGCCCAGCTCAACAAAGAGATGGGCGATGGAGAATACATGCCACCAAGACAGTCCTTAATTCAACAGCAAAATCTATGGAAAACATTTTTTGTTTTCTTGCTACCCTTGATTGCAACCAATATTTTGCAGAACTTGTCGGGAACTATTAACACCATCTTTGTTGGTCAAATGATGGGAGTTGATGCGATTGCTGCCGTCTCGGTTTTTTTTCCTATCTTATTTTTGCTCCTCGCTTTTATCATCGGGATTTCAACGGGTACTACTGTTTTAGTAGGACAAGCATGGGGCGCGCAAAATATAGAAAAGGTCCAAAGTGTGGTTGGTTCTACCCTGTTTATGACCATCATTGGCGGAATTATTACCGCGATTATCGGTGTGTTTTTCGCTCATGATATTTTGGAGCTTTTAGGTACAGATCCCAAGGTCATGCATCTTTCTTTGCCGTATGTGCAATGGATGCTGGCAGGTAGCCCACTTCTGTTCGTTTATATTATCTATACCTCAATTTTACGTGGTGTGGGAGATAGTACAACCCCTTTACTGGCCCTTGCTCTAACAAGTGTAATTGGTTTAGTAATTACCCCAATATTACTTAAAGGTTATTTTGGCTTACCTGCTCTTGGGATTATTGCTCCAGCAATCGCAACGATCATGGGTTATGTGGCTATTTTGATTTTTCTCGCGATTTATCTAAATAAGAAAAATCATCCACTCCGGCCGAATCGTCAACTTCTGCAACATATTCGTCATAATCCAGAACTGAGTAAAATCATTTTACGTTTAGGCGTCCCAACTGGTATTCAAATGATTACGACCTCAATGGCGGGTTTAGTTATTGTTGGGTTGGTTAACCATTATGGTTCACATGCTACAGCAGCGTATGGTGCAGTGAATCAGGTGCTCAACTACATTCAGTTTCCAGCGATTTCGATCTCCATCGCAGCCTCAATTTTTGCAGCGCAAGCGATTGGTGCGGGTAAATCAGATCTCTTAGCACGAGTAACTCGCACGGCTCTGGGAATGAACTTTTTATTTACAGGTACCTTAATTGCACTTGGTTATCTATTTTCAAAATATTTGATGGCTTTATTCATCACAGACCCAACTGTGGTGGTGTTAGGACAGCAGCTTTTATTTATTGTACTTTGGGCAATTTTATTCTTTGGCGCAGGTGCCATTTTTGCATCTATCATGCGTGCGAGCGGTACCGTGACTGTTCCAATGCTGATTAACATCTCTGCCATTTTATTTATTGAGATTCCATGTGCTTACTGGTTTAGCTCAATGTGGGGACTTAAAGGCATTTGGGTTGCCTATGCCTTGGCATTTGTCAGTCTATGTATTATTCAAGGCTTGTATTATCAATTTATCTGGAAGAAAAAGACGATCAAAGTTCTTATTTAGAACTATTTAAATATTATAAAAAAAGCCATCAATTGATGGCTTTTTTGCATTGAAAATTATTTCATTAACTTAGTCACAATGGTTGAAGCACGTTGGTATCCGGTCGGGAATAAACGCTGGAATGCATCAAGAATTTTTGCATCACTACCAATCAATAAACGGCGTTTATTTTTCAAAACAGCATCCAAGATTTGACGGGCAGCTTCTTCTGGAGGAGTACGAAGTAGCTTGTCAAAGTTTTGAATCGATTTTGTCGGGTCCATACCTAAACTAGTCAAACTGTCACTCATTTTTGCAGCTTTAGCAATATTGGTGCGAATGCCTCCCGGATGTACGCACAAAGAACTTACGCCACTTTTTTCAATATCCAACTCTTGGCGTAACGATTCGGTAAAGCCACGCACAGCAAATTTAGTTGCATTATAGCCAGATTGGGTTGGTTGAGCAGTTAGACCAAATAAGCTCGAGATGTTAATAATGTGCCCATCTTGAGTTTGCTTAATGAACGGTAAAAATTCTTTAGTACCGTATACGACACCCCAGAAGTTAATCCCAACAATCCACTCTAAATCTTCGTAGGTTGCGCCTTCGACAGTCGAGCCTAACGCAACGCCAGCATTGTTAAAAATCAGGTTAACAGAACCGTGATCTTGCACAGTTTCTTGCGCCCACTGTTTTACCGCTTCACGGTCAGACACATCAAGCTTTTTGGTGGTAACAGTAATATTGCTGTAAGGCTTTAAAAGCTCGACAGTTTGTTGTAATCCTTTTTCATTAATATCACTCAACGAAAGATGGCAGCCCTGTTTTGCCAAAAGAATTGCTAACTGTTGCCCAATGCCAGAACCCGCGCCCGTAATTGCAGCGACTTTGTTTTTAAAATTTTTCATTGTCCATCCTTTGTTTTTCGATATTTGCACAGTCGGTTCATTGCATGTGCAGTTCAGACATCTTCAATATAATTTTGACAATATCCATTGTCAATATAGTACACTGTAATTTCAGATAGAATGGCACAATTCTTCTGAGGGCTTTATCATAGTGAGCATATTTGGCCAAAACCTATAAATTAGGAAACCAATCTTTAGGAAACGACTTATTTATGGCGACTAACGACTCAACCAGTAAAAAGAAAACAAAAAGTGTGAGTAAAGAACGTCAGTTCAAAGGGTTATCTCTATCTGAACGTAAAGAGGCACGCCGTGAAAAACTGATTGAAGCAGGTATTGCGACCTACGGAACGCTCGGTTTTTTTTCAGTGACGGTAAAAGATGTTTGCCAAGAGGCAAAACTCACAGAACGTTATTTTTATGAATCATTTAAGAAAAGTGAAGATTTATTCCAAACCATCTTTTTAAAAATGATTGAAGAATTACAGCAAAATCTGATGCAAGCCGTGATTAAAGCTGCACCCGACCCAGAAAAAATGGTCGATGCGGGTTTAAGAGCACTGCTGACCACCTTAAAAGATGATCCAAGATTAGCTCGTATCATCTATGTCGATGCCGTTTTGGTACAAGAATTACATAATCAAGCCACCATTCAAGAAACGCTTGCGCAATTTGATCGCATGATTCAGGCCTTTGTTATGCTAACCATGCCGCAAATTCAACACCATGAAAATGAGCTCTCTTTAATCGCAACTGGCTTGAATGGATATGTCACTCAAATTGCGATTCGATGGGTCATGGGAGGATTTGAGCAGTCTCTTGAGCAGGTTTTAACCGCATGCCGTATTGTTTTCTTATCCCTATTAGCCCAAGTTTCAAAATAATATTAAAGTTTTTTGACAGCTAATAATCTGAAAAACCGGTTAAGCAATTATGGTAATAACCCATTGAATGAATTTAAGAAGTTTAAAGTTTATATGTCATCATTTGGTCATGCCTTTGCCTTGGTTTTGTCACAAATTATTGCTAAATTCAATTTTATAGACTTTTCTGCAATGAAATTGTCATAATTAATCTTTGTAATAAGCCTGTCATAACTACAAAACGGTTCACCGTTAAATCTATAGGATATTGCGCTGTGAAAGATGACTATATTTTAATTGTCGATGATGAGCTCCCTATTCGTGAAATGATCCATACTTCTTTGGACATGGCAGGCTTTCAGTGTTTACAGGCTGAAGATGCCAAACAGGCTCATCAAATTATCGTCGACCAACGTCCGGCGCTTATCTTGCTTGATTGGATGTTACCTGGAGGCGTAAGTGGTGTCGATTTATGTCGCCGCTTAAAACGTGATGAGAACCTAGCAGAAATTCCAGTGATTATGCTCACCGCTCGTGGAGAAGAAGACCATAAAGTACAAGGTCTTGATGCGGGTGCAGATGATTACATGACGAAGCCTTTCTCAACACGTGAACTGGTTTCACGTATTAAGGCAGTTCTGCGCCGTGCAAATGCATTAAGTGGTGAAAAAACAATTGATGCCAATGGTTTAATTCTTGATCCTGTAAGCCAGCGTGTTAGCTTTGGCAACAGCATTTTAGATATGGGCCCAACTGAATATCGCTTACTTGCATTTTTTATGACCCATCCAGAGCGTGCATATACGCGTGCCCAGTTGCTCGATCAGGTATGGGGCGGTAATGTATATATTGAAGACCGCACTATCGATGTGCATATCCGTCGTTTGCGTAAAGTCTTAGAACCTTTTGGTGTTGACCGATTTGTTCAGACTGTACGTGGAACTGGCTACCGTTTCTCAACACGTGCAGATTTAGCCGCAGGTTAACCAAGATTTATGTATGAACCCTACCCCGTCCCTGAACAGGTACGTGAACAAAAACTTTCTCGTTACAGTAGTTTATGGACGTTTGCCAAACAAGATTTACGGCTTTTATTATTTTTTCTAATTATTGCCGGTTTAGTCGGTTTAGGTGTCGGGTATTTCTGGAGTTGTATTTTTATCGCCTTCGTGGTGTTTTTTACACTCCAGTTGCGTTCTTTATATCTGGTCAATGACTGGATTGCCAATAAACCTTATGATGTGCCTCCAAATCTTAACGGGATTTGGGGTGCATTATTATTTAATGTTTACCGTGCTCAGCGTCAGGAACGAATTGTTCAGGCCGAAATGGTCGGTTTAATTGACCGAGCACAATCTTCCTTAGTTGCCCTTGCTGAGGCCGTAGTTCTAATTGATGATCAACATCAAATCGAATGGTGGAACCCAGCCGCAGAGCGTTTATTAGGGATTAGTCCACTTGACCGTGGCCGAAACCTCTTAACGATTTTACGTCAGCCGACCTTTATTGAATATTTTAACAATATTGATCAGGCACCCGATGGGATTAAACTCCATTCCAATTTTGATGATGACCGTTATGTACAGGTTAAGCTCACTCGATTTGGTGGAGAAAGTCGTTTATTAGTAGCTTACGACGTGACTCGTATGCATAACCTTGAGCAAATGCGTAAAGACTTCGTCGATAATATTTCACATGAACTTCGTACACCATTAACCGTACTGAGTGGTTATATCGAAACATTTACCGATCAGGAAGATATTAGTCCACGCTGGAAACGTGCCTTTGATCAAATGCAGTCACAAACCAAGCGTATGAATGCTTTGGTCAATGATTTACTGTTGTTATCAAATTTAGAAAATAACAAGAAAATTGCGAAAAATCAGATTATTGAAATGCCGAGTTTAATGAATCAATTATTTGATGATGCTCAGGCCTATAATGCCGATTATGGACATACGCTCAATTTACACATTGATAGCCACTGCGACCTGATTGGTTCCGACATGGAAATTGCCAGCGCATTTAGTAATTTAATTACCAATGCCATCAAGTACACGCCAAAAGGTGGAACCATTACCATTGGCTGGCATGATGATGGCGAACATGCTTACTTTAGTGTACAAGACACGGGCATCGGAATTAATCCTAAACATTTACCACGCCTGACTGAACGCTTCTATCGTGTGGACAGCGACCGTAGCCGTCAAACAGGTGGTACAGGTTTAGGCTTAGCAATTGTAAAACATGTGCTTATGCAACACGGTGCGTATTTAGATGTGCAGTCTAAAGAAAACGAGGGATCAACATTTACCGCAGTTTTTCCAAAAGAAAGACTATATAACATGACCTAAAACTATTCCCTGCACATACAAAAAAGCCGACTCATGAAAAGTCGGCTTTTTTGTATTATTTAAACCAATTTACTTAAAATTGGAGCAATACGATTTTGTCTGATTTTTCTCTATTACGTTTAAAAAACTAGTGGCAAAAGTATTGCTCTGGCGTAATGCATCACGATGATCTCCGCCATCAATCGTTTGATATATAGTTGGTTTTTTTAATTTACATAACTGCTGATAATAAGCAGATGTGCCTCTAGGGTCGACTAAATGATCTTTAGAACCTTGAACAATCATTAATGGCACAGTCGGCACCATATTTTCAATGGACTGTTGTTTTAGATAAGCCAGAAGAGGTTTTAAGTCTGCATTAGGCAGAAATATGCTAGAAGGAGACTTCTTCAAATCAGATTGAAGTTCAGATAAACAGCGACTGCGCGCTTGAGTTAGCACCGCATTCATTTCTGCACTGACTAAGTTTTCAGGAACAATACTTGGTTCTGCTGCTTGTGCTCCCAATAACACAATCGGGAAAAATGCTGCCACACTAGGTTCTGGGTTCGGATTAGTTTTCACATATTCTGCAATGCCTTCATATTGATAGCCGCCTGGCGCAAGAGCAATTGCCCCTTTTAAATCTAGTTCAGGTGCATCTTTTTGACCATAGGCAGACACTGCAATTGCCGCAGCCCCACCTTGACTGTGCCCCATCACCAACCACTGTTTATTAAAGCTCTTGGGCTTAAGCAAATGCAATGCACGCACTGCATCGACAACCGTATGTAGTTGGCTCTTTGCATTCATATAAGGATGCCCGCCTGATGTACCTAAGCCCTGATAATCAGGTGCAACAACTGCATAGCCACGTGCAAGCCAACCATCTAAAGCTTTGGAAGCAACTTCTTGATATGAGTGAACTGGTCCACCCACATAGTCACCCGAAGGTGCACAAGTATCAGCAACTCCTGTCGTCCCATGTGCCCAAGCCAGTATCGGCCAGCCATTTTTTGGTGGTGTTCCTTTCGGTAATAAAATAAAAGCCGATGCAACAATAGGCTCGCCCTGAATACCTCGACTACGATAATTAACCAACAAGCGCTGATCTGCATGAGGAAATAAATCTGTCACATCTTGTTGTGCTATCGAGAGTATGGAGCCTGGTTTTTCGCTCACAATTTGCTTACCCAAATCAGTAATTTGAGCAGCCATAGCAGAGCCAGACACCAAACAAATACTGCTAAATAAAATTTTTAAAAAAGAATTACTTTTTCTAATCAAGGGATTACTCCTCTATTATTTACATTACATCTATTTAAATAATTAATTTATAAAATATAAATTACCATAGAATCTTCTATATTTATATTCAACTCAAAATAATTTACATTTATATATAGTCTCTTAAAATCTCATTAAATATATTTCAAAGAAATGTATTATAAATATCGTTGCAAAAATTAATCCAATTTCAATAATAAAAAATATATGCTGATATTTTCTTAATTACTATAGTGATTAAAATGTCAAAACAAAAATTTATACCCTACCTGATTTTTCTTATTCTCGGTTCTCTATCTATCCATAGTTTTGCAGACGTACAAGTCTATGGTCCAGGTGGGCCCGCACCCGCCATGAAAGAAGCCGCCAAACAATTCACCAATAAAACTGGCATAGCAGTCCATGTGACTTCTGGTCCTACTGCTCAATGGTCTGAAAAAGCGAAACTAAATGCAGATGTTATCTATAGTGGTTCCGAAGCCATGATGTCTGATTTCGAAAATACCTTTTCTGAGCAAATTATAAAAGACTCGGTGGAACCTTTATATTTACGCCCCGCAGCCATTTTAGTACGCAAAGGAAATCCTAAAAATATTAAAGGATTTAAAGACCTAGCTAAACCCAATATTAAAGTTTTAGTTACACATGGTGCAGGTCAAGTCGGTATGTGGGAAGATATCGCTGGCAGAACCGGAAATATTCAATTAACAAAAGCTTTTCGAAAGAATATTGCCACCTATGCAGCCAACACAGGGATTGCCAAGAAAAACTGGGAAGAAAATAGCAGCTATGATGCTTGGTTAGTCTTTAATATTTGGGGAGTTAGTAACCCAGATGTTGGACAAATTATCCCTATCGAACCAGAGCTAGTTGTCTATCGTGACACAGGTGTAGCATTAACTAAACATAGTTTAAAAGATGCCGAGGCTAAACGTTTTGTAGAGTTCTTATCGTCTCAGCAAGCTAATGCTATTTTCAAAAAATATGGCTGGACTAAATAATTAAAAAGGGAGCTAAGCTCCCTTTTTAATTTTTAAAATTATTCACTCTAGTTCACTTAGAATATATTCGTTTCAAATTAAATATACGCCTGCGGCATATAAAGCGCCGAGTATTAAACAAAAGGCTGAGCTGACATACCAAAATAAATCACTATTTCCCACAAATTTTGACTTTAACCATGAAAAAGCAAAACCACGGATAAGAAAAACCGCTGAAACAAGTGACAAAATAAGTTTAGTAAATGGTAATACCTGTATTCCCTTTGCTGCAAAGAAGGCATAAATAGCACATACAGTTAGAATTAACCCCACAGTTATAGCTGTAAAATTAGGATACCAGTGCCCTCTTTCAACCATCTGGACAATACTTTTCCCCGCCCCTAAAAACCGAAAACCATTTGCTCCCCAGAACACACAAACAAAATGAAGTAATGCGGCACAGAATGTTAATAAAGCAGCAAGATATAGTAGAACGTTTGGAAGTGATTGCATTAGATTTTATACTAATAAATATGTGTGATATTCATTATACTTAATTATAAATTATATAATACTTATAAATAGTTAAAATAAGATTAACTTGGTATTTAATATTTTAAATACCAAGCTCTGATCATCTCAATTATTTACGCTCAAACTCTTTAAAATCAGCTTTTCTGATTTTTGCATGAATACCTTTAGTTTTATCTACTACTTGTGAAACTTCAAAATCAGTTGCGGCACTTAAATAGGCATACGCTGTCGCTTCATCAATACCGTATTCTTGGTTTAAGAAACGAATGGCTTCACGTGTAGACTTTTTCATGGCTTCATCTAAATCCTCATCAAGTCCCGGCGTAATCCAAAACTCAGCATTTTCAGCTAAGGGTTGTTTTAAATCTTTGCCCGGTATTTTGTCCTTACCTGCTTTGAGTAAGGTAAATTTGAGCGTGGCGCGGGCTGAAGCTTCCAGTGCCGTTAATGCCACCTCTCCGTCGCCTTGCGCGAAATGGCTATCACCCGTATAGAATAATGCACCTTTAACCTGAACAGGATAATACGCGGTTGAACCTGTACCTAGTTCATTAATATCAATATTTCCGCCATACATTGCAGGTGGTACAGAGTGAACCGGCTCAGATGTATTGGCTGCTACCCCCATAATTCCCATAAAAGGATACAGCGGAAAACGTATTGATTTACCAGATTCTGTTTTTAATACCCCTTCATATTCACCTTGTGCATTTTTTTCAATTGGGGTGAAAATCGATACATTTCCATAGCGTTCAGGATGTTCAGCCGATGCATTTTCTTGCTTCGCTTTTTTAGGAAACTCCCCTACTAAAGCCCCCTTACCATGTCGATTTGAAATCACACCGTAAGGAACACGCGGTTCAACTTTAAGTACTTCAACTTTCAAAATATCACCGGGCTGTGCGCCTTCAATGGCAACAGGGCCTGTCACAATATGCGGCCCATCTTTATGAAAATCATGCTTTAAATTTGACTGTGTAATTGTTTTTGCATCTTCCAATATTTGATTAGAATTTACACCCTTCGATTTAAAGAACTTTTCAGCATTACGCCCCTGATCTTCAAGTAAACCTTCATGAGAAACCGTATCGAATGTCACTACACTACCCGACGGAACAGTAAGCACGGGTTTAGCATCTCGATTTGGTAAATAGCCCCATGTAATGGTATTTAAAGTAGAGGGAACATAATAATTACCTTTATATTCGCCACTTTGAAGTTGAGTAGGCTGTTTTGAAATTTGATTTAAAACTTTAAAATCATTGGCATGGGTGAGTGAAATACAAAGTACAGATAAAACCGAAGCTGTCAGGCGTTTAACTTTTAACATGATTTCAGAACCTAAAAAATATGAAAGTTACAGTAAAGTCCTAAACAAGTAGCAAGCATTGTGCCAAGGCTAAAGTGGTGTAATATCAAAAAAGCGCTTCATGGTTATAAAAAATAAATAATTTTTTTAGATTTAATAACTTATCTTCAAATAAAATTAAAACCTCGACTTAAGTCTAACTTAAATATTTCATTCTATTTTTATTTATTAATTTTTAATCATATTAATATTTTTGCTCTCTTCAGATACATATTTATAGACTAGCTCATATAACGTACTCATTTAGATCACTTAATAATAATTATTTTTCTATATAATATAAGTCAAAACATAGTTATATATTTTAATTTTATATAACTTAAATTAAAAAAATAAACCCTGAATAATTAAAGTCAGGGTTTACTTATTTTATGGTGATTATATCGTTTACTAAACTGTATGTCCCATGCGCTCACCCATTACAACCACAGACTCAGCTTTAAAACGTTGTTCCCATTCGATCTTATCTTTTTCAAATAAAATAATGGCTGTAGAACCTAAATAAAAACGTCCAAGCTCAGCACCTTTCTCTAGCTTTAACTGATGATGCTGTAATTCGATACGACCTGAAGGTTTTACCTTGCCTGTTGCCACAGTTTCAATACCAGCAACAATCATCGCCCCCACTAGAACAACAGCCATACGGCCAAGTTCAGTATCAAACAAACACACCATACGTTCATTACGAGCAAATAATCCCGGTACATTTTCAGCAGTGACCTGATTTACCGAAAATAGCTCGCCTGGCACATATAACGTTTCTGTTAAAGTACCTGCAAACGGCATATGAACACGGTGGTAATCGCGTGGTGATAAATAAACTGTCGCGAACTCACCATCTTGGAATGGCTGAGCAAGTTGCGGATCACCAATTAATTTCTCTACAGAGAAACTTTGACCTTTGGCTTGAAAGACTTCACCCGCAGTAATTTTACCAATTTGGGAAATTGCACCGTCCGCTGGTGACACAATACTATCTGCATTTTCATCAATTAGACGTACACCTTCTTTTAATGCACGGGTAAAAAAGTCATTAAAAGATTTATATTTCAGTGCATTGCCTTGTTCAGCAATCGATAAATCAATCCCATACTTAGCTTTAAACGCATGAATAACAGCGTTTTTCACAACTGGATTTTCACTCGCAGCAACTTTACCTACCACACGGCTCAATTGGTGCTGTGGTACAAGGTTTTGTGCCTTAATAAATAATTCTTTTTTTAATCGAGATGTGAAACTCACGAGGGTGATTCTCCAGTAATAATAGGACTATCGAGGCGATTGCCCCATTCACTCCACGCACCATCATAGGCTTTTGCTTCCCAGCCCAAGAGTCTAGCCAGAATATAGGCCAAACCGGAACGGTGATGTGACTGGCAGTACACAACTACAGGTTGTTGTAAATCGAACCCAAGTTGTTCAAGGCGCTGCCGCGTGCGTTCAAGCGGATGCAATTTTAGATGATTTTGACGATTAAGTGCAGTACTCCATTCAAAATGGAGGGCATTTGGAATGTGACCGCCGCGTCGCGCTGCTAAACGGACACCACTATATTCATCACTCGTCCGGCAATCCCATAGTTGCACACTTTCTTGTTCAACTTGTTTGCGTAGCTCTTCATAGTTCACTCTGAACTGAGCAGCATGTGATAAATCAATTTGAATTAAGTCTGTAACAGGAGAAATTTTTTCGACTTCTGCTGTAGTGGGTAAGCCTGCCCCTAACCATGCATGGATACCACCGTTAATTAAACTGGTACGGGTAAATCCTAAGCAATGCAAATTCCAGATTAAACGCCCAGCCCATGCCCCGCCTTCATCGTCATACACTACGACATGATGATTAGGTGAAATATTCAATTTTTCAATAAGTGCTTGTAAACCCGCTTCATCCGGCAAAACACCAGTTGCTTCTTCATGCTGAGCCACTAACCATTTAGGCTGTAAATGAATGGCATGTGGAATATGGAGTTGTTCATAAACCGATGCACGGCTCAAATCTATAATGCGAATATATTCATTGCCTAAATAAGGCACTAATTCTTCTGCTTCTATTAATAAATCGAGTTTAAAATCAGGGAGTGTCATCGTCATGGTTTCTTTTTATACCAGCTTATTTTCAATCTTAGCATAAGCATATATCTAACAAACTCTGATTTTCTGCTACACTTTAGCAGCAAATCAGATATCAGCATTCTCACTTTTAAAAATAAAAAATAGCGAGACTACTTTTTACTTAAACCGCTTCTTCAAGTTCTTCGATTTCAAAAACCTGACGTAAATAGGCCAAGAAAGTATCGTTGTCAGTCATGGTTTTACCCGGACTATCTGAGATTTTCGCAACTGACTGACCATTACATTCAACCAGTTTCAACACAATATTCAGCGGCTTTTGCCCCATGTCATTGGTCAAATTAGTTCCAATGCCAAAACTCACCTGAAAACGATCTTTAAAGTACTGATGCAATTCCCATGCCTTTGGCAAATTAAGGCCATCGCTAAAGGTCAGCATTTTGGTTTTGGTATCAATTTTTAATTTACGGTAATGTGCATACGCCTTATCGCCCCACTCATACGGGTCGCCACTGTCATGACGTAAACCATCAAAGAGTTTGGCAAAATACAGGTCAAAGTCGCGTAAGAAAGCATCCATCCCTACCACATCGGTTAGGGCAATTCCTAAATCTCCACGGTACTCTTGTACCCACGTTTCCAGAGCAGCTTTTTGGAAATCACGCAAACGTACATCAAGTGCCTGAAAAGCTTGTAGGAACTCATGTGCCATGGTCCCGATTGGTGTAATGTTAAGCTCTTTAGCCAGCAACACATTACTTGTACCACGGAACACATTTGGTACAGTTTTATGAAATGCCGCTACGACATGCTTTTGCCATGCAAAGCTATAACGACGGCGTGTACCAAAATCAGAAACTAAAAACGGTGGATCATTCGGCTGTTGAGATTTTTCATATTGCTGAATCAAATCAAGTTTTGCTTGTAACCGGCGTTCGCCTTCAGCCCAAACTTGGTCTGTTTTGATACGGCTAAAATATAACTCGTTTACAATTGCCAGAACAAAAATCTCGAACATCATGGCCTGGACCATTGGACCTTCAATACGAATATCCAAACGACCTTCTGCATCAATGCTAGCCTGAATAAAACGTCGTTTCAGTTGAAATAGTTCTAAATAATCAACAAAGTCACTTTTGATAAAGCGTAATTTACGTAAATATTGAAGCTCATCTTCTTTATATTTAAGGCTACACAAATAGTCGAGTTGCTCGTTTAAATCATCCAAAATATCTACTAGTGGATAGACAGTATCTTCTAAATTTCTACAGCGGAAATGATAGACACTATGGGTTTGCGGGAATTTATGCAAAACCACTTGTAACATCGTAAATTTGTACAAGTCTGTATCTAGTAAAGAATGGATAATTGGAGACATAGTCAATGATTATTCGCTTGCTTCTTAGCATTAAAGCATATTTTTATGGATGAATTGCGAGGTTTTATACCATTGTTGCAGTTCCATGAAATTTCCTTTTAAAAATCATTTAATTTAAATTCTGCTAAACTACGTTAATTCAATTAATTATAGAAATTTGCTTTAACTATGCGCGCTTTAATACAACGAGTTCTTGAAGCCAAAGTGGTGGTAGACGGTGAAACTACAGGCGAAATCCAACACGGCCTACTGGTGTTTTTAGGCATTGGCAGAGATGATAATTTGGCTGTTGGCCAAAAGCTTATTGATAAAATTTTGAAATATCGAATCTTTGATGATGAGCAAGGCAAAATGGGCTGGAACGTGTCTCAAGCAAATGGTGGAATCCTGCTTGTGTCGCAATTTACCTTAATGGCACAAACACAAAAAGGTTTGCGTCCAGACTTTGGCCCGGCAATGCCACCTAGCGATGCAAAAGCATTATACGAACAATTGGTTGAATATACACATTCTCAATTTGAAAACGTTCAAACCGGAATTTTTGCTGCGGATATGAAAGTACACCTCATTAATGATGGCCCAGTAACTTTCAATTTGGAAGTTGAAGCATAGACATAAAAAAACTCCCAAATGGGAGTTTTTTTATGTCTGGCAATTAACGTCCAGTTTTCTCTTTAATGAAAGCACGCGCCTGACGTACTTTTTCTTTTACTGGTTTTGGTAACTTAGGTGGAATGAGCTTAGCGACTTGGTTAAACCATACCAATAGGCTGAAATCACCTTCCATTTTAATGCTGCCGTCTTGCATACCCGTCATAAATGCTGTTGGGTCACCTTTAATCAAAGTTTTTACACCTTGCTCACTGTCTGCGAATTGCAAAATAAAATCAGCTTTCTCAGGTGCACCTGCAACCGTGTCAATTTGACCATTATTAATAATGATCTGACGTGCAACGCCTAGGTCTGTACCAATCTGAATACGGAACGCGCGGTCATGAATCAGTTCAATAAACTTAGGGCTAGTACGCGCCAACTGCTTCATACGCAGCACTAAACCTGCTACCAATAAATCTAACGGGTCTGTACTGACATCAACGAGAGGTAACTTGACTACAGGTATGGAAGAAAGTTTCATGAACATTCACGCCTATTGTATTTTTATGAAAACTTTAGAGCAAAACTTAGCAACGACATACCATTGCCTGTGTTTTATGCATCAATTGATAATTTTTTAGCTGGCAACGCAATCTAGATGAAACGTCAACAGACGCATCTATCGTAGCATAACTGGCTATTTTTTAATAAATGCTTTGTATAATAAAAATCACGTTTCGTAAATGAAAAAGGCATGCTGTGCATACCTTTTTACCGTTAGATAACAATTTAATTATCGGCTAGAACATTGCTGCTGATCATCTTCATATACTGGCGTGTGTTCTATATATTGGCGATTTGCCAATGCCTTTTGTGCTTGTTTATCCTCACGTAACAGAATAAATGTAACCATTACCATCGCTAGACTTAGTGCAGTTAAATAACTATATGTGACTGGCATTTCAAAAGTGACTTGAACTCCAAAACGGACCACTTCCAATAGCCCCCAAAAGAACATCCCTGCAAGCATAAAACCAAGCCAACGACGGTAAGGAGAAAAGAAAACAGCAACAAGCGCGACAGCAATTAAGCTGAATTCGGCGATAGCGGCAAAATTCGCTGTTACCATAGAAACCTCCGTCTTAATGAAAACGTCTAAAAACATTCGGTCTTAAATACCCGACCTCATTCCAAAAACAACTTTAATTCATGATTTGTGTTGAAGCTTACGATGCATTATGGATGTTTTTTTTTAGAAAAAAAGACCCGTTTTTTCTCAATGCGACATACTTTGTCGCAACATTCTTTTGTCATTACATTTTTGTAAAATTCAAAAAGTTCGATTCCCTATATAGCATCAATTCTGGCGTGTCATTACAAAAAAATATGCTGTTTTTAAGGCCCCAAATAAGTTTTTTTCAGATTTTTTTATTGCCTTTTTTCTGTGCAAAATTTTGTCATAACTTGCTTGTTTTTATGACTATTCTGCATAAAAAAAGCGCTACTCTGAAGTAGCGCTTAAAGCTTATCCATGTAGGTTAAGCACGATTTAAATCTTTATCATGCATACCGAGTAAATACAGCACACCATCTAAACCAACACTTGAAATCGCTTGATTTGCATTTTGGCGTACTAATGGTTTTGCACGATAGGCAACGCCTAAGCCTGCAATCGCAAGCATTGGTAAATCGTTTGCACCATCGCCTACTGCCATCGCTTGCTCTAGAGAAATCCCCATCTTATTCGCAAGCTCGCGTAATAGCTCAGCTTTACGGGCGCCATCTACAATTGCGCCTTTCACTTCACCTGTTACGAAGCCGTCTTGCACATCCAAGATATTAGCGTGGACTTCATCAATACCGAGTTTGCCTTGTAAATATTCAGCAAAATACTGGAATCCACCAGATAAAATTGCCGTTTTATAACCAAGTGCCTTTAAGGTCGAGATAAGACGTTCTGCACCTTCGGTAATGGTTAAACGCTCTGCAATTTTAGGTAAAACAGCAGCATCAAGTCCTTTCAATAATGCAACGCGCGCACGGAAACTTTGCTGAAAATCAAGCTCACCTTGCATCGCTCTTTCAGTAATTTCAGCTACTTGTGCACCTACCCCTGCTTCAATCGCCAACTCATCAATCACTTCTTGTTCAATTAATGTTGAGTCCATATCGAAACACACCAAACGGCGGTTACGGCGATAAGCATTGTCTTCTTGAACAGCAACATCGATATTTAATTCGCTTGAAAGAAGTAAACATGCAGCACGCATGGCTTGTGCATCTAAAGTTGGGCCGCTACTTAGACCAAACTGTACGCAGGCACGACGTGGAAATTTATTATCTCTTTCGAAGTCTACACGACCTGATAAACGCGTTACTGTTTCGATGTTAAAGCCTTGGCTAGACACAATTTTTGTAACTGCTTGTAAGTGTGCCGCAGTGAGTTCTGGGGCTAAAGCCGTGACGATATAACGAGTCCGACCACCTTCACTTACCCATTGATCGTATTCTGCGCCCGTGATTGGTTTAAAGCGCACTGTTAAGCCAATATCATGTGCTAAAATCAAAATCTCTTTCATTGCCAAAGCGGTCGCAGTTTCATTATCAGAAGCGACCACAATGCCTAATGTAAGTTGATTATGAATAACAGCCTGACCTACATCCAGTATTTGCAATGAATGTACGGATAGTACTTGCATTAATCGGGTAAACTGGTTTGGTTGGTCCGGTCCTAAAAAGGATATAAGAATGATTTCTCGCATGAATTGACTCTAGTCTGAGTGACAACTATTGTAAGAATCATAATCGAATTTCAATATAATTGCCTTGGAAGTTTAACTTGATTGCGCCTAGACAAGGGCTATTTGCTAGCCTACTGATCGTTAGTTTTGCATTGCATACCTTTTTATTGGTCATTGCAACGACACACCAGCTTAATGAAAACCGTGCGAGTCAAGGTCAGCTCATGACCAGTCAGCTCGTTGCAGACAGCTTATCTGAGCTTGAACCTGCTAATACGGTGTCTTTAGCTCTGATTGCCAATCGCTATGCGACCAATCCAAGTGTTGCGTCTATTCGCATTCTTGATGCAAACAAACAGGTTCTAGCAACAAGCGGAATTTCAAAAACCCGCCAAGGCGAAATTTTTGCTCGTGATGCCCTTCAAAATGAAAAGAAAGTCGGATCTATCGAAGTTACGTTGATTCAGCCAAGTATTGGAGAAATTCTTCGTACTCAATGGCTTGCAATTTTAGCTTCTCTGTTTTTGCATGTTTTATTGTGGCTTGCCTATCGCGCGATTGCTCGTCCAACCCGTACCGAATATTTGGCACGCATTAATGAAGAAAACCGCTTGAAGCATGAAATTCAGCAGTTAACTCAAGCATTGGCTCTAGAAAAACAAAATACGGTAACTTTGGTTGCACAAGCTCAGCAACAAGCGAAAGCGAAACCAGCAGTTCGCCAACAAACCGAGAAAGCTTCAGATTCAGCTGATCAACATACGTTGGCACTCAATATTCAGTTTTATGACCCTAAACAGTTATTAAGCAGTGTTAACCAATCGGTATCTATTCCTTATTTCAAACTCTGCCAGCTCTTTTTAAACAAGAGTATTGAGTTATGCGTTAAGCATTACCAATTGAAGCTCACAGATATTGAAGTAGTAGATGAGTTTAATGCCGAAGGCGCGACACTTGCGATTTCAACCTCTCATACGCATGCCGTAGAATGTCTGCTTATGATTGGAACCGTATTCCAATTACTTTCAGATGTTTTATATAAACGTTACCGTGAAGATAAACGTTTTGCGCTGCAAACTCGTAGTGCAACATGTAATGCTGTAGAAGCTATGCAAATCGATGCAAAAGAAGCTGCTCAACGTTTAGCACAGCATCTTCACGCTAAAGAGTCAGCTTTATATCTCGAAAATGAACAGCTCAAAGCAATTCAAGACAGCTACCAACTTGTTGCAATGCCAAACCCAAGCAATGTGATGACACGTCATGCATTTATGATCAATGGTATGAATGCAGAATGTGCTGAACTTGCTCAAAATATCCGGACTGAAATTTTAATGGGGAAAAAATCAATCCCACAAAATGATAGTCCAAGTAGTGCAGCTTCATAAAAAGTAACTACGCGCATCAGAACCTAGCCTTTTGGCTAGGTTTTTTTTATTTAAATTCATGGCTTTTATTTAAAACCACTCCATTTTCTTATGATTTATTTGTATAAATAAATCTCGATCTATTCTTAGATGTCACAAATTTGGATAAATCAGAATCATAGGCAAAATTCTCTAAACAGCGTAAACTATGCAAAATTTATTAAATAGAAATTGTCTTACGACAAAAAAAGGTGAAAGCGAATGCCGCTGAGTCGTGTTGAAGATCTTGTCGCCGATATTCGTGCAGGCAAAATGGTTATCTTGATGGATGACGAAGATCGCGAAAATGAAGGTGATCTTGTCATTGCAGCAACGCATGTTCGTCCTGAAGATATTAACTTCATGATTACCCATGCACGTGGTCTAGTTTGCCTAACGCTAAGCCGTGAGCGCTGTAAACAGTTAAACCTTCCGTTGATGGTTGACCAAAACGGTGCTCAGCACAGTACAAACTTTACCTTATCAATTGAAGCCGCTGAAGGTATTACCACGGGTATTTCAGCAGCAGAGCGTGCACATACAATTCAAGCTGCTGTCGCAGCGCATGCAAAACCAACTGATATCGTACAGCCGGGTCATATTTTCCCGTTAATGGCACAACCAGGCGGTGTTTTACATCGTGCAGGCCATACCGAAGCAGGTTGTGATTTAGCCCGTTTAGCAGGTCTTGAACCAGCTTCTGTTATTTGTGAAATCATTAATGAAGATGGCACAATGGCACGCCGTGCAGATTTAGAAATTTTTGCCGAGAAGCATGGCTTAAAAATTGGTACAATTGCGGACTTGATTCACTACCGCATGACCAATGAGCAAACGGTTGAACGTCTGGATCAAAAAACCATTCAAACAGAATATGGTTCATTTGAACTTTATCGTTATCGTGAGATTGGTAACCCGGACATTCATTTGGCTTTAGTTAAAGGCGAGCCAAAAGAAGGTGTTACAACAGTACGTGTGCATGGTTTTAGTCCAATTCGCGATTTGCTTAAGCTCAATAAAGCTGATGGTGAACCTGCGTGGAACTTAGACCGTGCCCTACAGACGATTGCAGCGAGTGATCGCGGTGTTTTAGTCTGGATCGGACAAGATCATTTGCAAGACTTGGGACCAGCGTTGGATGATTTAAATAAGCCAAAACCGGTGAAATCCAATGCAGCACTTTCACATCAATATCAAACCATTGGTGTCGGTGCTCAAATTTTGCGTGATTTAGGTGTTGAAAAAATGAAGCTTCTCAGCTCACCATTACGTTTCAATGCCTTATCTGGCTTTAATTTAGAAGTAGTGGAATATGTCACTGCTGATCAAATCACAACGAAATAATCGAGGTTGCTATGGCAATTCGCCGTATTGAAGGTTTATTACATCTCGCAAGCGAAGGTCGTTATGCGATTTTAGTGGGTCGTTTCAACAGCTTTGTTGTTGAACACTTATTGGATGGTGCAATCGACACATTAAAACGCCATGGTGTAAATGAAGATAACATTACTGTTATTCACGCTCCTGGCGCATGGGAACTCCCGATTGTTGCTAAAAAATTAGCTACATCAAACCAGTTTGATGCAATCATCGCACTTGGCGCAGTTATTCGTGGTAGCACACCACACTTTGACTTCGTTGCAGGTGAATGTGCAAAAGGTTTAGGTGTAGTCGCGTTAGAAAGCAGCTTGCCTGTCATCAATGGTGTATTAACTACTGATAGCATCGAGCAAGCCATCGAACGTTCAGGTACAAAAGCAGGAAACAAAGGTAGCGAAGCTGCTTTAACTGCAATTGAAATGGTTAATTTATTAAAGGCAATTTAAAGCATGTCTCAAACACTGCAAGCCGCTTATGCAGCAAAACGTAAAGCACGTCGTTTTGCTGTACAAGGTATTTATGAGTGGCAAATGAGTCACAACCCTGTACATGAAATCGAAGCACGCACCCGTGCTGAAAATGCAATGCACAAGGTAGACTTAAACTACTATCACGAACTGCTAACACAAGTGATTGCACAGCACGAAGATCTTGATGCATTACTTATTCCGGTCCTTGACCGTGAACTTAGTGCACTTGATGGTGTAGAGCTAGCAACATTACGCTTGGGTGCTTACGAATTACGTGATCATTTAGAAGTACCTTACCGAGTAGTTCTAGATGAAGCTATTGAACTCGCTAAACACTTTGGTGGAGCAGATAGCCATAAATACATTAATGGCGTTCTAGATCGTTTAAGTTCAACACTACGTAGTGCTGAAAAACAACAAGCAAACTAATAGGTTTGAAGTTGATATGGCTGAGTTTTCTATTATTGACCAATACTTTAACAGACAATCTTACACAGATGTCACCTTGGGTATTGGAGATGACTCAGCCTTAATTACCCCTCCCGTAAACCAACAATTGGTGATCTGTGCAGATACGCTAGTTGCTGGACGTCATTTTCCTCTTGATACCTCTGCCCATGCAATTGGCTGGAAAAGCGTAGCTGTTAATCTTTCAGATATTGCAGCAATGGGGGCAAAACCGCATAGTATTTTACTGGCGCTCAGCCTACCTACAATTGATCATGAATGGCTTAAAGGATTCAGTCAGGGAATTTATGACTGCTGTAATCAATTTGGGGTTGCTCTGATTGGTGGAGACACGACCCAAGGCCCTCATCTCACCATTACTGTCACAGCCATGGGCTGGGTTGAAAACGGACAAGCCGTGTTACGTTCAGGTGCCAAAGTCGGTGACTATGTTTGTGTGAGCGGTCAAGTTGGTGATGCCGCGTATGGTTTACAGCACCTAGGTCATCCATTACAAGAAAGACTAGACTACCCGACACCACGTTGTCAGCTTGGACAACAGCTGAAGGGATTAGCATCTAGTATGATTGATATTTCTGATGGATTAGCCCAAGATTTAGGCCATATCTTAAAAGCTTCAAATGTCGGTGCCCGATTACTTTTAGAAAAGTTACCGATTGATTCAACACTACAAGCACTACCAGAACAACAGCGCTGGCAATACGCTTTAGCTGGTGGTGATGATTACGAGTTATGTTTTACAATAACACCGCAAAATTATGAAAAACTTTTGCAAAAACAACTAGACATTAAGATTACAATGATCGGAGAGATCGTTGAGCAAACACAACTAACTTTTAAGCATTTGGGTTCAGATTACCCATTGCAAATTCATGGATACCAACACTTTGCATAAGCCACCGATTCATTTTAAGGACATGTCTTGGTTCAACCGCTGCATCGTTTTCTGTGGAGTTGGTTTCGGATCTGGTCTCGCACCTAAAGCTCCCGGTACTTTTGGCTCTGCCTTTGCCCTACTTTTCGTTCCAATCTGGTTATCGCTTGGCTTTAACTTAAGCTTAATCGCTATCCTTATCATGTCCTTGGTAGGAATTTATATTTGTGGTCAAACTGCAAAAGTTATTGATGTACACGATGATGGTCGAATTGTTTGGGATGAATTTGCAGGACAATCTATTACCTTCCTTCCCCTGCTTTATTTACAACAAATGAATTGGATGTGGGTGATTGGGGGATTTATATTATTTCGGATTTTCGATGTTTGGAAACCTTGGCCTATACGCGTTATTGATCGTCAAGTGCATGGTGGTTTTGGTATTATGCTTGACGATATTATTGCCGGTGTATGGGCTGCTCTTTGTACACTAATTATTATCCATTTGAGTTAAATCATTAGAGTTATTCATGTCAACTACCGTCATTATTCTTGCTGCAGGCAAAGGAACGCGTATGCGTTCTCAGCTTCCTAAAGTATTACAACCTTTAGCGGGTCGCCCACTTTTAGGACATGTCATTCAAACAGCAAAAAAAATACACGCAGAAAATATTATTACGATTTATGGACATGGTGGTGACCACGTCAAACAAACTTTTGCACAAGAAAATATTGGGTGGGTTGAACAAGCAGAACAACTAGGTACAGGTCATGCGGTACAAATGACCTTACCCGTACTTCCTAAAGACGGTATTTCATTAATTCTTTATGGTGATGTACCTTTAGTACGTCAAACAACGCTAGAGCAACTTGTTGAAGTTTCAAGTAAAACGGGCATTGGCATGATTACTTTACATGTCGACAACCCAACAGGTTATGGTCGTATCGTTCGTCAAGAAGGTAAGATTCAAGCGATTGTTGAACATAAAGATGCAACAGAAGCTCAGCGTCAGATTCAAGAAATCAATACAGGCATCTACTGTGTTAGCAATGCAAAACTTCATGAGTGGTTGCCTAAACTTTCAAATGAAAATGCGCAAGGCGAATATTATCTAACTGACATCGTAGCAATGGCTGTTGCAGATGGTCTAGAAATCGCATCTATTCAACCAGAACTCGCTTTTGAAGTTGAAGGCGTCAATGACCGCTTACAACTTGCTGCACTTGAACGTGAGTTCCAGCAACAGCAAGCAAAAGAGCTTATGCAACAAGGCGTAACTTTTGCAGACCCTGCACGCTTTGACTTACGCGGTTCTGTGAAAGTTGGACATGACGTTCGTATTGACGTAAATGTGATTATTGAAGGTGACTGTGAACTGGGCGATTTTGTAGAAATCGGCGCTGGTTGTATTTTAAAGAATACCAAAATTGCAGCAGGCACTAAGGTTCAAGCCTATAGCGTTTTTGATGGTGCAGTAGTTGGTGAAAATGCTCAAATTGGACCATTTGCACGCTTACGCCCAGGCGCTAAATTGGCAAATGAAGTACATATCGGCAACTTTGTTGAAGTTAAAAACACAACGATTGGATTGGGTAGTAAAGCCAACCATTTCACCTACTTAGGTGATGCAGAAATCGGTGCTGAATCGAATATTGGGGCAGGTACGATTACTTGTAATTACGACGGTGCAAATAAACACAAAACCACTATTGGCGATGCCGTTTTTATCGGTTCTAATAGCTCGCTGGTTGCTCCGGTAACCATTGGGAATGGCGCAACAGTTGGTGCGGGTTCTGTGATTACGAAAGATGTAGCCGAACAAAGTCTCTCCTTTGAACGTGCGCAACAAATTTCAAAAGCAAATTATCAACGTCCCCAAAAGCTGAAGAAATAAGAGGATTGAAGTATGTGTGGTATCGTCGGAGGCGTTGCAGAACGTTGTGTAACTGAGATTTTAATTGAAGGTTTAAAACGTCTTGAATACCGCGGTTATGATTCTGCGGGTGTTGCTTTACTGAATAACCAACAAATTTTACGTGAGCGTCGTGTAGGTAAAGTAATCAATCTTGCCGATGCAGTTGCTGAACACCAGCTTACAGGGGCTATCGGGATTGCACATACCCGTTGGGCAACACACGGTAAACCAACTGAAAACAATGCTCACCCGCATATGTCTGGTAAGGTTGCTGTTGTACATAACGGTATCATTGAAAACTACCAAGAATTAAAAGATGACCTTCAAGCTTTAGGTTACGTTTTTACTTCTCAAACAGATACTGAAGTTGTTGCACACTTAGTTGCTGAAGCATTAAAAAGTACAGATAGCCTTTTAGAAGCTGTTGAAACTGTTGTACCTCAGCTTAAAGGTGCTTACGCGCTAGGTATTATCCACAGCGATTATCCAGATGAACTGATTACTGTACGTGAAGGCTCACCTTTAGTCATTGGTGTAGGTATTGGTGAAAACTTTATTAGTTCAGACCAACTTGCACTTTTACCAGTGACTAACCGCTTTATGTACCTAGAAGAAGGCGATATTGCACGTCTTACACGTACTTCAATTGAAGTATTTGCAAATGGCGAGCGCGTTGAGCGTCCAGTGCGAGAGCTTGATGCAACCGTAAGCAGTGCATCAAAAGGTGAATACAAGCACTACATGCTCAAAGAAATTTATGAGCAACCAGAAGCAATCAAGCAAACGATTTCTCAAGCGCTTGATGGCAATAGCTTACGTGATGATTTCCTGAAAAATGCTGATGCAGATTTCAACAAAATTCAAAGCGTACAAATCATTGCTTGTGGTACAAGTTACCACTCAGGAATGATTGCGAAATATTGGTTTGAGCAACTGATTGGTGTGCCTTGCCAAGTTGAAATCGCAAGTGAATTCCGCTATCGCACTCCTGTAATTGTCGAAAATACACTTTATATTTGTATTTCACAGTCAGGTGAAACTGCCGATACTTTAGCTGCACTACGTGAAACTCAAAAGCGTGCGAAAGCAAACAATATCAATATTCAGACTTTGACTATCTGTAACGTTGCTACGTCTTCAATGGTTCGTGAAACCGATCATCACTTATTGACGCTTGCTGGTCCTGAAATTGGTGTTGCATCAACTAAAGCGTTTACGACTCAGCTCGCTGCGCTTATGTTGTTAATCTTGAAAATTGGTCAAGTGAAACAACGTATTAGCCCTGCTCTGCTTGAAGAGATTACACGTGAGTTATGGCACAGCCCGAAAGTTATTCTTGATACGCTTAAAAATGACCCAGAAATTTTGCGTTTGTCTGAATTATTCGTTGAAAAAAATCACTGCTTATTCTTAGGCCGTGGTACGAATTATCCAATCGCATTGGAAGGCGCATTAAAGCTAAAAGAAATTTCATATATTCATGCAGAAGGCTATGCAGCGGGCGAGTTAAAACACGGCCCATTGGCACTTGTTGATAGCGAAATGCCAATCGTGATTCTTGCTCCAAATGATGAAATGCTTGATAAGCTAAAATCAAATATGGAAGAAGTTCAGGCACGTGGTGGTGAGTTATTTGTTTTTGCTGATGAAAATAGCGGAATCAATGAAAAAGACCGTCAACACGTTGTGCATATTCCAGCAGTAAACGAATGGCTCGCTCCAATCGTTTATAGCGTGCCAGTTCAGTTGTTGTCTTATCACGTTGCTGTATTACGTGGTACGGACGTTGACCAGCCACGTAACTTGGCGAAGTCAGTAACTGTAGAATAATAATCAGACATGCTATCTATGCCATAAAAGGTGTAGATCGCTTCTGTTGATTAGAAAGCCCGACATGCATTAATTGCCTATCGGGCTTTTTTATTGCTTTCATACCGCTACACAGAAGCTTTCTCACGAAAGAAAAACCAGTTTGATAGTAAAGCCCCTATAGGACCCTGCGTCACAATGGACTTTTACTTTTGCGCTGATTTAAAGTTTGAGAGATCATTGCGACACAGAGATAAAGGAGCTAAGCGAACTTAGCCCATTTCATTTTTGTCGCAGCGTTGAATGCTGCTGAACAAGTTAGGGGCAAAGTCCTGTGGGAGATCAGGACTTTGCAAACTGGTGTGTTTTAAACGTTGCACGATTTGAGGTGAATACACTTGCGCAAGCTGTTGGCAAACACAATTACAACTGGCTTGCATGTGTTCACCTGACAAGCAAATTCTTTTAAATTCTTGCTGAGCATTGGCTTCATCATTTGTAATACTATAAGCACCGACCACAAGGTTTAAAACTAATATAAATTTATGAAGTTTCATATTATTCTCATGATTATTTATATCTTCAAATAAAATAAAAATATGATCAATCTTAATATTAAAATAATTTTTTAAATGACAATCAACCCTCCCACAAATATAGGAAAATAAAATAATTAAAATTTTAAAATAAAAATAATTTACAAATTTTAAAAATCAGGTTGTAAGAATCCCAATTTTAAATAAATAAAATTATTAACTGAGAGAGAAAATGAGTTTAAATAGTGGCATGGCCAACTCCTTAAAAATGGAGTCCTACCACCAAATCACCGTCAATTGATTAGGGTGGCAGGACGAAAGAGGGTTGACAGACTAGACCTAGCGACCAGCACGCGCGAACGCGTCCCCCTTCCGCCCTACCATAGAGAAAAAGGGGGCACAAAGGTTTCCACATGGGAAATACTGAGTAAGTATAACCCATTTGCTAAGTACGGTCTGTCAAAACCGGCTGGCAATGTAGGCCAGCAACGAGATATTAATCGGTATAATAAAGTACGTCAATTTATTTTAATGAAAAATTTTAAATATAATAATTTTATTCATATTTAAATAATATTATTTTCTTTATTATATTTACGGCTTTTAATTAAATTTAAAATATAAACTTGAGTTATATATATTTGGTTAATAAAATAGATTGATCATTAATTCTAATTTAACAATTAATATAAATACGTCTAAGATGAGAAAAGTTAAGTATAAAAAATATCTTAATCTAGGTACTCTGAGCTTAGAGTTTTGTGATTGAGATTTTTTGACAGTGACTCTAAAAGTTAGATCAAGTTATTTTGAGTTTTTATAGCCATAAATCTGATTATAAAATTGAAATACTTATAAATTTCATATACTTTAAATTGTTTAAAATTCACTCAAAAATAGTAACAATAAGATAGGTAAAACATGATTTCTTTAGAGCTTTTCATTACATTTTTAATTACTACAATTATTTTTGCTTATATTCCGGGTCCAGCCATGCTTTATACGGCTGCACAGACGCTTTCTCGCGGTAGGAAATCTGGTTTGATGGCAGCATTTGGAATTTTCTTAGGAGGTTGTTTTCATATCATTGCAGCCTCTTTAGGCTTAACGACTATCTTTCAAATTATTCCAAAACTCTATGATATTATTAAGATTTTAGGTGCTTTGTATTTAGTTTGGTTAGGCATTAAATTAATTAGATCTACCTCGTCCCCTACTGTTCAACAAAATGTTGAAAATGGTCAATTATCTTTAAAGCAGAGCATTCTGGTCGAAGTTTTAAACCCTAAAACCGCTATTTTTTATATCGCATTTTTACCTCAATTTATTAATACCTCATTAGATTTTCCAGTTTGGTCTCAATTCATCATTCTGGGGCTGATTGTGAATCTAATCTTTGTTTCTGCTGATATTGTTTGTGTGTTTTTAGCCAATTACATTAGCCAAAAATTAACTAAATCAAAGAAGCCCCAAAAATCTATGTCAGTTATGGGTGGACTCATTTTTATGGGGCTAGGCGTTTTTCTTGGCTTTAAAAACCAGTAGTTTCTACGGGTAAATGTTTACCTAACAAAGAAAAAGTCACGTCCGCAACTTCCAACGGATCTGAGCTGGTCCAAATAATATGATTTCCCTCATTTGGACTTTCAGAACTTAAATGATATTGATTGAGCTGCCGAATTAATTGCGCTGTTACAGCTTCCGAAGGCTCAATAATTTGTATATCACGACCTACAATTTCCTGAATCGTATCTAAGACAAATGGATAGTGTGTACATCCTAAAATAATCGTATCGACTTTTTGCTCGACTAACGGCGCCAAAATATTTTCTAAATAATCCTTAACTTCCGCGGTATGTGCTTTGCCCGTTTCGATTTTTTCGGCCAAACCAATACAAGGTATTAAAGACACTTTGATATTTTGTGCGTAAGTTTCGATTAAATTCTTGAGATTTTTTCCCTTAACCGTCGTTGCAGTTGCCAAAACCGCAATATGTTTACTTTGAGTGATTGCCACTGCGGGTTTTACGGCCGGTTCTATTGCAATAAGTGGAACACTAATTTGTGCTCTAATCGTTTCAATCGCTACTGCCGTCATGGTGTTACAAGCAACCACAATCGCTTTGCACTTCCCGTCATTTATAAGATTTGAGATTAAGTGAGTGGTTCGTGAAACAATCCAGTCGCTTTCTTTGTCTCCATACGGGACATATTTCGAATCAGCGAAATAGATAATGTCTTCATTCGGAAGTGCCTGCCGAATGTGCTTAAAGAGAGACAGCCCACCTAAACCAGAATCAATCATTCCAATCGGGTTGTTATTGTTATTCATGGTTTATCCTGCATTTCATATATTTAGAAAAATTCTTTCATGGTTGCTAAGTCTGTTAGCACGACTTTGGGCTGAATGGTTTTTAATTTTTCAGGCGATGTATAACCCCAACCTACCGCAGCAAAATCAATGCCTGCTTTATGTGCAGCTTCGCCATCAGTGGTTTGGTCGCCAACATAAATTGCTTGGTTTTTACTTACATCCAAAATGTTGAGCACACGCCTAATTCTTTTTGCCTTACCAAATATAGACGAGCCACCATCAATATGAGCAAAAAGCTCACATAGCTCTGCACCAAGAAGACTTTGACAGTTTTCTTTAGAGTTTGAAGTAATAATTGCGAGCGTATAGCCTCGATTGTGGAGTTCTATTAGCTGATCCCGCATTCCTTCAAACATGTTAACTTCTTGATCTCTTTCTTTCATTAAGCGAATGAAATCCTTAGCTATCCAAGGTAGTTTCCATCTGGAGACTTTCATCTCTTTCATAATTTCTTTTGGTGAAAGATGTTTGTACTGCTCTACTTCATGTAGCTCTACAGATTTAAATTTATGCTTCTTGGCAAGCTGATTTAAAGCACCTAAAAAGAAGCTAAAGGAGTCGACTAAAGTACCGTCCATATCAAAAATAATAGCTTGGTATTCTTTTAAAGATTTTTCCATTTTAAAGTTCTGAAATAAAATATATTTTTTATAATTATATTCTGTTTTCTATCAGTTTTTAAATCAGGCCCAACGAGGACCTGACCTAAATTTCGAATTTTGTTTTAAGCTGCAGCTTTTTGTTCCTTAATCCAATTTTTAATACGTGCATCCAGAATATTTAAAGGCAATGTTCCTGCATTTAAAATCATGTCATGGAATGCTTTGATGTCAAAACGGTCTCCAAGCTCCTGTTTGGCTAGCTCTCTTAGCTCTAAAATTTTTAGTTGTCCCATCTTATATGCTAATGCTTGGGCAGGAATAGCAATATAGCGGTCTGCCTCTGCCTGAATATCTGGTTCATCTAACGCAGAATGTTCTCGCATAAAATCAATCATTTGCTGACGGGTCCATTTTTTATAATGCACGCCAGTGTCAACCACTAAACGACAAGCACGGAACAACTCACTCGATAGTCTTCCATAGTCTGAAAGCGGGTCTTTATAGAAACCCACATCTTTGCCCAATTGCTCTGCGTAAAGTGCCCATCCTTCAATATAGGCGGTGTGATTCGGCTGCTTTCGGAACATCGGCAAATTTGGCAGGTTTTGGGCAATATCAATCTGCATATGGTGGCCGGGAATTGCTTCATGGTAAGCAGTCGCTTCCATGGATATGTTGGAACGTTCAGAGAAGTCACCAGTATTTACATACACCTGTCCGGGACGTGAACCATCAGGTGTGCCTTGGTGATACTCCGCACCTGCCGCTTCTTTTTCTCGATATTGCTCTACAGGTAAAACTTCGACTTTATTTTTGGGTAATAAACCAAACAGCTTCGGCAACTCTGGTTGCATTTGCGCAATATACCCACGATAAATTTCTAAAATTTCTTCACGAGATTTTGGGAAAACCGCTGGATTTGTTTTTAATGATTGTTGGAAACTTTTTAAGTCATTGAAACCTTGCGCTTTGGCAATTTTCAACATTTCCGCTTCTATGCGAGCAACTTCTTTTAACCCGAGCTGATGAATATTTTCAGGGCTTTCAGAAGTTGTCGTATTGTTTTCTACATAAAAGCGATAGAGCTCGTCACCGTTTGGCAAGCTCCATATACCCTCGTGTTGTCGTCCATAGGGTAAGTAATCTTTCTGAATAAACGTCCCGAGTTTTTGATAAGCAGGTCGAACATTTTGATCTATGGCCTGTAGTATTTCACGGCTTAAACGCTCTTGTTCTGCTTTTGAAATGCTTTTTGGAAATTGCTTTAATGGAGAAGCAAACACACTGTCCTTCCCTGCGGGAGTTGCAATGCTATTAATCTGCTTTGCCACCTTTTCAATTAAATATTTGGGTGGCATCAAACCATCTTTTTGTCCTTGTTTCGCTAACTGAATACCTTGATCAAGAATAAGAGGAATTTGTTTTAAACGAGAAATATAGTCTTGATATTGCTTAGCATTATCAAATGGAATCGAACTAATAAATCCCGGAAATTGTAAATGTAGCCCCCACATTTGATTAAAAGGCATCTCATACAATTTCAAATCATAATTTTTAAGTGTTTCTTTCAACTGATAAATCATTAAGTCTTTATTTAATTGATCAGTTGCTGAAAATCCTGTGCTATCAATTGCTTCAAAACGTTTTAAAAAATCTTGAGTGCTTTTTTTATCTTTCTCGATCTGATTTTTTGAAAGCTCGGTCCATCGATTGTTGTAGCGTAAATCTCCTAAAACGGTTGCAGTTTCAGGACTATTTTTCAAAGTATATTCCCATTGTTCTTGTAAAAGCTGGTTTAAAGCTTTCACCCGAACAGAGACATTACTGTTTTGTTTAGATTGTGATTTTTCGATGGTATTTGTATTTATTTCGGGGGTTGCAGCATTAGAAGAATGAGACATCCAAAATAAAACACTGATACAAGCAAAATGTAAGGTTCTGTTTTTCATTTAATTATCCAGAAATATTTAACAAAGGTTAAAATAAAGACAAAACAAATTACGTGCCAAGCAGCATATAAAATGGTGTAAAAATCGAGTATTTTTTTAACTCAATGATTTTATAAATTAATTTTCTTTTTAATTATATTATTTATAGTTGCTATCTATATTCCACATCTGACTTTAATAGACCAAGAACTTAAAAAAAAGTGCACATGAACGATCTCAGTGCACTTTTGAATTTCTACATTAAAAATTGTTTCTCAAGAAAACAAATATTGATAAACAATATAGGCAGCCAACTTTGCAGTTCTATTGTCCAAATCAAATTTTGGATTGCACTCAGCAATATCTAACAGTTGAATTTTGCCAGTCTCTTGAATATGCTTAAAAATCGCTTCAAAAGTCGCTAAATCAATTCCTTTTACAGCTGGCGCACTGACCCCCGGTGCAACCGCAGCCGCGAAGACATCTAAATCAATCGTAACGTACAAACAGTCTACTTTTTCAATAAAAGCATCAACCGCTGCAAGCACGTTGTTTAGGTTAAAAATATTAACCTCATGATCTCGTACATATGAACAATTTAGAGCATCGGCTGTATCAAATAAAATTTTAGTATTGGCATGGTTGGCGACCCCAATACATAAATAATTAAATTGTTTTTGATGCTGTTCTGAAAGTCGAGCTGCCTGTAAGAAAGGTGTTCCAGAGGTAGCATGCTCTGCTTCACGCAAATCGAAATGGGCATCGAAATTAATAATGCCTATTTTTTTATCTGGCGCGTGGGCTTGTATATATTGGAACAGACCACTAAAGCTACCAAATGCAACTTCATGTCCTCCGCCCAATACAATCGGCTTTAAACCATTTTGCAAGCTGTTTGCGACTTGTTCAGCTAACTCAGTTTGGGCTTGCTCTAAATTGTCATATTCGCAGGTCACTGTACCCAAATCGACAATACTGACTGGACGATGAATAGGTAAATTGGCAAGCTGGTTACGGATTGCATCTGGCGCATCGGCAGCCCCGACGCGACCTTTATTACGTTTCACGCCTTCATCAGAGCTAAAACCAATCAGCGCAAATTCGGCATGTTGGGTCTTGTTGATAATATGATGAATACGTTGGTGTGCTTCACCTTCGCCATCATGGCGGCCTTGCCATTTAAATGTGTGATTCATGGTGATACCGTTTAAAAAATAACTTCTTGTCCATGCTGAATTACTCGCTTAGGCAAATCTCCGCCAAGCCAGTAAACTATTTCAGATGGATGCTCAATATCCCAAGCAACAAAGTCAGCGACTTTACCCTGCTCTAAACTGCCGTGTGTTTGCTCTAAACCGAGCGCTTGTGCAGCATGAATGGTGACACCCGCTAATGCTTGCTCAGGCGTTAAGCGAAAAAGTGTACTGCCCATGTTGAGCATTAAACGTAAAGAAAGTGCTGGAGATGTTCCCGGATTTAAATCACTCGACAGCGCAATACGCACGCCATGTTTAATGAGACTTTCAATCGGTGGATATTGTGTTTCACGCAATAAATAAAAGGCACCCGGTAATAACACCGCAACCGTGCCCGACTCTGCCATGGCTTTAACATCATCTTCGGTCATGTACTCTAAATGGTCAGCCGACAAAGCATGATAACGTGCTGCCAAACTTGAGCCACCTAGCGATGAGAGCTGCTCAGCATGAAGCTTAACCGGTAGATTCAAAGACTGTGCTGTTTTAAAAACACGTTCAACCTGAGCTGGTGAAAATGCCAAATGCTCACAGAATGCATCTACTGCATCGACTAAACCTTCAGCATGCAGTTTAGGCAACATCTCTGTACAGATATGCTCGATATAAGCATCGCTTTGGTCTTTGTACTCTGGCGGTAACGCATGTGCAGCCAAGCAAGTGCTTTTTACCGTCATTGGTAAAGCTTCACCAATTTGACGGATCACACGCAGCATCTTGCGCTCATTTTCGTAATTGAGTCCGTAGCCAGATTTGATCTCGATGGTTGTAACGCCGTCTTGTTGCATACAGCGAATACGTTTCAGGGCTGAGCTTAGTAATTGTTCTTCGCTGGCTTCACGCGTTGCACGTACTGTACTGGCAATGCCACCACCGCTTGCTGCAATTTCAGCATAGCTCACACCTTGTAAGCGCTTTTCGAACTCAACACTACGGTTGCCACCAAATACACTATGTGTATGACAGTCGATGAATCCTGGAGTTACCCAAGCTCCTTTTAAATCAACTGTTTCGGAATATGTGTCGGCAGGAAGTTGTTGTTGTTTTCCAATCCAGTGAATCAGATGCCCTTCTGTGACGATTGCAGCATCTTCAATGTAGGAATATTGCCCATTTTGCATGGTCGCAATATGGCAGTTTTGCCAAAGTTTTTTCATTCGCCTATCCTCGAAACTGCCCAATCGTTAAACCATTGGGCAGTTCATTTGTTAGCTTTCTATCTCGATATTATGCGGGACTGAATTATTTTGCTTTCCCAAATCTTGCTGAGGTTTTACCCAAATACGATAAGCAATCATTAACAGAACAAGCCATGTGATTCCGACATAAATTGCAGGACGCGAGTCTGGGAAATATCCCATCATGACTAAAATGAACGCCATAAAACCAATTGCAAAAGCAGGAGCATATGGCCAACCAATGACTGGGAAATCCAATGCCTTAATTTCAGCAGTAGATAATTTACGGCGCATCGCAACTTGTGAAAGCAAGATCATGAGCCACACCCAAACCGTTGCAAATGTTGCAATTGATGCAATGATCATGAATACATTTTCAGGAATCAGGTAGTTCAGCACTACACCAATTAATAGCACGCCAGCCATAACCACTACAGTCATCCATGGCACACCATTACGTGATAATTTCTGGAAAATTCGAGGTGCTTGACCACGATTCGCCATGCCATAAAGCATACGACCGGCACCAAATACATCACTATTGATTGCTGAAACTGCCGCGGTAATGACTACAATATTTAGAATTGTAGCTGCTGATTGAATGCCTAAGTTCTCAAAAATCTGTACGAAAGGACTACCTTGGCTACCGATCTGGTTCCATGGGAAAATCGACATCAGTACAAAAATGGTCAGTACATAGAAAAGTAAAATACGTACTGGAACAGCATTAATTGCTTTTGGTAAAGTGGTTTTCGGATCTTGTGATTCACCTGCTGTAATACCAATAATTTCGATACCACCGAAAGCAAATACAACTACAGATAAACAAGCAATCAAACCTGCAATACCATGTGGCATAAAGCCATCATAAATCCATAAGTTTTGAATGCCCGGTACCACGCTGCTATGGTCAGCATGGAAGCCGTAGAACATTAAGCCTATTCCGCCTAAAATCATGGCAACAATGGCACTCACTTTGATGATAGACAGCCAAAATTCGAGCTCACCAAAGACTTTTACATGAATCAGGTTAATCGCACCTAAGAACATAATGAGAGACAAAATCCAGATCCACCGTGGCACATCGGGATACCAGAACCCCATATAAATACCAAAAGCAGTGACATCGGCCAAAGCCACAATGATCATCTCAAAAACATAAGTCCATCCTGTGGTAAAACCTGCCAAAGGACCAATGTACTGCGAAGCATAGTGGCTAAACGAGCCAGAAACTGGGTTTTGGACAGCCATTTCACCCAGTGCACGCATCACGATATAAATTGCAATCCCTGCAACGATATACGCAAGTAATACTGAAGGCCCTGCCATTTTAATGGCAGTTGCCGAACCATAGAAAAGCCCAGTTCCAATTGCTGAGCCTAATGCCAAGAAACGAATGTGGCGAGTGTTCAACCCCCGCTGTAGTGTGGAGCTTTGCGACATTATAATCTCCAATCCTTGAGGATATTTAGTTAGATTCGGCCACTCCATGTGACCGTTTTTTCAATCACACTTCAGATAAACTAGGGAGTAGTTTTGGAATGAGTAACTCGTTTAGGCAACCACTCGCGAGTAACTCACTTGCCTGCTCAATATCAGGAGCAAAGAAACGGTCTTCACTGTAGTAAGGCACTTGAGCGCGCAAGATTTTACGAGCTTGTTCAAGTTTAGGCGAGCTTTTTAAGCCTTCACGGAAGTCTAGACCCTGACAAGCGCCTAACCATTCAACAGCTAAAATGCCACGGACGTTGTCAGCCATATACCAAAGACGTTTACCAGCATTCGGAGCCATTGATACATGGTCTTCCTGATTCGCTGAAGTTGGCAAGCTATCCACACTTGCCGGATGTGCAAGTGCTTTGTTGTCACTTGCAAGAGCAGCAGCAGTTACTTGGGCAATCATAAAGCCTGAGTTAACACCACCATTTGCTACTAAGAACGGTGGAAGTTGTGACATGTGACGGTCCATCATCATCGAAATACGACGTTCAGACAGTGAACCAATTTCTGCAATTGCCAATGCTAAGTTGTCGGCCGCCATTGCTACAGGTTCTGCATGGAAGTTACCACCAGAAATCACATCACCTTGTTCAGCAAAAACAAGCGGGTTATCAGATACAGCATTTGCTTCAATTTCTAGTACTTCAGCAGCCTGACGGATTTGGGTTAAACATGCACCCATTACCTGTGGTTGGCAACGTAATGAATACGGGTCTTGAACTTTGCTACAGTCTTCGTGCGAATGTGCAATTTCACTTGAGTCTGTTAATAGATCACGATAAGCCGCAGCCACATCAATTTGGCCACGTTGACCACGTACTTCATGAATACGCGCATCGAATGGTGCACGTGAACCCAGCATTGCTTCAACGCTTAAGCCACCACAAACTGTTGCAGCTGCAAATAAATCTTCCGCTTCAAATAAGCCGCGTAAAGCATAAGCGGTTGAAACTTGTGTACCATTTAAAAGTGCTAAACCTTCTTTAGCTGCTAAAGAAATCGGTTCTAAACCTGCAACTTTTAAAGCTTCAACTGCTGGTAACCATTCACCTTTATAACGCGCTTTACTCTCACCCAATAAAATTAGGGACATATGTGCAAGTGGTGCTAAGTCACCTGATGCACCTACTGAACCTTTAAGAGGAATATGCGGATAAACCTCAGCATTAATTAAAGCCAACAAAGCATCAATGACTTTACGGCGAATACCAGAGAAACCACGCGCCAAGCTATTTGCTTTCAATAGAATAATTAAACGAACCATTGCATCATCAAGTGCTTCACCTACACCTGCCGCATGCGAGAGAACTAATGAACGCTGTAATTTTTCTAAATCTTCAGGAGCAATCTTGGTCGAAGCAAGTAAACCAAAACCAGTATTAATGCCGTAAGCTGTACGCCCTTCATTTACAATCTGCTCTACACAAGCCACACTTGCATTGATTGCAGATGAAGCACTTTCATCTAATTTAACTTTAATTGGGTTGAGGTAAGCTTGACGTAAATCGGCTAAGGTTAGTTTTCCCGGTTGGATCAGTAATTCCATGTTGGCTTCCTAATTTTTTGCACTATATTCTGCTGAGACGGTGCTTTTCACAATTGCAAAAAGCACCGCCAGTTCTTCCGTGTATTTTTATTGCGTGATCATTGGCAAGTGTAGGCCTTGCTCTTTCGCACAGTTAATCGCAATCTCATAACCTGCATCGGCATGACGCATAACACCTGTTGCAGGGTCATTGGTCAGTACGCGAGCAATACGTGCAGCAGCTTCATCTGTACCATCACACACAATCACAACGCCTGAGTGTTGAGAGAAGCCCATACCTACACCACCACCGTGATGTAAAGACACCCAAGTTGCGCCGCCTGCTGTATTGAGCAACGCGTTTAATAAGGGCCAGTCTGATACTGCGTCTGATCCGTCTTGCATTGCTTCGGTTTCACGGTTTGGACTCGCAACCGAACCTGAGTCTAAATGGTCACGGCCAATCACAACTGGAGCTGATAATTCACCGCTACGAACCATTTCGTTAAATGCCAAACCAAGTTTTGCACGTAAGCCTAGACCAACCCAGCAAATACGCGCTGGTAAACCTTGGAAGCTAATACGTTCACGTGCCATGTCTAACCAGTGATGTAAATGTTCATCATCAGGAATTAACTCTTTAACTTTTGCATCTGTTTTATAAATGTCTTCTGGGTCACCAGAAAGCGCAGCCCAACGGAATGGACCAATACCACGGCAGAACAATGGACGGATGTATGCAGGTACGAAGCCAGGGAAATCAAAAGCGTTTGCTACGCCTTCATCTTTCGCCATTTGACGGATGTTGTTGCCATAGTCAAATGTTGGGACACCCATTTTTTGGAAATCAAGCATTGCTTGTACGTGCTTCGCCATCGACTGTTTTGCAGCTTTTACAACAGCTTCTGGTTCGGTTTTCGCACGTGCACGGTATTCATCCCAAGTCCAACCTACTGGTAAGTAGCCATTAAGGGGATCGTGCGCACTTGTTTGGTCAGTCACCATGTCTGGATGTACACCACGACGTACAAGCTCAGGTAAAATTTCAGCAGCGTTACCATGAAGCGCAATTGAAATTGCTTTACCTTCTTTTGTATAGCGGTCAATACGCGCTAAAGCATCGTCTAAGTCAGTTGCTTGTTCGTCTACATAACGGGTACGTAAACGGAAATCGATACTTGCTTGTTGGCATTCAATGTTTAAAGAACACGCACCTGCAAGTGTTGCAGCTAAAGGCTGAGCACCACCCATACCACCTAAACCAGCAGTAAGAACCCAACGGCCTTTTAGGTCACCGTTGTAGTGTTGGCGACCTGCTTCAACGAATGTTTCGTAAGTACCTTGTACAATACCTTGGCTACCAATGTAGATCCACGAACCTGCTGTCATTTGACCGTACATTGCCAGTGCTTTTGCATCTAACTCGTTGAAGTGTTCCCAGTTTGCCCAGTGCGGTACAAGATTTGAGTTTGCAATTAAAACGCGTGGAGCATCTTTATGAGTTTTAAATACGCCTACTGGCTTACCTGATTGAACTAATAATGTTTCATCAGTTTCAAGATTTTTTAAAGTATCTACAATTTTGTCGAAACATTCCCAGTTTCGTGCTGCACGGCCAATACCACCGTATACAACCAACTCTTTCGGGTTTTCTGCAACGTCCGGATCAAGGTTATTCATCAACATACGTAATGGAGCTTCAGTTAACCAACTTTTAGCCGTCAATTCAGTGCCGCGTGGCGCACGAATTTCTACATCACGAAATTTTGTTGTCATTGTTGTCACAGGCGGACTCCTTCCTTTGAGCTTACATCAGCAGAACATCACTTGTTTCTGCATTTGTATAGTAATGTATTAACTTGTATATACATCCATATACTACACAAATATTTTTTGGCGTGAAGAGGGTGACTCATATTTTTTTGAAAAAATTGAATAAGCTAATGAATTAAATTAATTTATTTTTGTATCTAGCAGAAAAAAAGCACATATCTTTTCACTAGACATGTGCTTTCAAAGAAGCAAATCACTTAAGTTTTAACGTTGAATTAGCTCAATAACATAACAACTGTTTGGCTGATTTTGCGTAAAATGAACCGATGTTACCCCACTATTTTTTTCAATTTTTAAAGTCTCAGTAGCAGCAATCTGAAAGGAATGATCATCAACATTTACTTCCGTTTCAGCGCCCTGATTAAAAATAAAAATCAGGTCTGCCGAGCTAATAAATGTCTGCTCCGCCGCATCATTCAACCGCTGAAAACGGGCATGGAACTTTGCAGGATCATAAATTAAATTTAAATCTCGAATTGCACCGTCAACCAGTTCACTTTGGACATGACTTTCACCGTCAAAAGCAAAAATATCGCCTTGGTTTAGCGTTTTGACAGGAAGATCATCGACATGCAATACCATACCCTGCCCATCGAGTACGCTAATAATGCGCTGCTTACTGGGAAATAGTGAAAATGGTCCGGAAGTGGTCACATCTGCCATCGAAATACGCCAATCGAAATCAGCTTCACCTTGGCTTCTGGCAATTTCCAAAGTAAAACCCGCACCATTTTTCCAAAGCATTTTTGTATATTGATCGGCCCTGATCAATTCAATCATGGGTTAAATTTCCCTTCGAGATAATAGCGACTACCCGGATAGATCAAACGCGCACTTGAAATGAGTTGTTTATTTGACCATGTACGGCGACGAATGAGTAAGCATGGCTCAGCTTTAGTAATCTTCAACCACTTACACTCTTGAGGAGATGCTAAAACGGCCTCAACAATGTGTTCACCTTCCGTCACGGGTGCTTTTGCCATGAGATAAGCATTAGGCGTAATGGTTTTAAAATCTTGTTCTAAATAATCTGGAATCAATGCTGCATCAACCAGACGATCTTCGACCTGAACAGGTACATCATTTTCATAATGCACAATAATCGAGTGAAATAATCTTTGCCCTTCGCGAGTCTGCATTAATACGCTTTGCTCTGCATTTGCATAAATTTGTTCTAAGACTAAAACTTCAGCATGGTGCTTATGGTTTCGTGCAATAATCTCATCGGCAATATTGTTAATCTGAAAAAGTGCAGTTCGGCCTTGCCCTTCAGCAACAAAAGAACCAACGCCTTGAATTCGAACAAGTAAGCCTTCTGTTGTTAACTCACGTAGCGCACGGTTTACCGTCATACGACTACAGCCGAGTTGATTAACGAGTTCACTTTCCGAAGGAATTTTTTTATTTACAGCCCACGAACCTTCATAAATCTTTTGTGAAATCAGCTGTTTTACGCGTTGGTATAGAGGAACTGGACTATCAGCTTCAATCGAAAGCTCAGTATGTTCTTGTTTTGATGTTCTGGGCATAACAAATACTCAAAAAGGCAGCAGGCAAAAAGGTATTTTAGTTGACATGCTATGTATATACAACCACATACAACATGTTAATTTATGAATTAAATAGATTTCAAAAAGTTTAAAAATTAAACATATCTCAATAAGAGCTAATTTAAAGTTTTATGTAGAGAAATTCAAATATATTAGGATTTTATCAATATTTATTTAATAGTTATTTCTGCTAAGTCTATGCTCAATTCAAGGATGTAAAAAGTATCGTCTTTTCTAATTTACGAAATGATGCTTAAAACTTTTATTTAAAATAACTGATCGATAGTATTCTTCTGCCACACAGTATATTAATAAAGCTGGAAGCACATCGAATGCGTAATTATAAAATAGATATTCTTCGAGGAATCTCTATCCTTTTGGTTCTTTTACATCATTTTAATATTCCCTATAAACTCAAAGATACATGGTTAGGTTTTGATTTCTTAGGTGATGCATTTAGCACAGTCATCGCAAGAAACGGAAATTATGGCGTCACCATGTTTTTCGTGATTTCGGGTTTTTTAATTACCCATCACACCTTAAAAAGAGACAAACAATTCTCTGCAATTAACCTCAAACATTTTTATATCCGACGGGCAGCGCGTATTTTACCGTGTCTGGTATTACTCATTTTAGGTGTAAGCATACTTGGTTCATTTGACTTAAAACCCTTTATGAATCAAGCACCGAATGGCATTGAGGTCTCTTATCCACTAACAATTTTTGCGGCTTTAACCTTCTGGATGAATATCCTGATTATTAAATTTGGTTGGGTAAACTACGCTTTGGGGGTGTTGTGGTCACTCTCTGTAGAAGAAGTTTTTTACTTTGTTTTCCCATTATTGTGCCTGCTCACGCGTAGTAATAAGGTATTTATTGCCGTGCTTATTGGAGTAATTTTATACGGACCTTATTTTAGATCTCTACATTTTGGAGAAGAAAGCGGTGCCTATTTATATCATTATTTTTCGAGTTTTGACGGCATAGCGATTGGTTGCTTAACTGCGATATTTTCTCATACATATCGACCAAATTGGACCTATAAAAAACCTCTTTCATGGTTAATTATTTTGAGCATGACCGCTCTATATTTATATGCGCCAATTAAAGAAGTTAGCACATGGGGTATTAGCTTATTTGCTCTTGCCACAAGTTTACTCATTCTGTGTTTTCAGCATCCTTCCGAAACGCAAGCGCATAGCCTATTTACCAAAGTGATGGTCTTGTTGGGGCAAAGAAGTTATGAAACTTATTTGTTTCATCTGGTTGTGCTGGGCCTTATGAAAGTTGCTTTTATTCCCGCCCAAACCGACTCTAGCATCAAAATTATGCTTTTAATTAGCTATCTGGTTTTGACTTTTATCATCAGCGCAGCGATTGAAAAATACTATTCGACTCCGCTCAACAACTATGTTCGAAAGATTTTCATTAAAGATAAATCATAAAAATAAGCCCCTTTAAAATAGGGGCTTATTTAATTAAGCAATCAACATGGTTTCATCATCTTGCTTAAAAGGGTTAGACCAGCTCTGCCAAACTTGTGGCCCTAAAGCCATTTCTTCATCGCTTAACAAGCAACGATCTAAGCGCTGTAGTAACGCTTGCTCATCCATTTGCATACCAATTAAAACCAGTTCCTGACGCGCATCACCTGTGCGGGCATCCCAATTTTTCTTAATTTGTTCAATGCTGGCTAGGTCACTCGGCCAATCTTCTTCTGCAACGGCCGCCCACCAATAACCAGCTAAGCCATGTCGAGCCATTGCACCCGCTTGTGACCATGAATAAGCCAATGTCGGTTCGGCAGCCAACCAGAAAAAGCCTTTGGAACGTACGACTCCCGGCCATTCAGCCTGTACCAAATCATAAAAACGCTCTGGATGAAAAGGTCGACGCGCGCGGTAAACAAAGCTACTAATGCCATACTCTTCAGTCTCTGGCGTATGCTCACCACGTAACTCTTTTAACCAGCCTGGTGCTTGTGCGGCTTCATCAAAATCAAATAGCTGTGTATTTAAGATTTTATCTAAAGCGATGTTTCCAAATTGTGCAATTTCAATTCGGGCACGCGGGTTTAATGTTTTTAAAATGGCGATAAGCTGGTCTTGCTGAGCTTGGTCAATCAAATCAATTTTATTCAGCACAATCACATCACAAAACTCAATCTGATCGATAAGAAGGTCAACCACAGTTCTCTCATCTTGTTCGCCTAATGACTCGCCGCGTTGTTGCAGGGAGTCAACTGAACTGTAATCTTTAAGAAAGTTAAAAGCATCGACTACCGTGACCATGGTGTCGAGTCGAGCAAACTCATTGAGTGAGTTTCCATCTTCATCTTCAAAGGTAAAGGTTTCTGCCACAGGTAAAGGTTCTGAAATGCCAGTTGACTCAATGACTAACTGGTCAAAGCGTCCTTCATCAGCTAAACGTCTTACCTCAACCAATAAATCTTCTCGTAGCGTACAACAGATACAGCCATTACTCATTTCAACCAGCTTTTCATCTGTTCTTGAAAGCTCTGCCCCACCTTCACGTACTAATGCCGCATCAATATTCACCTCAGACATATCATTGACAATCACGGCAATACGGCGGCCTTCACGATTATTTAAAATATGGTTGAGTAATGTGGTCTTTCCTGCACCTAAAAAGCCTGATAAAACAGTGACAGGAAGCTTGGCAAATGAGTTGGCGATTGCAGTGCGCATGGCTTGATCTCTTTGAATAATATTTAAACTGATCATGGCTGGCCATTTAATATGGCCAGATCACAGGCGTAATCTATTTCTAAACCATATTAATGTTATGTTATAACATAACTATTGATCAAGTTTTTATTCCGCTTTTGTTTAGGTCAATTTACTTAGTCGTTGAAAAAATTGCTTTTATAATCCCTGACAAATTGAGGTTTTGTAGTGATGGTCAGGCCCCCATGCACGGAATCCTTGGCTATCAATATGAATTTGTCCTGAAGCATAAACACCTAGTCCCATATTAAGCGCTTGACCTTTTGTGGCCCAAAACTGACAAAGTTTGGTTTTGGTTTGTTGAATATTAAACTGGTCTAAATCACTCGGCTGTTCTGGTCCAATTCGAAAATCAAGCGCTGCATTAAAGACATGTCGAGAAGCATCAGCACCACCTGCACAGCGGTTTAGAGATAACGCTCGGTAGACCGAAGTCACTTCAAAATCATTAATTACACCATCCTCAACTAACGCTTTTAAAATAATAAGTGTCGGAACGATATTCGACCAAATCTCACGTGGAGGTACTGCATAAGGCTCAACTCCACATTTTTGCCAATCTCGAGCTGAGCTTAATAATTCATGGTCTGGAACTAAATTGGCAAGCCCTTTTTGCTTAAGAAATTGCTTGTAAGCTTGCACAGACTGTCGATGGTCTGCTGTTGCTAACCACGCAACATACGCCTCGGGTTGAGGCTTTATTCTGGCCACTGTTTTTGTAGGTTGAGGTAAAGTTGTCTGGGTATGCAGAGGAATTGTTGGCTTGGGAGTTTGAGTGCTACATGCTGTGAGAGTTAATAAAATTAAACCTAAATAACGCTTCATAAATATGCTCTATCTTCACCAAAAATGGGAAAATTGCTCATCATTAAATTAATGAAATGTTATATTATAACAATAATAAAATCCTTTAATTTCTGTTGCTAAATTTTAAAAATAAAAAAGGACGTATGAGATACGTCCTTTTTTAAATACAACTCAATAATTTATTAAATATCTGCCTCTAAGGCGCGTATAGACTGCTCAGCTTTTAATTTTCGGCGTTTAAATTGGTACGCCACCATTAAACATAAGATCCAACCAGGAATCATCATGACCGCAACACGCATATCTGGTGTTAAAGACATCACAATCAAAATGCCAAGCATAAATAATATGCATAAATAGTTGCTAAACGGATACATAAAGCTTGGGAACTTCGTTGTTTGTCCTTGGCGCTGCATATATTTGCGGAATTTTAAATGCGTCCATGAAATTACAACCCAGTTAATTACAATCGCTGCAACCACCAGCATCATGAGCAAACCAAATGCTTTTTCAGGGAAAATATAGTTTAACAGTACACATAAAATAGTGACTGCCGCAGAAAGGATTACTGCATTGGTTGGAATACCGCGTTTATTAATACGTGCAAATACTTTTGGTGCATTTCCTTGTTGCGCAAGGCCCAATAGCATACGGCTACTGCAATAACTTGTGCCGTTATAAACTGAAACCGCAGCTGTCAAAATGACAAAGTTCAATAATGTTGCAATGCCTTGGCTATCTAAAGAAGCAAAGACCATCACAAAAGGGCTTCCGCCTTGTGCCATTTGATTCCATGGAAATAGCGAGAATAAAACAAAAAGCGTCGCAATATAGAAAATCAAAATACGGTAAATAATTTGATTCACAGCTTTAGGTAAAGTTTTATCAGGGTCACGCGCTTCAGCCGCAGTAATACCGAAAAGCTCAATACCACCAAAAGCAAAAATAATGACTGCCATCGCCATCACTAAGCCTTCAACGCCAAACGGGAAGAAACCGCCAAGTGCCCAAAGATTGCTGATACTTGCCTGTGGACCTGCTGTGCCTGTTGCAAGTAAATATGAACCAAAGCCAATCATTGCAAGAATTGCTAAAATTTTGACAATAGAAAACCAAAATTCCATTTCGCCAAAAAACTTAACGTGTAGCAAATTAATGCCATTAATTAAGACAAAGAAGGCTAAAGCAGACGCCCACGTCGGAATTTGCGGCCACCAATATTGAATATAAAGACCAATTGCGCTTAGTTCTGCCATACAGACGAGTACATTGAGTACCCAATAGTTCCATCCTGACATGAACCCTGCAAATGGTCCCCAATATTTGTAGGCAAAATGACTAAAAGATCCACTGACTGGCTCTTCTACCACCATTTCGCCAAGCTGACGCATCATTAAAAAAGCAATAAATCCTGCAATGGCATAACCGAGGATGACCGATGGACCTGCTAATTTAATCGATTGTGATATACCAAGAAAAAGCCCTGTGCCAATCGCCCCACCCAATGCAATAAGCTGGATGTGCCGATTACTCAAACCATGTTTCAGGTTTCCTTGCTCTTGTGCTGACATATGATTATTCTCATCCGTGTCACGTAATTTTTTTCCAATAAATTACGTATATCATAAATTGATCAGATTTTCATAGAGATTCATGAAAAAAATAATTGCGTGACTTTTCTCATAAGCGCGAATGAAAACAGAAAATACAAGAAATGACAATTATTATGAAATGTGTAATTAAATTATGTATTGCGTAATTTGATGAATTCAGTATTATAGAGACATGAAGCAATTGGTTGTGCTCGGTCTATATCAAACTCATAAGACAAAAGATGATCTAAGCAAAGGTTAAAACTTATTGAGTAGCTCAGTCCTAGACCGAACTTTTATTTGTATAAGACTCGAGATAAAGACAAGGAAGCGAAAATGGAACAAAAACTAAACTCTTTTATTGAAGTTTCACCTCAATCAGATTTCACTATTCATAATTTGCCTTACGGTGTTTTTAGCAGAGCTAACGAAAGTGAGCGTCAAGTTGGTGTAGCTATTGGTGATTGGGTGATTGATCTCGCTGCTCTTGAAAAGCACGGTCTTTTAAAACTTTCAGAACAAGACACATATTTTAACCAGCCAACACTCAATAAATTTATCGAGTCTGGCAAAGCCAACTGGTCAAAAGTTCGTAACACACTACAGTCTCTTCTCTCGGTTGAAAATTTAACGCTTCAAGAAAATGAAGCATTGCGTCAGGAAGTTTTGGTTAAGCAAGACAGCGTTACGTTGCATTTACCACTTCAAGTACCTGGTTATACCGATTTCTATTCTTCTAAAGAACATGCCACCAATGTAGGCTGTATGTTCCGCGATCCTAAAAATGCCTTACTTCCAAACTGGACTGAATTGCCTGTTGGTTACAATGGCCGTGCTAGCTCTGTGGTAGTCAGTGGCACTCAAGTCGTGCGTCCATCTGGACAAATTAAACTTCCAAATGAAGAGCGTCCAGTTTTCTCAGCTACGCGTAAACTCGACTTTGAACTTGAAACAGCATTTGTTATTGGTAAACCAACCGAGCTTGGCCAGCCAATCTCAATTGAAAATGCGTGGGATCATATTTTTGGAATGGTATTACTCAATGACTGGTCAGCACGCGATATCCAGCAATGGGAATATGTGCCTCTAGGTCCTTTCAATTCAAAATCATTTGCTAGTGCCATCTCACCTTGGATAGTCACACTTGAAGCACTTGAGCCATTTAAAGTGGAAGGCCCAAAACAAGAGCCTAAACCTTTAGCGTATTTACAAGAAAATATCGCGAATAGTTACGACATTAATTTGAGTGTTGAAATTCAAAGCCCGAAATCGACGCAAGCTGATGTGATCTGCAAAACCAATTTTAAATATATGTATTGGTCTATGGCTCAACAGCTTACTCACCACACCATTGGCGGCTGTAATGTTCAGGTTGGCGATTTAATGGGTTCAGGTACCATTTCAGGTTCTACACCAGATTCGTATGGCAGCTTGCTTGAGCTTACATGGAACACCACCAAGCCTTTAACACTTGCCAATGGCGAAACTCGTGGTTTCTTGCAAGACGGCGATACCCTGATCATGAAAGGTCACTGTGAGAAAAATGGTATTCGCATTGGCTTCGGTGAAGTTCGAAATACAGTCCTTCCTGCATTAAATTTCGATTTTGCAGAAACTTCGGAGCCTGACTATGAAGCTGTATAGTTACTTTCGTAGCTCTGCAGCCTACAGAGTACGGATTGGTCTAAACATTAAAGGATTAGCTTATGAGACTGTTCCAGTTCATCTGGTAAAAAACGAACAGCAAAGCGAAGACTATTTAAAGTTAAACCGTAGTGCTCTAGTTCCGACTTTAATTGATGGCGATTTAACCTTGTCTCAATCGTTAAGTATTTTGGAATATCTGGATGAACAATATCCAGAAACCAAATTACTTCCAAGAGATGTGCAAGACAGAGCAAAAGTTCGCGCTTTTGGCCAAGCAATCGCCTGTGATATTCACCCATTAAATAACTTACGCGTACTGAAATACTTAAAAAATGACTTAAATGTTTCAGATGAGCAGAAAAATTATTGGTATCAGCACTGGATTATTGAAGGCTTTCAAAATCTCGAACAGCTACTTCAAGATTCAAATGGACAATTTTGCTTTGGACAACAAGTAACTATTGCCGATTGCTGTCTGATTCCACAGGTCTACAACGCGAAACGCTTCAAGATTGATTTATCTGCGTTTCCAAAAATTGAATCGATTTATCACCATTGTTTGTCTATCCCAGCCTTTTATAACGCGGCGCCAGAACAACAACCAGATTGGGAATAGTAAAAAGGAGTTTTAATATGACATTTGCCATTAAAAAAATACATCACGTTGCATATCGTTGTAAGGATGCGAAAGAAACTGTTGAGTGGTATAAAAAAATGCTCAATATGGATTTCATTTTAGCTTTTGCTGAAGACCATGTGCCGTCAACTAAAGCCTTTGACCCATATATGCATTTATTCTTAGATGCTGGTCAAGGTAACGTTTTGGCATTTTTTGAATTGCCAACTCAACCAGAAATGGGCCGAGATGAAAATACGCCTCAATGGGTGCAGCATATTGCTTTTGAAGTTGAAGACTTAAATGCGTTGATGGCTGCCAAGCAACATTTAGAAGAAAATGGTGTGAAAGTCTTAGGTGTGACTAACCATGGCATTTTCCACTCAATTTACTTCTTCGATCCAAATGGTCATCGTTTAGAACTGACTTATAACGATGCTCATGCTGAAGAAAAAATTGCAAAAATTACTGAAGAAATGAAAACTGAAATGTTAGAGGAATGGAGCAAAACCAAACGCGCTCCGCACCATACTCATTTCTTGCATGAAGAAGAGTTAGGAACCTAATTTTTAAAGAGCGCACTAAAAAATCGGCATTGATTAGAATTGTTTTAAGAGCAGTTCTATATCAATGCCGATTTATATTATTTAAAACCGCTAAATTTCTAGAAAATTGCGCTATAAATAAGAGCATAGTGATTTTAGAAAATTGTTGGTTATTAAACATGTCAATTTCGCTAATAGAAAAAGGTGATTTCTATTTTTCACTAGGCTCAGGCATGATGTAAAACGCGCCAATTTCAATTTATGTTTTGATCGCCACGTTTAACAGCTGAAGTAAATTTATTAAGGGTATTTAAATGATTGAAGAAAAAGTATCTGGGGGGGTTCAATCACTTGAAGTCGGTTTATCTGTACTAAACGCCCTTTTAGAGCACAATCAACCTATTATTCTCAAAGATCTGTCTAGCAAGCTAGAAATGCATCCTGCCAAGGTTCACCGCTATCTGGTTAGCCTTATTCGAATGGAATATGCAAAACAGCTTGATGATGGACAATATGCTTTAGGTGATCAGGCATGGCGCTTAGGTCTCAACTGTGTTCAACATAGCGACACACTACAGCTGGTACAGCATTTAATTTACGACCTACAAAACAAAATTGGTTGCGGTATACAAATTAGTAAATGGTCACCAAAAGGCCCTGTCGTGGTTCAGTCGATTGAATCAAACCACCCTATTTCGATTGTTACTAAAGTCGGCTCGATTATGCCTTTAGTCAATTCTGCTGCGGGACGTCTATTTGCTTCTTATCTTCCTGAACATTTTGTTCGCCCATTAATGGAAGCAGAATGGCAAAAGCATCAAGAGCTTGGTCTAAACATCGCACCACAAAACTGGCAAGCATTTACAGAGCTTAAAGACACCATTCGCCAGCAACAAATGTCGGCAGCGAAAGGTGATTTACTGACAGGAATTAATGCAGTGGGTTTACCTGTATTTAACTCAAACCAGAGTATTGAGTTTTGTATTGTCGCCCTGGATAGCGAAATGTTTTTACCAGTCGACCCTCATAGTAAAACGATTGAAATCTTAAAAAATGAAGTGAACCTCATCAATCAATATATTAAAAGCCGCTAATCAATAGCGATAAAAAACCAAGAGATCAAACTCTTGGTTTTTTTAAGATCAGGAATAAAGCTCAGCTTATTTATTTAGTTTCTAAAACACCACGACGGATCTGGTCACGTTCAATCGACTCAAATAACGCTTTGAAGTTACCTTCACCAAAACCATCATCATCTTTACGTTGAATAAATTCAAAGAAAACTGGACCAATCATATTTTCAGAGAAAATTTGCAATAAAAGCTTTTTCTGACCGTCTTTAGTATTACCGTCAAGCAAAATACCGCGCTGTTTTAATTCATCAGTCGGTTCACCATGCTCAGGTAAACGATCTTCTAGCATTTCATAATACGTATTTGGTGGCGGTGTCATAAATTTCAGACCAAGACCTTTTAACTTATCCCAAGTCGAGATTAAGTCATCACAAATAAACGCGATATGCTGAATACCTTCGCCATTAAAGTCAGATAGGAACTCGGCAATTTGACCGTTTCCTTTGTCAGAGTCTTCGTTTAACGGAATACGGATCTTACCGTCTGGTGCTGTTAATGCTTTAGACGTTAAACCTGTATATTCACCTTTAATATCAAAGTAGCGAATTTCTTGGAAGTTAAAGATTTTTTCATAGAAGTTTGCCCAATACTCCATACGGCCTTTGTAGACGTTATGAGTTAGGTGGTCAATCTCGTTTAAGCCTGCCCCTACTGGACGTTTCTCGGCATCATCAAAGAAAATAAAGTCATTTTCATAAATATCACGGTCAACTAAAAAGATTGGCATGCCACCAATACCTTTAATTGCCGGAATGTTGAGCTCCATTGGCCCAACTTTTGAATACATTGGTTCAGCACCAAGCTCTACTGCTTTTTGGAAAGCTTTTGCTGCATCACGTGTTTTAAAACCCATCGCACAAGCAGATGGACCATGTTCATTAAAGAAGAATGAAGCATAAGATTCTGGCTGATAATTCAGGATAATATTGATATTTCCTTGACGCCATAAGTACGCTTCTTTCGATTTATGCTTGGCTACTTTTGAAAAGCCGATTGTTTCAAAAACTGGATCTAATTCATTTTCTTTTGAAACAAACTCAATAAATGCAAAACCGCATAATTCTAATGGGTTCTCTAAAATATCCATCTAGTTTCCCTCTGGTGATTACCTGTTCCGTTTATCTCTATTGCTGATGAACTCAGCTCCTTTCTCTATAGTATACGTCATCATTGGGTGAAGACCTGAACCGTCAAATTGGCTTAACCCAACGCATCCTATGAGAAAAAAACGAGTCATTAAAACGAAGATATGATGAGCGTAGAACCTTTGATGATTAAATTCCGTTCCATGTGGTGTTTGTTTTCCATACACACTGTCCTTTGTTATCTAAAAGTACGATTGAGATTTTTCAATAAACCTTTAAAAATCGTCTTTTCCTAAAAATCATTTATAGATTTATGGAGACCAACATCCTTGTTGGATCTCCAATGGCCATTTACCTTGAATTAGATGCTACTAAAAACAATCAAATTATGCAATACATAACTTAATTATGAATTGCATAATTTAAGTAATCTTTTAATTTGTCTTTTTTTAAAATCAATTGTCATATTCGATATTCTGTTTATGATTCTTTATCTTCAAAAATCTCTCTTGCTTTGAGTTTGGAAAACTATGCTTTTAGTCAGTGCATGTTTAATTGGCGAACCTGTTCGATATGATGGTAAATCCTGTCCAAATACCCGACTTAAGCAACTATTGATCAATAAAAAAGCCCAAGCATTATGCCCAGAGTTATTAGGTGGTTTTACCACTCCCCGTTTACCCGCAGAAATTGTGGGAGGAACAGGTCAAGATGTGCTAGATGGCAAAGCAAAAATTACCGATTCATCTGGTTTAGATGTGACTAAGCTATATTTGAAAGGTGCTTACCGCACTCTAGAAATTGCACAGCAAATAAAAGCAAGCTGTGTCGTCTTAAAAGAGAATAGTCCATCTTGTGGTAGTCAAAAAATTTATAACGGTACTTTTCAAGGTGAAAAAATTACGGGAGTTGGAATCACCACAGCGCTTTTACAGCGCCATGGTTTTGAAGTGATTTCTGAAAATGAGATTGAAGATTGGTTAGTAGAACATCTGCTTTAAGATTGTGTTGATCTACCTAATCAAAACCCTCTTAATTGTTTTCTAAAACGGAAACACATGGCACTCAATAGACAAGCCACTAAATAACTTATGGCAGCCATCCACCAAAAACCATAAACTCCCATCGCAGAAATCGAGATATCCTGCCAATGCAGTCCTTTATAGGCCATCCACCAACCACCGCCTAATCCGAAACATAACACTACGACCAAGAAAATTAGCATCGGTAAAATCGACACATCCCAACAGCGTAACAAAGAGGTCAATAACGCCATTAAGCCATCTAGAAAATGAAACATACAGACAATCAACAACAAGGATGCAGCCAAAATCTGCACGGCCAAATCATCCGAATAGAACGTAACAATGAAGTCCCGCTCCAACCATAAACACAGAGACAGACAGCCACTCACTGCCATAATTACCCATATACTTTGCCTGGCAATTTTATCTGCTTCTTCCATGTTCCCGCTGCCCATAGATCGCGATACCAAAATGCTATAAGCCGAGACAATCGATGAAGGGATAATAAACATGAACCCGCCAGTGCTCACGACAATTTGATGTGCTGCTGACACCACACTCCCAAAAGGCAGAATCAGAATAGCAACCGAACAAAATGCAATAACGTCCATCAACGCCATAATTGCTGTCGGGATACCTATTTTTAAAATCATCCGCAGACTTTCTCGGCTATCTTCAATCGACTGTTCGGGATGCTCAATAAAGATGTATCCTTTTTCCAAGAAAAATACGTAATAAACAGCCAACATAAACCACCGTACAATGAGAGTGGCTAACAAAGCCCCTATTGCACCAAGTGGCGGAATTGAAAATGAAGCGACACCATAAATCAAAAGATAGGACAAAATAATTTTAAGAATGAAGAAAACACTATCTGATAATAAAACCTTATGCGCATTTTCAGTGACCTGAGACAAAGCTGTAAATAAGCGCATTAATAAATGCGCGGGTAAAATAAATACCAAAAGCCAAATACAGTTTTTAGTAATTGAAACAACATGTTCAGATGCACCAAACAATTTGGGCAAATCACGGAACAAATAAAGCAAGCCAATACTCAGCAATGCCGAACATAACATCAGCCAAATGCCTTGAATAAAAATTTGACGAATACGTGGTATGTCATGGCAACCATAAGCTTCTGAAAGCTTAAGTATCACACCTTGTAGAATCCCCATACCAATGACATAGATCACTGTATATAGAGATAAGGTCACCGATAATGCTGCTACATGATCGTTACTAAAATGCCCTACATAAGCAATATCAACCAATCCACTTAAAACTAGAATTAAATTGCTTGAGAGCATGGGAATAAATAATTTAAAAATCTGGTTCATCAAGGAAATGCCTTATTTTTCTTTACGATTTATACTCATATTCACGTTATTTTTAGTGCATCAATCCAAAGCAAAAGACATACCAGTTCTAAATTAAGCTCCTATAAAATCTGCTTTAAATGAAAAGGCCAAACTATTCGTTTGGCCTTCTTTTGTCATGTATGTTGTTTATACAGTTATTCTTGTTTGTGTTTACTTGTCCAATAAGTCGCTAGTGCAGGCCCAGAAATATTATGCCAAAGACTGAAAATTGCGCTTGGTACAGCTGTAATCGGAGAAGCAGCAAAATGTACTGCTGCGAGCGCAACACCTAAGCCAGAGTTTTGCATCCCTACTTCAATAGCAATGGCCTTACTGTCCGCATAAGGTAGTTTAAAGAAACGTGCCGCGGTAAAACCTAATAAATATCCAAGCCCGTTATGTAAGATCACCACAGCTAAAATAAGCAAACCCGACTGTAAAATTGCTGCTTTGCTTCCACCAATAATGGCTGCCACAATCGCCACAATTGCAATGACCGAAACTAAAGGCATGACTTGAATATAAGATTCGACCTGACGTTTAAGCCATGTTCTTAAAATTAGACCGACTACGATAGGTAGTAGCACCACCTGCAAAATCGAAATAAACATCGAAGCTGCGTCAATCTTTAGCCATTGACTAGCAAGCAGATAGAAAATCGCAGGCGTTAATACAGGAGCTAAAAGCGTTGATACCGATGTACAAGCTACCGATAAAGCCACATTGCCTTTAGCCATATAGGTAATCACGTTTGAAGCTGTTCCCCCTGGGCAACAACCTACCAAAATGACCCCAACCGCAATTTCAGGCGGTAAGTTAAATAATTTACATAGAACATATGCTAAGCCAGGCATTACGACAAACTGCGCTACGACACCAATCAATACCGCTTTAGGGCTTTGTAATACACTTTTAAAGTCGTCTACAGTCATGGTCATTCCCATGCCAAGCATAATAATGCCCAAAATCCATGGAATGTACGCTTTGAGCCAGACAAAAAGTTCAGGCTGCCATAGCGCTAATGCTGCAAAAATAATCACCCATAGGGCAAAAGTTTTTTGAATAAATTGGGTAAAGCGCAGGAATGCATCCATACTTTCTATCCCTAAAAATTAAAATATGAAAGTTAAAAACTAGAGCATATACTTAAAACTCGCTCAACAGATCATTCGATTGGATACGGATAACGCCTTGTTGCTGCATGGTTTGCCAAGCTTGTTCTAAAGAACCATTCAGATCAATCCCTTTACAAGCATCTTCAACCACTAAAGTTTTAAAACCTTGCTTAACTGCATCTAAAGCAGTCCATGCTACACAAAAGTCTGTAGCAATTCCGACCACATAAACCGTATCAATACCGCGCTCTTTTAGATAACCTGTTAAACCCGTCGTTGTAGAGTGATCAGCTTCTATAAAAGCCGAGTAGCTATCAATATGAGCATGAAAGCCTTTTCGGATAATCAGTTGAGCTGTCGGAATATTTAAATCAGGATGAAACTCGGCATCTTGAGTACCTTGTACACAATGCTTAGGCCAAAGCACCTGTGGTCCATAGTCGAGTTCAATGGTTTCAAATGGCTGCTTGCCCGAATGATTTTGTGCAAAAGATATATGATTATCTGGGTGCCAATCTTGCGTCAGAACAACATTTTCAAAACAATCAGCAAGTTGGTTAATCGTTGGAATAATTGTATCGGCGTCAGCAACTGCTAAATTTCCACCTGGTGTAAAACCATTTTGTACATCAACTACGATTAAAACCGCATTTTGTGGTTGTTTATTCATTTTCATGTCATCTTCAATCCCATGAGAATCATCGAAGAACAATAGCAGCAATTATGGCAACAACAAAAGCAGTTGCAGCAGCAAACTTTAGGCGTAATGCAAAAAATTATCCAATCGTTGCTAGCACAATCAAAGACAATGGAGAGCGCACAGAAAGACTTAGCGCAAACACAAAATTCATTATTCACAACACAGAAGCAATTTCACGAGTTAGAACAAAATACAGCGAGCCATACAGATCAGATCAATGGCAAGGTAGAGGGATGAGCCAAATTACAACGAACTACGAGAGTGTAGTAGAAAAATCTCAACCGTACAGCATTCAGTCTCGTCGCAAGTAGCTAGTACACAGAAAAAATTTCTCAAAACATCCAAATTCTTGAAGCAAATATCATTCAAATGAAAGAATGGAAAAAGGAAGTGGAAAAACCTTGACCTAAGCAAGATCAAGATATGAATTTTGGAATGCAATAATTGAATTTTGATGGTCATACTAAGTTTTATAAAATTTATTTTAATCCAAAAACAAATACATTAATTATATAATATATTTTTTTAATTAATAAAAATAAGTTAAAATTCGACCTTAATTATTTTTAATAAAAGGTAAACTTTATGAATAAGTCTAATATTATTATATCCTTATTTATTATATTAGTTTCGAATTCTGTTAGCGCAGCATATACACCTTCGACGGCGGTTAGCTATGCCGTAAATAACTATAATTTGTTATACAGTACAACATCAAACCCATTTATTAATGTTTCAGATAAGGGGGGAAATTGCACTAATTTTGCAAATCAAACAATATCAGGTGGATTATTAGGAATAACAAATTCTAAAACATTGAATCAAACCTTACTTTCACAATCTGCGGCTGTTAAGGCTGTTCAAAATACGAGTGTATTTTATAAATGTAATACAACAGGTAATACCTGCCAGACTATAGCTTGGCGTGGTGCACAACCAATGTTCACATACTCAGCAAACAGTACAAGTTTACAGTCCAAAGGAGTTAGATTAAATCTAGTTACCAAGACTACACTTGTAAATGGAACTCTATCACCTCTTGATCTCTCAAAAATTAGAGTTGGGGATATTGTTTACTTAGATTTTAATTTTGTTATTGGGGGCTCAAGTAATTCTGTTGATCATACAGCAGTAGTAACTGCTGTGAATCCAGAGTCTTGGTATGATGTAACTCAAACAATGAAATATAATAATATTAAGCTTACATATCAATCCTATAACACAACCAACAAGGGATTGGGTGATATGAATGCACCTGCAATCTATATATATCGTCCTTTTGTCTAATTTAGTTATTAATTTATAATTTAAAAGCATCACTTATTTTGTAGGTGATGCTGGAGCTATAGTTTTGAAAAAAGTTACTTTTACTTTAATAACATGTTTAATTATTTTAATTTCTATTTATTTTTACTTTAAGCCAGATAAAAACCATTCTCTTGTGGAACTTCTACAAGAAAGTTCAAAAGATTCTGGTGATCATATTACAGACCAAAGTATTCAGACATCTTCTAGTAGCAAAGAGATGAATGCCTCATTGAACTCACTCAAAGATTTCATTAATAATGCTCCTTTCAAACAAGAAGATACACATTCAATACTAGCGCAGAATCCTGAAAACATTCAAAGTTATTTAAATGAATTTTCTAATTTAATTGAAAAAAATATAATGAAAAACAGTAAATTAAGTTTGGATCAGAAATCTGAAATTTTATGGAGTATGTACATAGAGTATGATTGGCTTGGGAACGATAACGCCTTTAAAGCAATAATTAAAGATAATTTAATGTACTTAAAAAATCCCTCTTTACTTCCTGAAATTACCCAGACTTATAGCCGTATTTCCTCTTTAGGCGAAAAAAGTGTAAATTCGCGTCATGATCTACTAGAAATTATAAACTCTATGGATATCAATTCTAATAACCCAAATAATAAATTAGTTATTGATACATTAAGCTCGGAATTAAAATCAATCAACAGCCGAAGCGAAGCTCAAAATCTAGGTGATATGGCTACAAAGATACTTTATGAATATGGTGAAGCTACAGGCGTTGATGTTATTCCAGATATTATTCAAGCGGCAAATAATAATACACAGGCTAGCTTAAGCTATGTAGATAATGCCTTTAAGCTGACTCTCTTAGAAAACAATACTGATCAACTAAAAAGTCTTATGCAAAGTAATATGTCTCAATCTACTAGAGATGATTTAAATAATGTAATTTCTTTTAATTTAAAAGAAGATGGAAACATTCCCATTAACAACGTAAATAGAGAATCATTGTCTATCCTAGATCAATATCTCCGTAATGAATTTTCAAATAATCCTAAACTAGAGGGAAATGTTGAGTTAAAACAGGTTTATGGAAAAATCACCTCAGCATTACAGTAACTTATGAAATCAGATGGACAAATAATCTAAAGTATTCAGCACAATACTCAAATGGTCGACAAGCAGTTAAACCTGTGAATACTACTGATTTTGTAGATACTCTTTAGTCATCAAGAATGTTCTTCTGAACAGTTTTTTTAGATAATTACACATACAATTATCTTTATATAAAGCGAAAGCCCCATAAGTTTCAACACTTATGGGGCTTTCGCTTTATATACGGTTGATATGCGATGCATGTGGAAAGAATAAGTGTCACTGGCGCATCGTAGCGATAGTGAAAGCTGAGAAGCTCAAGCTAAACCGTATCGAAAATTGCATTCTATCTTGCCATAAAAAAAGCCGATATTAAGTAAGGCTCAGTTGAATCAAGCTGTATTGTTATATTTACGAACCCTTCTCACCCCTACAATACGAATACATCCTATCTTTTCCTCAAGTTTACATCGCGATTATCCGTTAGGCGTATTGTTCTTATGCGTCTGATCAGTCATAATTTGCATAATTGTCATTCAACAATCTGTTATTGTTAGAACTGGACAATCAAAATACTGCAACCATCCCACATTTTGTTTTTCTTACCTCAGATTCGGATGGATAAATAGGATATTTTTAAAAATGACTCAGCAAGCACAGACCATTCAAGGCTCAATCGTCGCAATCGTCACACCAATGTTGAAAGACGGCGGTGTAGATTGGAAGGGTCTTGAGAAGCTGGTTGAGTGGCACATAGAACAAGGTACAAACAGTATTGTAGCCGTCGGTACAACCGGCGAAGCCTCAACATTGAGCATGGAAGAGCACACACAGGTTATTAAAGAAATTATTCGTGTAGCCAATAAACGTATTCCAATTATTGCCGGTACTGGTGCAAACTCAACCCGTGAAGCAATCGAATTAACTAAAGCTGCTAAAGAGCTTGGCGCAGATGCTGCTTTACTTGTAACACCATATTATAACAAGCCAACCCAAGAAGGCCTCTACCAACACTATAAAGCGATTGCTGAAGCTGTTGAATTACCACTTATTCTCTATAACGTACCTGGTCGTACTGGCGTAGACCTTTCAAACGACACAGCTGTACGCTTAGCAGAGATCTCGAATATTGTTGGTATTAAAGATGCAACAGGTGATGTACCTCGTGGTAAATCATTAATCGAAGCTTTAAATGGCAAGATGGCTGTGTACTCAGGTGATGATGAAACAGCATGGGAACTAATGCTTCTTGGCGCTGATGGTAATATCTCGGTTACTGCAAATATTGCACCTAAAGCAATGAGTGAAGTATGTGCTGTTGCGATTGCCAAAGATGAACAACAAGCGAAGACGCTTAACAATAAGATTGCAAATTTACACAATATTCTATTTTGCGAATCAAACCCAATTCCTGTGAAATGGGCACTACATGAGATGGGACTGATTGATACTGGTATTCGCTTACCACTCACTCCTCTCGCTGAGCAATATCGCGAACCTCTCCGCAATGCCCTAAAAGATGCGGGAATTATTTAATAAGAGCAATTTATGATGCAATTACGTCTTGGTTTAGTCCTTGCAGTTTCAGCCTTAAGTTTAGCTGGTTGTGGTCGCTTCGCAATTAATAATCACTCTTTAGATTATAAAAATGCCAAGCAACTTGCCCCGCTTGAGTATCCTGCCGATGCAACTGTACGACCAGCGACACCTTTGTATCCTGCACCAACTGTAGAACAGCGCGCTATCGATAACGCACCGAAGTTTGAAAACAAGCGTGGCAATCGTTATGCCTTGCCACGCCCTGAACAAACGCAAGGTAATGCAACACTAGATGCCTCTACTGAAACGGCGACTGCGCTTGGACGTCCTCAACTTGTGACTGACGGCAATAAAAACCCGTTGTTAAAAGTTGATGGAAATACAGCCGAGATCTGGCAATACACCAAAGCAACTTTAAGTACTTTAAATTTCAACATCATCGCTCAAGGCAGCAATCAGGCGACGATTAAAGTAAATGACAATACTTATGTGCTTAAACTTACTGGTGTAGGTTCTAGTCATACTCTTGCTCTATTTAATGTAGATAACACTTTTGCAAGCCCAGATGTGGCTGCTGAAGTGCTAAACCAGATTTACCAAAATTGGCCAGCCTAGTCGTTTACTAGGCATTTTTTTTTAAAAAGGTTCCCTCATGTTAAAACAAACCTTGCTCTATACTGGTAAAGCAAAATCTGTATATGAAACAGACAATGCCGACCATCTGATTTTAGTCTTTCGTGATGATGCCTCTGCGTTCAACGGCGAAAAAATCGAACAACTAGATCGTAAAGGCAAGGTGAACAACCGTTTTAACGCCTTCATCATGGAAAAACTTGCTGCTGCGGGTATTGAAACGCATTTTGAAAAATTGCTTTCTCCAACTGAAGTGCTTGTTAAAAAACTTCAAATGATCCCAGTTGAATGTGTAATTCGTAACTACGCAGCTGGTTCTCTATGCCGTCGCTTAGGTGTAGAAGAAGGTAAAGAATTAACTCCTCCTACATTTGAATTGTTCTATAAAGATGACGGTCTAGGCGACCCAATGGTTAACGAATCTCAAGCAATTGCTTTAGGTTGGGCGACTGCTGAACAGTTAGAACAAATGAAAGTTTTAACTTATAAAGTAAACGATGTATTAAAAGCATTATTTGCTGAAGGCAACATGATTTTGGTGGACTTCAAGCTTGAATTCGGTGTGTTCCATGACCGTATCGTGCTTGGTGATGAGTTCTCTCCAGACGGCTGCCGTTTATGGGATAAAGACTCTAAGAAGAAACTCGACAAAGACCGTTTCCGTCAAGGGTTAGGCGGTGTTGTTGAAGCGTATGAAGAAGTTGCTGCTCGTTTAGGCGTAGATTTATCTGACATCTAATCAGTAAAACTTCATAAAAAAACCGGGCCAAAGCCCGGTTTTTTTATGTTCAGTACTATACAAGTCCAATAATGTAGACAGATTTGTCTATTTTAATAAATTAACACTTGCATAAACTTAATTTAAAACACTAAAATCTAGAAAAACACAAAGTACTTCACAATAATTAAATTTAAAAACTAGGGTGAACCTATGGAATTATCTAAGCTTGAAAAGAGAGTAACGGATCATCCAATCCATTTTGGTGAAAATCCTCTGGTTCTATTAAACAACTTTAGCACTACTGCCTTAAAACAAGGCTGGAGTCAGGCAGAGGTTGAATCTGTTATTGCTAAAGCCTCTCAAGGCGACTATATGGCGCTCATCCGTACTTTAAGAGCTTATACTTTTCTTTAATCTTGTTGTTGATGATCCAGCCATTGTGCATTCAATTTATAAAAAGACACATAAAGCTGTTATGAATAGACTAGATTTATCCTGAACACTGCCTTAACAATAAATAAAACAATAAATATAAGATATTTATTCAGTGAGGAGTAAATCTAATGGACCATGAAATAGAGGAAAAGAAAGTCGAGAAAACCTTAAGCTGGCGTGAAAAAATAGCGGTTGAAGAACATGAAAAGCTGTCACCCCGTCTAGTTTACGAAATTATCCGCCGTGATGGTGCCGAAGAGCTTAATCGTCCAACAACTGCACTGATCTTTTCTGGGATTGCCGCAGGTTTAGTCATCAGTTTTTCATTTGTATTTAAAGCGATTATTGCTGCTTATCTCCCAGCTGATGCAGTCTGGACCGATTTAATCACTAATGTGGGTTATACCATTGGGTTTTTGATCGCTATTTTGAGTCACATGCAACTCTTTACTGAGAATACGATCACCACAGTTGTGCCTTTATTTAATCCCTTTACTTTCGATAAATTACGAGCAGTGGGACGCTTATGGGGCATTGTAATTCTATGCAACATTATTGGAACAGCTTTGGCGAGTTTATTTTTCCTAACTACTCACCTGTTTACTCCAGATATTGACAAAGCATTGGATGAACTCGCACATCATGTGGGCTCCTTTTCTGCAACCCAGAATCTGCTTAAAGGCATTATGTCAGGGCTATTAATTGCAGCATTGGTCTGGATGTTACCTTCAGTCAGCAATAAGTTTCTGCTCATCTTTTTTATGACGTATTTGATAGGACTGGGTGACTTTACCCATGTAGTGGTTGGTTCTACAGAAATGTCCTATCTGGTCTGGCAAGGAGAAGCTTCTATTAACAAGTATCTGTTTACTTTCCTCATCCCAACCACTATCGGCAATATTATTGGCGGTACAGGTGTGTTCACGCTACTGATTTATGGTCAGGTCACTGAAGAGCTGGAATAGCATAAAGCAGGAACTATTGTTCCTGCTGCCATCTGCGTTGCTGTAAGCGCTCACCTTCAACCTCACGCTTATTTCTTGCAGACTCATAGAGTTTGGTTCCCTTCAACTCAGGCGGCAAATAGTCTTGCAGCACAAAGTGCTCTGGGTAATCATGAGGATAGAGATAATTAATACCATAGCCTTGCTGTTTCATCAGCTTGGTTGGCGCATTTCTCAAATGCAAAGGCACAGGTAAATTTGCCGTTTTTTCAGCAAGTTCCAAAGCCTTATTAATCGCTAAATAAGTACTATTACTTTTTGCACTCGTTGCTAGGTAAACCGCTGTTTGGCCTAGAATAATTCGGGCCTCAGGCATGCCCACCGCTTGTACGGAGCGGAAACACTCACCTGCAAGCAATAGCGCATTGGGGTTGGAATTTCCGATATCTTCTGAGGCCGCAATCAGCATACGTCTTGCAATAAAAACTGGATCTTCTCCGCCTTTAAGCATACGAGCCATCCAATATAGCGTTGCATCTGGATCACTGCCGCGAATTGATTTAATAAAGGCAGAAACGAGGTCGTAATGCTGCTCGCCAGATTTGTCATAACGCGCAATATTTTGCTGAGCGACTTTTACCACAACCGCATTAGTAATCGTGTTTTCAATTTCTGGTTCAAAGGTGCTTGCAATCAAGTCCAGTAAATTAAGCGCTTTTCGAGCATCACCTGCTGCAAACTGAATCAGCGCATCATATTCTTCAATATGGATATAACGTTCTTTTAAGAATTTATCGCTTTGAAGTGCATTGTTGAGTAGTGTTTGAATTGCCTCACTGTCTAAACTATTTAAGGTATAGACCTGACAGCGTGATAAAAGTGCGCTATTCACTTCAAAAGACGGGTTTTCAGTGGTCGCGCCAATTAAAGTAATTTTGCCTTTTTCAACTGCACCCAATAAAGCATCTTGTTGCGATTTATTAAAACGATGAATTTCGTCAATAAAAACCACAGGTGTCAGTAAATCACCACTTTCTGCAATCACTTCACGTAATTCTTTTACGCCCGTATTCAGCGCGGATAAGCTCACAAATGGACGGTCTATTGCCTGAGCCAAAAGCAAAGCAATTGTTGTTTTACCAACGCCTGGTGGTCCCCAAAAAATAATAGAAGGCAAATGACCCTGATCAATCATTTGACGCAATGGTGCATGTTCACCTAATAAATGATCTTGCCCAATAATTTCAGACAAGTCTCTTGGGCGCAGGCGTTCGGGAAGTGGAATATGGGTGTCTGACATCTCAAATGGCTTTATCGTCTTTTCACTATAGTCTATTGTGTCTCACAGAAATCTACAATTTGAATCTATGAGACACGTCCTTTATTTACAGACTCTTGCTCAGCATTAAGAGGGTTTCTTACTCAGCTTCAGTAAACGCGCATTTGAGCCATCTTCAATCACCCAAATCGAGCCATCTTGTGCTTCATGCAACCCACGAATACGTTTTTTCATATCCAATCTTTGCACTTCTTTCACGGGCTTATGCTCTAAATCCACCACAATAATCGCTTCGGAAGATAACCCGCCAATTAAGGCTTTATTTTGCCATGCAGGAAATTGTTGTCCGCGATAAATGATCATACTCGATGGCGAGATGACAGGAGTCCAGTCAATTTCTGGTGCTTTAAATTCTGGGCGAGTGTGATGGTCTGGAATAGGTTGGCCCGAATAATGGTCTCCATTTGAAACAATTGGATAACCATAATTTTCACCTTTGGTAATAATATTAAGCTCATCACCACCTTTAGGCCCCATCTCAACCACCCATAACTGTCCTTGGCGGTCAAAAGCCATACCTAACGGGTTACGGTGTCCAAGTGACCATATCTCAGCAGTTACCCCGCCTTGCTTATAAAAAGGGTTACCTTCAGCCGCGGTGCCATCCTCATTTAAACGCAAGATTTTACCCAAGTTACTTTTCATGTTTTGGGCAGGATCAAACTTTTGTCGCTCACCTGAACTGACCCACAGCTTACCATCTGTACCAAAAAGCATACGATGTCCATAATGACCCTGTCCTGAGACTTTAGGTACTTGCTGCCAAATCTGCTTTATATCGTTAAGTTTTGGCTGATTAGGATTAGATAAATCTAATTTCGCACGTGAAATCACTGCGCCAGATCCGCCTTGTCCTTTTGTAGCATAACTAAGATAAATCCAATGATTCTTGGCAAAGTCAGGGTGTAAAATGACATCTCCTAAACCACCTTGTCCCCCATAATTCACTGCAGGAACATTCTGGACATCCAATATTTGTTTATTTTTAGGGTTAAAAATTTTTAATTTACCCTGCCGTTCAGTCACTAATAAACGTTGATCAGGCAGACTGGTCACAGCCCAAGGCTCATTAAAATGTGCCACTGCTTCGACCTGATAAGTTTGTTTGACAGCAACAGACTGATCTGTTTTCGCAGTCGTATTTTGTTCAGGATTTTTTGAATTGGTATTATTAGACCCACAGGCCATTAACAAAAAAAAGCTACTACATAATAAGGGGGCTGCTAATCGTCTCATCGTTTTTATCTCCTTTTGCTTTTATTGTTATATAACGGAGATGAGCAAAAAAATGACGATAAAAATGTTACTTTATTATACGCTGTAATCAAACAACGCCTTTTAAGATCTATTTAACGTACCCAACGTACCACATAATCTTCAACATCATCTTCATGTACATCAACTTCAGAAATACAACGTCCTGCAACTGACTTTTTCGCCTTAACCACGCTTTGTCTCGAACCCGTATTTAAATAATGCCAAGAAGGTAGATTTTTACCTTCGTTCAAGCGCTTATAAGCACAGCTTGAGGGCAGCCAATGAATTGTTTTTAGAGACTCTACCGTTAATTGTAAACAATCAGGTACTTGCTGCTGACGATTTGGATAGTCCGTACAACGCCCTGTACCACAATCGAGTAACTTACAAGCCACTTTTGTATAAGCCACCTCATGTGTATCTTCATCTTCTAGTTTGACCAGACAACATAAACCACACCCATCACATAAAGCTTCCCACTCAAGTTGAGTCAGTTGCTCTAATGGATAATTTTTCCAGAAGAGTGGTCGGAGGGAGGTCTCGGTAGACATAATCTTTTAACAGCTGATGAGATAAAACGATGTATCAGTATAGCATTGAAGTGGCCTGTACTAAAAAAGAAGCTGTATTTCTGGCATCACAAAATGATTGTTTAATATACATTTCAACCACATAAATGACACATTCGGGGTAAAAAACACACTATATAGTTAAATGACAATGAAAAATAAGGAGAACAGCATTATGTTCCGTTGGGCGATAATTTTTGCAGTGATTGCACTCATTGCCAGTCTATTAGGGTTTGGTGGTGTTGCAGGACTATCTAAAGACTTTGCCGTGATTTTATTAGTTGTGGCTGTAATTCTAGCTGTAATTGGGTTCATTTCCAGAGGCCGGACTTAAATTTAATCATCACCATATAAAAAGAAGGAACTGGTTTCCTTCTTTTTTATTGCGTAGAAATATCTATCTTTTTATTTTGATGTAGTTTTTTACATAGTTCTTTATTTTAGTTCTTAATTTTTATGCTTTAATCAAGCGTGTTTAAACCAAGTTTAATTTCAGGATTAATGTCATGAGTACAGCAATTAAAACCCGTGAAATTCAATATACTGCACCAGATGGCAGCCATTTAATTGGTTACTTTGCGGCTCCAGAGAGTGGAGAACCGGTACCAGGTATCATTATTGGTCCTGAGTGGTGGGGTCGTAATGAATATACTGAGCAACGCGCACGTGAGCTTGCTGAACACGGGTATGCAGCTCTTGCTATTGACATGTATGGCGATAAAAAAGTCACGACAACAGCAGCTCAAGCCTATGAATGGATGATGCAGACATTTGAAGATTTAGACACGGTGACTGATCGTGCTAATGCAGCACTGCAAACCCTTGCTGCCCAACCAGAAGTAAATAACGAGAAATTGGCTGCGATTGGCTTTTGCTATGGTGGTAAAGTCGTGTTGGATCTTGCTCGCTCAGGTGCTCCACTTAAAGCAATTGTAACGTTCCATGCTACATTAGCACCGAAGGCTCCTGCTCAAAAAGGCAACATTCAGGGTGAAATTTTAGTTCTACATGGTGAACTAGACAGTATGGTCACCTTAGAAGATGTTGCTAATTTTGAAAAAGAGATGCAAGCTGCTGAGGTTAAACACGAGGTAGTGGTTTTAGAAGGTGCTAAACATGGCTTTAGTAACCCGCTTGCCGATGAAAGAGCTAAAGCGAACGGTGTGGACCTTGGCTACAATAGCGAAGCGGAAAAACAAGGCCTTGCTAAAATGTACGCTTTATTAGATCGTACTCTAAAATAAAAGAAGCAAATTTGGAGCAAATGGTTTTTTTTGCATTTGCTCCCTTAAATGTTTATGACTTTGCAATATTTTTACTGTATTTTTTAAACCATACTTCAATAACTATACTCCCGTTGAGCTAGAGCAAAGCCTAGTCTTATTTCCCGCACTCGGGGTTTAATGGAATAACATGAGAGGATACAACAATGACTGACAAGAAATGTCCGTATTGCGAATTTGATGAATATGACATCATTGATAAGAATGAATTTGCCGTAATTTTGCCTGATTCTAATCCGTTATCTAAAGGCCATTGTGTAGTAACACCACTGCGCCATGTTAGTTCTTTTTTTGACATTACGTCTAAAGAACATCAAGGCTTGCTTACACTTCTTGAAATTGCCCGTCATGAGACACAGCTTCGTCATCAACCAGATGGCTTTCATATTGGTTTTAATGATGGTGAAGTTTTTGGAAAAACTTCAGATCATTTCCACATTCATGTCATTCCTTACTATAAAAACCAACCGTTGAAACTTGATCAACTTTGGGGTGTACAAAAGGATTAATCCTTTTATCTGATTGAAACAGAGATTACGCGCTTTGAAGTAGTCTCTGTTTTAATACACTCTTTTTGTTTGCCTGCTTTAAACAAAATTTCATCTAAATTTCAGCTATAATTTAGCCCTTACTTTTCTTCTATAGCTGTTCATGCCTGAATTTTCTTTTTCTGATGCCCTCTTAAACTGGTTCGACCAACATGGTCGGCACGATTTGCCTTGGCAAGTTGCCGATGATCCGTACAAAGTTTGGGTTTCTGAAATTATGCTACAGCAAACTCAGGTGAAAACGGTCTTGCAATATTTTGATCGCTTTATGGAGCGCTTTCCGACGGTAGAAGCTTTAGGTCATGCAACTTGGGATGAAGTAGCACCTTATTGGGCTGGCCTAGGTTATTACGCTCGTGCACGCAATTTGCATAAAGCGGCCGGTCTTGTCACTCAGCAAGGTAAATTTCCTGAAACGCTAGAAGAATGGATTGCGTTACCCGGCATTGGTCGCTCTACCGCAGGCGCGCTCATGTCTTTAGGTTTACGCCAGTATGGCGTCATCATGGATGGCAACGTGAAACGCGTCTTATCCCGTTTCTTTGCAATTGAAGATGATTTAAGTAAACCACAGCACGAACGTGAAATGTGGAAACTGGCTGAAGAGCTTTGCCCGACACATCGTAATCATGACTACACTCAAGCGATTATGGATCTCGGCGCAACCATTTGTACGCCTAAAAAACCGCTTTGTTTATATTGTCCAATGCAAGCTCATTGTCAGGCTTATCAGCAAGGGTTAGAACAAGAATTACCTTTTAAAAAACCGAAAAAAACACCGCCTGTTAAAACAGCAGATGTTCTTATTATTCAGTGCGAAGGTGAATGGTTCTGGCAACAGCGCCAAGCTCATGGTCTATGGGGCGGTTTATTCTGTTTACCTATTTTAGAAAATGAACATGAACGACTGAGCTTAAGCCAACAATTTAAACTACAGCCTCAAGCACAAATTTTTCAGATCAGCCATAGCTTCACTCATTTCACATGGTTACTTAATGCTCATGTGTTCCACGTGGAACCTGATCAAAAAGAACATCTGGCTATTGAACTTGAAGGCCAATGGTTGAGTCCAGAACAAGCTATTGCCAAAGGTGTTCCAACCGCGATGAAAAAATTGATCTCGACAAGCCGTCCATGACATAGTGAGTAAAATAATTTTGATATGGCTGTGACAGGGAGTATTTTGTGCGACGTTTTGTTTCTCATTTCTCACTTGGTTTTCTGATTATTCTTTTGGCTGCCTGTGCTAGTGCACCTAAAAAACCTGCCCCACTTCCACCTGCGCAGGTCTTCAAACTTAAAAGTATGCAGCTTCCAAATCGACTGCCTGTACCTGTAAAAGGTATTGACCGCGATGAATTAAAAGACACATGGGGAGCTGCTCGGAGTCAGGGCCGTAGTCACGAAGGAATTGATATTTTGGCTCCACGTGGAACAAAAGTGTACAGTGCAACAGAAGGACTCGTTGCAGATCTTCATAATAACAATTTGGGTGGCAAAGTGATCTGGATTTTAGGCCCAGCAGGAACTTGGCATTATTATGCCCATCTTGATGGTCACAAACGTGGCTTAAATGTGGGTGACTATGTCAAAAAGGGCGACCTCATTGGTTATGTCGGCAATACGGGCAATGCACGTTATACTTCACCTCATCTTCATTATGGTCTTTATCTAGATGGTAAAGGTCGTGGTGCTGTTAATCCTTATTCATATTTACGCTAGGAACATTTTATGTCGGAAGCGCTGATCAATCGCTTAGTAGAGTTTGCCGAGTCTGGTAACCAGCAAAAGATCATTCTAAATGGCAATAGCTATCAAGGCTGGATCATGGAAATCAGCGATGATGCCCTACTGATCAGTACTGGTTTTTCAGACAAAGTCGGCAAAGACTTTTGGCTGAAGTTTGAAGACTTAACACAAGCAGAACTGTATTATTGGGATACTCGCCCAAATGAATGGGTGTTATTTAAGCTTTAAAATTCTAAGATAAATATAAGGAGCATTATCATGAAAACTCAACGTTGCGGATGGTGTTCCGACGATCCACTCTATATTGCCTACCATGATGAGGAATGGGGTAAACCCGAACACGATGAGGCACGATTATTTGAAATGCTTTGTCTCGAAGGTCAGCAAGCCGGCCTCTCATGGATTACCGTACTAAAAAAAAGAGAAAGCTACCGTCAACACTTTTTTAATCATCCGATTGCAGACATTGCTTCATTTACAGATGATTTTCTAGAACTAAAATTATCTGATGCAGGCTTAATTCGTCACTTGGGGAAACTCAAAGCTATTCGTGATAATGCTATTGCTTGGCAAGCGCTCAAAGCACAAGTCGGTGATGTTCCTACATGGCTTTGGCAGTTTGTAGATGCAGCGCCACAAAACAATGATGTTGTAGATTATCGTAAGGCCCCTGCTCAAACCGAACTGAGCGTAAAACTTTCCAAAACTCTTAAAAAGAATGGTTTCAAATTTGTTGGCCCAACCACCTGCTATGCTTTTATGCAGGCAGTAGGCATGGTCGATGATCATGAAAACGATTGTCAATTTAAAGCTTCATAACCCACCAGAACGGTTCAAAGCCGCTTAAGGAGTTTCCGATGAGCAATAATACGATTCAAGCTTATGCTGCAATGCAGGCAGGTGAAAAACTAGTTCCCTATCAATTTGACGCAGGTGAATTACAACCGCATCAGGTTGAGGTAAAAGTTGAATATTGTGGTTTATGTCATTCTGATATTTCTGTTTTAAACAATGAATGGCGTTCAACCGTGTACCCTGTGGTTGCAGGTCATGAAATTATTGGACGAATTGTTGCTTTGGGCTCAGAAGCCAAAGGTCTACAAATTGGACAGCGTGTCGGTATTGGTTGGACAGCTGAAAGTTGCCAAGCCTGTGATGAATGTATTGGTGGTCAGCAAGTACTGTGTACAGGTGGAAATGTTGCAACAATCGTAGGACATGCGGGTGGCTTTGCCGATAAGGTTCGCGCAGGTTGGCAGTGGGCTATTCCCCTCCCTGAAGATTTAGACGCTGAAAGTGCAGGTCCTTTACTTTGTGGCGGAATTACCGTTTTTGACCCGCTACTCAAACACAAAATTCAGGCAACGCATCATGTTGGTGTAATTGGCATTGGTGGTTTAGGCCATATAGCCATTAAGCTACTTAAAGCATGGGGCTGTGAAATCACTGCTTTTAGTTCTAACCCAGATAAAACGGAAGAACTCAAAGCAATGGGAGCCGACCATGTGGTAAATAGTCGCGATACAGCGGCAGTAAAAGCTCAAAAAGGTAAATTCGATTTATTGCTGAGTACCGTGAATGTGACTCTAAATTGGTCTGCTTTTATTGCAACACTGGCACCAAACGGAACCTTACATTTCTTAGGCCTTACACTTGAGCCTGTTCCTGTTTCAGTTGGCTCTCTTATTGGTGGTGCCAAGTCAGTGACTGGTTCACCTACGGGCTCACCTGCTGCACTACGTCAGCTTTTAAAGTTTGCTGCACGCAAAAAAATTGCGCCTCAAATTGAGTTATTTCCAATGTCACAGCTCAATGAAGCAATTGAGCGTCTACACTCAGGGCAGGCACGCTACCGCATTGTGCTTAAAGCAGACTTTGCAGAATAAGACTAACTCGCTGTTTTAATCTGTTGCCGTGACCAGTCCGCTAAGTCTTTAATTGCTTGGCGGACATCTGCTGTTAACTCGTGACCTGCATTTAAACGAATAAAATGCCGATAGCGTTCATCCTCACCAAAAACATGCCCGGGAACTACGGTAATTCCGTGAGATTTTGCAGTGTAATAGAGCGCCAAACTATCTACACTCTTAGGTAACTGCATCCATAAAGCATATCCGCCTTCGGGCTGGCTCAATGCAATTGGTATACCTTCAAAGGCTCTTAAAATACAGCTACGGTATTCTTCCACTTGCCGCATTAAATTTGGTCGTAGCTGCTCTAAATGCTCTCGATAACCCCGACTATAAATAAAATCAGCTAGACCTAACTGCAAGGGCGTATTCACCCCGATATTACTTACCAACAGTTCAAGTTTTAAATGCTCTAACTTTGTCGTTAAACAAAACCATCCTACTCGATACGCACTCGACAAAGACTTCGACACTGAACCACACCAAACCACATAACCTTCGCGATCCCAATATCGAATGGGTAATGGTCGCTCGCTACTGTAGCCACATTCACCGAAAATATCGTCTTCAATAATAAAACACTGATACTTTGCAGCTAATTCAGCAATCTTCTGCTTCTCTGTGTTGCTAAAGCAATATCCTAAAGGGTTTTGGTAGTTCGCTGTCATTAAGCAAACCTTCGCCAAACCTTGCTGCATTAAAGACTCTAAGCGCTCAAGATCAATTCCACGATGATCTGCCGGAATCTCAACAATCTGTCGTTTTAAACTTGCTAATAACTGTAAATGACCATTATAGGTGGGTGTAGGAATAAGAATACTATCGCCCACTTCAGTGAGCTTCTGAATCACCAAAGACAAAGCAGGCATACAGCCATTGGTAATAAAAATATCTTCCGGAGCGATATAAATGCCATCTTCACGCCAATGATCGGATAGTGCTTTTCTTAATTGTTCATGACCTTGTTTATTACAATAAAGAAAATCTTGAGGCTGACAATTTTTTAAAGCACGTTGAATAGAACGACGTAAACCTTCTACAGGAATAAAGTGCGGCGTTAACTGAATCGATCCCAAAGGTACAAGATGACTTTGTAAGGCAGCTTCCTGAATTTGGTTATGCAACTCCAGATTTGAGACATGTCGAGGCAAAGATAAGAAATCCGGACTATCCGGAATAGGGCTGGATGGGGTACGAGCAACTACAAAATAACCTGACTTCGGCTTTACATAAATGAGTCCCCTCGCCTCAAGTAATTCATAGCAACTTTTTGCTGTACTTAAACTAATACCTTGTTGACGGGCAAAATCTCGTAAGGAAATGAGCTTTTGATGAGGTTTAAGTTCATCTTGATAAATACGATGTGCTAATTGATTGGCAAGAACCTGATATTGAAAAGTCATTCTGTGCTGCTTTTTTAAAAATTTCTGTATCTGTACTGGTTTATAGAACACCTTTAGGCTATGGAAATCAACTCAGAAAGTAGCAAAATCATGAAATTAAAAGCTATATTGTTATTTACTATTGTTTTAGCTGGTTGCCAACCACAACCAAAACATGAGCAGTACAAACATACTGTTTGCCAAAGCCTCATAGAAGGTTATTTAAAAATGACAAATCAACAAGACTATAAAATGGAGCAACGCACTGATGACAAGACCAGTACGATTTCTCATTATCAATATAAACGGAATAGCTCAAATGAAGTTGTAATGGTGAACTCGGTTTATTCGACTTTATATTTTAGCTGCCGAGAACATCAAAAAAGCTATTTTCTGTCTCAACATTCATCAGAAGGACAAACGACTCCACTTTTAGAAGTTCATTTCCCAACTGACAGTTACACTACTTTTAGAGAGCGTTTTTAAAACCGTCTTTTAACTGTTCTGCCAAAAACTCAATAAATAAACGAATTCTTTTTGGTAGATGCTCTTGTTGATAATACACAGCATGGATGCTTTGATATTGATGTTCAATTTGGTCTTCAAATAAGGCTATCAATCGCCCTTCTTCAATGTCTTTCCAAATTTCAAATTCAGATAGTCGTGCAATACCATGTCCTCTAATCGTCAGCTGACGTACCGTTTCCCCACTCGATGCTTTAATTTTTGATTGCGCAAAAAAATATTCATCACCAACTTTAATCGGCCAACTATTGATATATGTAGGTCTGGTAAAACCAATCAAATCATGTTGTTCAAGCTGTTCAGGTTGTGTCGGTGTACCCTTAATTGCTAAATACTCAGGGCTTGCAACGATAAATAAGCGACTTTTACACACCAGTTTGGCATGTAGGCTCGAATCATTGAGCTCCCCAAACCGAAATGCCACATCAGTTTTATGTTGCAGCAAGTCAATCACCTGATCATTGCTATTTAACTCAATTTCGATATCTGGATAGCACTCACGAAACTTATGCATTAATGGTGCAATCACGTGTAAAACAAACGGAGTAGCCGAATCAATTCGAATGAGTCCTGCGGTACCCTGATCAGATTTTTGTAGTTCTTCTTCAGCTGCATTAAGCTCATTTAAGATTTTACGAGCCTTTACCAGAAACTGTTGCCCTTCTTGAGTCAATTTCAACTTACGTGTCGTTCGCTCTAACAAGGTCACATCTAACTTAGTCTCTAAGCGTGTTAAAGAGCGGCTTACTCCTGAAGGTGTTTGTTTTAAATGCTCTGCTGCGGCTACAAATGAGCCTGTATCAATAATTGTGATAAAGGCAACAAGTTCTTCAATTGTTGATTTCATGGCTTATTCTATTATTGACTAATCATCAAAGATATTTTGCTTATTCATCTATTTTTTCGCAACAATAATCCGAGCAAAATGCACCTCAAGTTAAACAATTATTTAAATTCAGGTGAACACATGAATATTCCACGTTTTGGTCTAGGAACTTTCCGTCTAAAAGAGCAAGCGGTGATTGATTCTGTTAAAAATGCTTTAGATGTAGGTTACCGTGCAATTGATACTGCTCAAATTTATGATAATGAAGCTGCGATTGGTCAAGCCATTGCCGAAAGCGGTGTATCACGTCAGGACTTATTTTTAACCACAAAAATCTGGGTAGATAATTTTGCTCAAGATAAGTTTATTCCGAGCTTAAAAGAGAGCTTACAAAAGCTTCGTACTGACCATGTTGACCTCACTTTAATTCATTGGCCAGCACCGGACTTAGGCGTTTCTATTCCTGAAGTTATGCAGCTTCTACTTGAAGCGAAACAACAAGGTCTTACCAAACAAATTGGTATTTCAAACTTCAATATTGCGCTTACCCAACAAGCAATTGACACAATTGGTGTAGAGCATATTGCAACCAACCAGATTGAGCTAAGTCCTTATCTTCAAAACCATAAGCTTGTGAATTTCTTACAAGAGAAGAATATTGATGTGACTTCATATATGACTCTTGCATACGGCAAAGTGCTTCAAGACCCAGTTCTCGCTGAAATTGCAGCAGCGCATAAAGCAACAACAGCACAAATTGCACTAGCGTGGGCATTGCAACGTGGTTTTGCAGTCATTCCATCTTCGACTAAACGTGAAAACCTGATTAGCAACTTAAAAGCACAGGATATCGAGTTAACTTCAGCTGAAATGCAAATGATTGCCGAACTTGATCGTAACAGTCGTGAAGTTAGCCCAGAGCCATGGGCACCAGTTTGGGACTAAACTCATGAACACTCAATCAAATACGGCGTTCTCGTTATTGGCATTGGCAATAGGTGCCTTTGCCATTGGCACCACGGAATTTTCTCCAATGGGATTACTTCCGAACATCGCTAACGATTTAGGTATTTCAATTCCAACAGCCGGAATGTTAATTACAGGTTATGCACTTGGTGTCATGCTAGGTGCCCCATTCATGACCCTGTGGTTTGGTGGTTTTGCTAGACGTAATGCGCTTATTTTACTGATGGCGATCTTTACGATAGGTAACCTAATCGCAGCATTTTCACCAAGCTATATGAGCTTATTAGGTGCTCGTCTCATTACAAGCTTAAACCACGGTGCCTTCTTCGGGATTGGCTCTGTTGTAGCGGCAAGCATTGTACCCGCACATAAACAGGCCAGTGCTGTAGCCACCATGTTTATGGGCTTAACTATTGCCAATATTGGTGGTGTACCGTTGGCAACTTGGGTTGGACAAAACATTGGCTGGCGTATGTCTTTCCTTGCGATTTCCTTGCTTGGTGTGATTACCATGCTCGCTTTATGGAAAGCACTCCCACAAGGGATGGTTGCCCAAAAACCAAATGTGAAAGCTGAATTGAAGGTATTAACGCGTACTCCTGTAGTTCTTGCGCTACTCACTACCGTACTCGGTGCAGGTGCAATGTTTACGCTCTATACCTATATTGCGCCAAGTTTGACTGAGTTTACCCATGCTTCACCGACGTTCATTACGTTTATGTTGGTATTGATTGGTGTCGGTTTCTCAATTGGTAACCATTTAGGCGGACGTTTTGCAGATTTGTCGATTAATAAAACTTTGATTGGTTTCTTGGTTCTGTTAATTGTGATGATGGTGACTTTCCCAATTCTTGCACAAAGCCAGATTGGAGCAGCCATTGCATTAGTGATCTGGGGTGCAGCAACCTTTGCTTTAGTACCACCTTTGCAAATGCGTGTAATGTCAGTCGCTCATGAAGCACCGGGACTTGCCTCTTCAGTGAATATCGGTGCGTTTAACTTAGGTAACGCAGTAGGAGCAGCAGCAGGCGCGTTAGTACTCGATTTAGGTTGGGGTTATAGCGCAGTATCATTTGCTGGAGCATTACTAGCTGGCTTAGGTTTGTTATTGGTTTTATTTCAAATCAAACGCGAAAGTAGCCCTGCACAAGCTTTACAGCAGTGTTCAGATTAATAAAAAAAGCGCCTGATCTCAGGCGCTTTTTTTAAGCTATTTATTTTAAAATATCTGGTAATTTAGGGTGTTCATAAATCGGACTAGTCACTTCCCGCTTCATTTTAAGCAACATCTGGTAAGGCTGCTGTTGAACAAACATATTTACAAAGCTCAATGGAATTGCACCAGCAGGATCAGCATAACCACTGGTGGTTACTTTCACCTTATTATTTCCAAGTTTCTGGAATGTCCAATCCCCTTCATAGCGTGTTAAGCGCACCACATCAGGTTGTATCGGATAATTTCCATTAATTGCGGTATTTTTAATTGTCACAACACCATTTGCGGCCTTGCTCATTTTTCCTTTTACAACGACATCACGATCTTTCAAAGGAAACGGAAAATCCAACACCATATACAGTGTGAACTCACCTTTTTTCTCATCTTGAGACAACATTTCAACTTTGCCCATATAAGGCACCCACTGGTCAGCACGATTTACATCTAAAATCACAGCAACAGCGCGTTCAAGTGGCACATCAAATGTGGTTTCTGCTTTATATTGAAAGACTGGATTATCAGTTTTTTGATAGGTCCAGACTTTAATATTATTACGGTCTAAGCTGAGTTTAGCTTTTTCAGTAGAAGCAGCCCCCGTCCAGAGACTGCTTAAGCAAAGAAGAGTGGTCAAGGCAATTTGTTTTTTATTCATGTTCTGCTCTATCTTGTTTTTCTCGCTACACATGGAATACGTACAGGGTTTTATACCTATACGTCGTTCAATCCTAAAACATCTTTCATGTCATATTTACGCGCTTCACGACCCACAACCCATGCAGCAGCTCTTACTGCACCAGCAGCAAAGTTCATACGGTTTGTGGCTTTATGAGTCACTTCAACGCGCTCACCTTCACCAATAAACATCACTGTGTGTTCGCCAACGATGTCACCACCACGAATAGTTTCAAAACCAATTGTTTGACGGTCACGTGGGCCTGTATGCCCTTCACGTCCATACACAGCAACTTCTTTTAAGTTACGACCTAAAGTATCTGCAATTGCTTCGCCCATCATTAATGCTGTACCTGACGGCGCATCTACTTTATGACGGTGGTGAGCTTCAATCACTTCAATATCTACTGTATCCCCAAATACTTTTGCTGCAAGCTCAAGTAACTTGATTGATACATTTACACCTACTGAATAGTTCGCAGCGTAAACCACTGGGGTATGCGTAGCAACTTCGTCTAACTCAGCTTTTTGTTCATCTGACATACCTGTTGTACCAATAACCATGGCAACCCCAGCTTCACGGCAAAGCTTTAAATGCTGAGCAGTTGCAACTGGTGCAGTAAAATCAATGATTACATCGCAGTCTTTAAGAACTTCTGCCAAGTTTCCTGAAACCTTCACACCCACTGAACCAATACCAGCAAGCTCACCTGCATCAGTGCCCACCAAACTACTTTCCGGACGCTCTACCGCAGCAGCTAATTGATAGCCTGCCTGTTGAACTGCTTGAATAAGCGTACGGCCCATACGACCGCCTGCACCTAAAATACCAATGCGTGGAGCTGCTGACATAATCTTCCCAATCTTCGGTTTTACGTAATTTACCTACTATATCAAAACTCTTTGCTCATCTTAAAAAGTAAAAATTATTTTTTGAGATGAATCAAAATTTAATCTGTTTTCACAAAAGTTAAAGAATTGATCGGCAGACTACGGAGCCACGAATGAGAAAAAGATGACTATAAGGAGTTCAGCATGCATTCGAGAATTATTAGCTTCACAGTGATGATGGGGATTATGAGTTCAGTGGCATTTGCAGAGCCTGCAATCCAGCCAGGAGACACATTAGAAAGTTTATCTAAAGCGAGTATTACAACAAACGTAAATACCCAAACACCAACGCCTACAGCTCAAACAAGCAATGCCAATGCTGACATTAAAGTTGAAGATATTGACCCAATTATTGGCGAAACTACAGCAGAAACACCTAAAGCAGCTGTACAGCCACAAGCAGTAGCCGCAACAGTGATCGAAAATGCTCCGACTCTTGCTTCTAGCGAACCGACTGTAAGTGTTAATGATATTGATGTTGCTCACCCTACAGAGTAAACAGACATAATTTTTCTTTTAAGCAGAATAAAAATAATAAGATACATCAGCGCAATAAAAAGGCGGATATTGATAAAATATCCGCCTTCTTTTTAATTTCTTGTCTAATCAAGTATTAATCGAACAAACGATCAAAGAATGATTTTTTCTTTGGTGAAGAAGCGCTGTCTTCGCCATCAAAAGAAGCTTGCAACTCTTTAAGTAATTCACGTTGACGAGAATTTAAGTTGACTGGTGTTTCTACCACAATACGGCAAAGTAAATCACCGACCATGCTGCTACGTACTGGACGAACGCCTTTGCCACGTAAACGGAATAATTTACCTGTTTGAGTTCCCTCAGGAATTTTGAGGCTAACACGGCCTTCCAAAGTTGGAATTTCAATTTCTTTACCAAGTGCAGCATCAGCAATGCTCACTGGTACATCCATATAGAGATCGGCACCATCACGTTGGAAAATTTCGTGTTCACGAACGACAACTTCAACGTACAAGTCACCTGATTGGCCATCACGAATTGCTTCGCCTTTACCACTCAAACGAACGCGGTCACCATTATCTACACCCGCTGGAATTGTAACTTCCAACGTTTGCTGGCGATCGGCAACACCTGAACCATGACATGCCTGACAAGGGTTTTTAATAATTTTACCTTGGCCACGACATGTACCACATGTTTGTTGTACAGAGAAGAAACCTTGCTGCATACGAACTTGTCCTGAACCATGACAAGTTTTACAAGTTTCAACATCTTTTGGATTTTTAGAGCCTTTACCATCACACACATCACATGGTGCAGGAGCAGTAAAGGTAATAGTTTTTTTCACCCCTTTTACAGCTTCTTCAAGGGTAAGTTCCATTACATAGCGTAAATCTGATCCGCGACGTTGACGCTGTTGACGTCCACCACCACCGAATGCGCCACCGAAGATATCACCGAACTGGCTAAAAATATCTTCTGCACTAAATCCGCCAAAGCCACCACCGCCCCCGCCAAAGCCACCTTCGAACGCATTATGACCCATGCGATCGTACATGCTACGCTTTTCGCTGTCCGATAAAACTTCATAAGCTTCAGCAGCTTCTTTAAATTTCTCTTCAGCTTCGGCATTGTCAGGGTTTCTATCAGGATGATATTTCATCGCCAATTTACGGTAGGCTTTTTTGATCTCATCATCACTTGCGGTTTTTGAAACGCCTAAAACCTCATAATAATCACGTTTAGCCATTTTTGGCGGTGCTCCTCACGGAATTTTATCAATACTCTATTGCCGACTAAATGGGGGGCTTTAGCCGGATTTACAAGGGGAAAATGTTTAAAAAATAAATATATTAAAAAACTGCCTTATTTTTTAAATATTTAGACAAGCCTTTTAACCATGCATTTAATAGAAATAACCACGCAATAGCGCTAAAAACTACGCCAGCAACCGTAGAGGCTGTGACCCAAAGATTACTATCCCATGCAAAGAAGAAGAGCGGAATAAACCAGACAACAGCAAAAATTGCCATAAATAGAAATAGAATCGCATTGCGCATAATCCATAGCGCATGCGCATGAATCCAAACTTCTGCATTATCTACAACTGCCACTTTACGAGCGATCAAATAAGCAAAAGCCGCAAAAATAACCGTAAACAATGCAAGAAACATGAACGCATAAGAAATTACTATATAACGGCGATGCTGTTCGATATGGTCTTGCCCCATCTGTATTTCACCTCAATTCACTGCATTTTGCCTATTTTTTATGCAGTGAAATAATCCTATATTTTTTGTGTAAAGACAGGTGCTACTATATTGAACTTTTCAATATTTCGCACCTTTATTCACAAAAAATTTATGTATTTTATGCGGTTTTTTTCACCTTAAACCATGCTGCATAGAGTGCAGGTAAGAAAAACAATGTCAGTAAGGTAGCAACAATCAATCCACCCATAATTGCAACTGCCATCGGACCAAAGAAAATACTGCGCGAAAGTGGGATCATCGCCAACACCGCAGCCAAAGCAGTAAGGATAATTGGACGGAAACGGCGCACCGTTGCTTCAATAATTGCCTCCCAAGTTGGATGTCCCGCTTGTCGGTCCTGCTCAATTTGATCAATCAAAATAAGCGAGTTACGCATGATCATGCCAGAGAGTGCAATTGTGCCTAACATGGCCACAAAGCCAAATGGTTTGTTAAATAACAGTAAGAATAAAACCACACCAATTAAACCTAGTGGAGCTGTTAGCAACACAATGGTTGCGCGAGATAAGCTCTTAAGCTGAATCATCAGTAATGTCATGACCACTGCCAAGAAGAGTGGCATACCCGCATTCACAGAATTTTGCCCACGTGCAGACTCTTCTACGGTTCCACCCACTTCAATTAGATAGCCACTTGGCAATTCAGCACGTAACTTATCCATTGATTCAGCTAACTCACCAACTACTGTAGCTGGCTGTAGTTGAGTTCGGATATCTGCGCGAACAGTAATCGTCGGTAAGCGGTTACGATGCCAGATCAGACCATCTTCAAACTTATACTCAATTTTCGCGATTTGAGCTAAAGGTACAGTGGTTCTATTGTTCGTTGGCACAGCTAAGCTTGCCAATGAAGCCACTTCCACTCGCTCTGCTTGGTCCCCGCGTAAACGAATTTCAATCAGTTCACGTTTTTCACGATATTGCTCAATCGCACTACCTGTAATTGATGCATTAATGAAATTCGCTAAATCCAGACTAGAGACACCCATTTGTCGAGCACGGTCTTGATCAATTTGAATGGAAATGATCTTACTTGGTTCGCCCCAGTCTAAATGCACATTGGTGGTATTCGGGTTTTCACTTATTACTTTAGCGACTTGCTGCGCTTCTTTACGTACCAGATTTAAATCTTCACCTGACACACGATATTGCAATGGATAACCAACAGGCGGGCCATTTTCCAGTAATGATACGCGAGTACGGACTTGTGGAAGTAATTGCTTAATTTGTGTTTCTAACGAGCGTCGAATGTCATCACGATCATCAAGTGATGATGCGAGTACAACAAACTGAGCAAAGCTGGCTTGCGGCAATTGCTGGTCTAAAGGTAAATAAAAACGTGGTGAACCTGTCCCTACATAGGCCACATAGTTATCAATACCCTTTTGTTTAGACAGGAAGTTCTCAACCTTTTTCACAGCTTGTTCTGTTGCTGTTAAAGAGGCGCCTTCTTCAAGTTTTAAATCGACTAAAATTTCGGCACGGTTTGAAGGTGGGAAAAACTGTTGAGGTACCATCTTAAACATCAGTACAGATAATACGAAAATTCCCACCGTCGTTGCTATTACGGTTTTACGGTAGGTCACACAAAACTCGACCATCTTTCTAAAGCGTAAATAGAAACTAGATTGATAAGGATCGTAATGATGGTCCTGTGAAATTGCCACAGTTTGCGGTTGTGGTTTTTTCGTTAATCTTGCCCACAAACGGACATACCAAGGGGCCTGATGTCCTAACTTGGTAAAATCTGGTAATAGCTTTTCTCCTAAATAAGGTACGAATAAAACAGCTGCAACCCAAGAGACTAATAAGGCAATCGTCACCACCTGAAAGATAGAACGTGTGTATTCACCTGTACTAGACTGAGCAGTAGCAATAGGTAAAAAACCTGCCGCAGTGATGAGCGTTCCGGTTAACATTGGAAATGCAGTAGTTTTCCACGCAAATCCGGCGGCTTTAATCCGGCTATAGCCCTGCTCCATCTTAATGGCCATCATCTCGACGGCGATAATCGCGTCATCGACTAACAGGCCTAACGCCAAAATCAGAGCACCAAGTGAAATCTTATGCAGCCCGACATCGAATAAACTCATACCAGCAAAGGTCATTGCCAAAACTAAAGGAATAGAAAAAGCGACCACCAATCCCGTACGGAAGCCTAAAGAGAAAAAACTCACTAACAAAACAATAATGACTGCTTCAGCGAGTACCTTCACAAACTCATGAATACTACGTTGTACTGCTACAGGTTGGTCAGAAACTTTTTGCAATTTCATGCCGAGTGGCAAGGTCTTTTGTAATTGGGCAAATTCTGTTTCTAGATTTTTACCAAGGGCAATAATGTCACCGCCTTTACGCATCGAAACAGCAATGCCAATACCATTTTCACCCATGAAACGCATACGTGGCTGAGCAGGTTGACTAAAACCACGGTAGACATCAGCGACGTCACCAAGCTGGATGGTTTTATCACCGACCAATAAAGGTGTTTTTTTAATTTCATCAATGTTTTGTAGATGACCACTTACTCTAATTTGAATACGGTCTGTACCCGTTTCAAAAAAGCCCGCACTTGCCATACTATTTTGCTTTTGTAGGGCTTCTTGAATCGCTGTAACTGGAATTCCGAGCTGTACCGCTTTAGTGTTAGAAATCTCAACCCATATTTTTTGATCTTGTAGACCAATCAATTCGACCTTACTGACATCTTTGACTCGTTGAAGCTGTAATTGCAAACGATCTGCATATTCTTTCAAAAGTGCATAATCAAAGTCTTTGCCTGTCAGTACATAAATATTACCGAAAGTGTCCCCAAATTCATCGTTAAAAAATGGGCCTTGTACACCGTTTGGTAGTTCATGGCGAATATCATTCGCCTTCTTACGGACGTTATACCAAACGTCAGGAATCTGTGCCGATGTCAGCGAGTCCTTGGCAACAAACGTAACCATCGACTCACCCGGGCGGGAGTAAGCCATGATCTTGTCATACTGCCCTGTTGTCATGAGTTCCTTTTCGATACGGTCAGTCACCAGCGTTGAAACTTCTTTCGCTGTTGCTCCCGGCCAATAGGTTTGTACGACCATGACTTTAAAGGTAAATGGTGGGTCTTCACTTTGTGAGAGCTTTGAATAAGAGATCGCACCGATAATGCCAAGTAACAGCATAAAATAAAGGACGATACCTTTATTATTTAATGCCCATTCCGAGAGATTGAATTTCATGGCTGGGTTGCTCCCTGAATTTTCACCGCACGGTTTTCACGATCAATCGGATGAATCTTCTGTTTATCACGTAGCAAATGTACGCCGCCAATCACAACCCAATCATTTGGAGCCAAGCCTGATAACACCGGTACGCTGTCTTTTCCATATGCACCAATCCTTACAGGTACTTTACGCAAAGTCTGGTTCGCATTAACCACCCACACATAAGGCTGATTATCTGTTGCTGAAACACTCGAAAGTGGCACACTCATCACATTGGTTTGAGTCGAACTAAAAAATACACGTGCACTTTGTCCAAGCTGAATAACAGATTGACCTTCTTTAAGTGCTACCTTGACTGTAAAGGTACGAGACTGATCTGCTGCAGGAGAAACTTCACGCACATAACCAGCAAATTTTTCATTCGGTTTAGACCACAAGGTAATCCAAGCGACTTGACCAACTTTAATCTCGCTAACCGCTTGTTCAGGAACACCAATAACAACTTCACGCTCTCCATCAATTGCAAGTTGATAAGCAGCTTGTCCTGCTGCAACCACTTGTCCAATTTCTATATTTCGCGCTGTAATCACCCCGTTTTTATTAGAAACGAGTTGGTTATAACCAGTTTGGTTGGCAGAAACTTCGTAGTTAGAACGAGCTTGCTGTAGCGCAGCTTGCGCAGCGTCATATTGATTTTTTACCGTATCAAATTGTGAACGGCTCACTGCATTAATAGGGAGTAATTGTTGAAAACGTTTAAGTTCATCTGCTGCTGTTTTTGCTGAAGCCTGTGCATTATCCAGTTGGGCTTTAGCAGCATTTAATTGTAACTGAGCATCTGCCACATCGAGCTTTGCTAATACTTGTCCAACTTTAACTCGGTCGCCTACATCCACATAGCGTGCAGTAACTTGTCCACCAACCCGAAATGCCAAAGCCGTTTGTTGTCTAGCCTGCACATCCCCTGCATAGCTTTTTTGTTCATTGAGTGTGGTTAATGGTTGCGCCACCATCACATAGGGTATTTCTTCTGTTTTGGGTGCTTCTTTACTGCATCCCATTAATGTGACCGTACAAACAATCACCATACTCATGATGAGAGGTTTTAACAGATTCATATCTTATCGCTCTTATTCAAACTGATTTTTTAAGGCACAATATGCTTGCATCATAGTTTGTTTGTTTTTTAATTAATATACCTATGGGTACATTAATTTAAAAAAACTTATAAATATTTATTTTTTTAAACTTTTATTAGAGGATTTTGTGCAAACAGTTAATCAAAGTGGTCGCCCCAAAGATCTGGAAAAGCGTGCTCGTATCCTACAAGCCGCGAAAGCTATTTTTTTAAAATCCGGTTATCACGGTACTAGCATGAACCAGATTGCACAGGAAGCCGGCGTTACTAAACTCACGGTTTATAACCACTTTCAAGATAAAGTGAATCTATTTATCTGTGCGATTACAGAAACTTGTGAAGAGACACTGGATACTAAACAATTTGACTTAGATACATCAGCCGACTTCTATCAAACACTCTTTATCGTATGTTCACGCGCCTTACAAATTATTTATTCACCTGAAGCATTAAAGCTTGATCACGTATTATTAGAGCTTGCAGCAGAACAGAGCCCTCTCGCCCTACAGTTTTTTGATGCATCACATACTCGAATGGAAAATCAATTAGCCGCATTCCTCCAAAAAGCGGCTGAATTAGGTTTTATCCAAGCCGATGACCCAACCTATCAAACCGAGCTTCTTTTGTCTTTATTGCTTGGTGTACGCCATCACAAGGTTTTACTGGGCATTACTGCTGCCCCAAATGCTCAGGAGCTAGAGCAAATTATTCGCGATGCAATTCATTTATTCTTACTCAAATATGGGAGTTAAACCAAAGTCCGATTGTCAAAAGTTACGCTGAGTGCATGCCAGCTTTTAAGGCGCTACAAGCGAATTAAATGTTATTTTTTAAGCAAAAATTCACATTTTCTTACGCTCAAAGCTTGGAATGTTTGTTAATCGCGCTATATTCGATAAGAATAAGAACAGGAGAAAATAGCATGGTTCAGCAAATCGATGCGCCACTGCGTGAGGATGTCCGCTTACTTGGTAATTTGTTAGGTGAAACCCTAAAACAACATGCAGGACAAGAACTGTTTAATCAGATCGAGCAAATCCGTGCTCTTGCCAAAGGTGCACGTGATGGTCAAGCTGAAGCCGAAAAGCAATTAGAACAATTATTTTTAGAACTGCCCGATGAAGAGCTATTACCTCTCACCCGCGCTTTTTCTCACTTCCTCAATTTTGCCAATATTGCCGAGCAATATCATGTGGTCCGTAGCCGCAGACAGGCAGAATTTGATTCGGATGCAAACTCTCCGAATCCGCTTGTTCACTTATTTCAAAAATTTAAAGATAAAAGTATTTCAACAGAAAAACTGTTCCAGCAAATTTGTGATCTTAAGATTGAGTTAGTACTTACAGCGCACCCAACTGAAGTGAGTCGTCGTACCCTGATTCAAAAATACGATGATATTAACGCTTGCCTCTCACAGCTTGATCAGCAAAAACTTACCCCACGCGAACGCCAAAATGCACTTGCGAATTTAAAGCAACAAATTAGTTCAGCTTGGCAAACAGATGAAATTAGACAGCACCGTCCGACTCCAGTCGATGAAGCAAAATGGGGATTTGCCACTATTGAGCAAACACTTTGGAATGCTGTACCTAAATTCATTCGTGAGTTAAATGAATTAGTTCAAGAAAACTGCCAACTCAATTTACCACTTAATATTGCACCAGTTCGCTTCGCATCTTGGATGGGCGGAGACCGAGATGGTAACCCAAATGTTACCCATCAGATTACCCAAGAAGTACTCTGGTTATCACGCTGGCAAGCTGCCGATCTCTATTTAAGAGATATCGAAAACTTACGTTGGGAACTTTCAATCCAGACTTGTTCTGAAGAAATGATTCAAGCAATTGGTAGCCAACATGCAGAACCTTATCGTGAATATTTACGTGCAACACGCGAGCGTTTAAAAGCAACTCGCCACTGGTTAGCTCAACGCTTGCAAGGCTTAGAAGCAGACGACAGCAATGTCATTAAAAGCAAAGATGAGCTTTTACAACCACTATTGCTGTGCTACCGCTCTTTAATCGACAGTAACCTGCCTGAAATTGCGAATGGTCAGCTTCTCGACTTCATCTATCGTGTGAACTGTTTTGGTATTGAACTACTTAAACTCGACATTCGCCAAGAATCAGGCCGTCATCGCCAAGCGATTTCAGCAATTACTGAATATTTAGGTTTAGGTAATTTTGAATCATGGACTGAACAAGCGCGCCAAAACTTCCTCATTCAGGAATTACAAAGTAAACGCCCGCTTTTACCGAAATATATTAATGAACCTGAGGGCAGTTTAATTGGTCATCCAGATGTCCAAGAAGTATTTGCAACCATGCGCACTTTGGCAGACCAACCGCCTGAATCCTTAGGGGCATATATTATTTCGATGGCTGAATATCCAAGTGATGTTTTAGCTGTGTTGTTATTGCAAAAAGAAGCAGGTATTCAACATCCTTTACGTGTGGTGCCTCTGTTTGAAACTTTAAAAGATTTAGATGGCGCTGCAACTACCATGAATACGCTGTTCAATATGCATTGGTACAAACAGCACATTCAGGGTAAACACGAAGTCATGATCGGCTACTCCGACTCTGCAAAAGATGCTGGTTTCATGTCTGCCAACTGGGCGCAATATCGTGCTCAAGAAGAGCTAACAGCAATTGCTCAAACACACGGCGTACAGTTGACATTATTCCATGGTCGCGGCGGTTCAATTAGCCGTGGTGGGGCACCAACCCAACAGGCTTTGTTCTCGCAACCTCCTGGTTCAATTTCTGGGGCAATCCGTGTCACAGAACAAGGTGAAATGATTCGCTTCAAATTCGGTCTAGAAGGTATTGCCATGCAAAACCTTGAGATCTATACCGCAGCAACACTTGAAGCGACCTTATTACCGCCACCAGAACCTAAAACTGAATGGCGTGAACTCATGAACCGTATGACAGATCATTCGGTGAAGGTCTACCGTCAAACAGTTCGTGAAAACCCACATTTTGTGAAGTATTTACGTACGGTTACCCCTGAACTCGAATTACAAATGTTGCCGTTAGGCTCGCGTCCTGCAAAACGTAAAGTGAGTGGTGGCATCGAGTCTTTACGTGCGATTCCGTGGGTGTTTGCATGGACTCAAATCCGTTTGATGTTACCTGCATGGCTAGGCACTGGCGCAGCTATTAATGAAGTGATTGCCGATCAGCAAAAAGCAACCCTCGATGAAATGCTCCAGCAATGGCCTTATTTCCAGACCCTCATCGATATGCTGGAAATGGTATTGTCAAAAGCCGATGCCAATATTGCGCTCTATTACGAATCACATCTGACTGAAGATGAAGATTTAAAAGTACTCGGCAACCAATTACGTCAGCGATTAAAAGATGCTGTTGAAACCCTACTCGCTTTAAAAGATGAATCAAAACTTCTGAGTAATAACGAAGTTCTTGATCAGTCTATGCAAGTTCGCAAACCGTATTTACTACCTTTACACCTTTTACAGGCTGAACTGATGAAACGCCGTCGCGATTATCTCGCTGAGCGTCAAGCAGAAAACACCCCTGTTGATCATGCGCTAATGGTGAGTATTGCAGGTATTGCTGCTGGTTTACGTAACACTGGCTAAGCTGATTTTACCGATTGTTTAACAAAGCAGTGCATTACCGATGCGCTGCTTTTTACTTACAAAGTTCCCCAGTTTTCTTAAATTTTCCCCGATTTTCTATTTTTTTAAATATTTTTTAAAAATCATAAAATTAATTTTTATAAGAAAAAAATAACTAAATACGTACATTTAGAATTTAAAAAATTATACCAATCGTTAAAAAATAATTAATTTTCACTGACATACTTCTCTCTAGAGATTAAATGCATTCTCAAGAAAGAGTATCATTGCACCAATTAAAGAATAACGAGTTTATTTTATGTCCAATTGGTTTCCAAAATGGCAGCCTTACCAAGGTGATATTGACCATCGGCCAGTCTCTACCAATGAATATCTCCCTCCAGTTCAAAGTGCTGTTTTGGGTATTCAACATGCGTTTGCCATGTTTGGAGCAACTGTTTTAGCACCATTACTCATGGGTTTTAATCCAAATCTTGCCATTTTAATGTCTGGCATCTGTACCATCCTGTTCTTCTTAATTACAGGTGGTCGCGTTCCAAGTTACTTAGGATCAAGTTTTGCCTTTATTGGTGTGGTTGCAGCTGCAACTGGACATATTACAGGTTCAGGTGCCAATCCAAATCTATCCATGGCTTTAGGTGGAATCGTAGCATGTGGTGTTTTTTATGCCATCATCGGTTTTATTGTGATGCTTACAGGTACACGGTGGATTGAAAAACTCATGCCACCTGTGGTGACTGGCGCCATTGTGATGATTATTGGTCTAAACCTTGCACCAGTGACAATTAAAGGTGTTGCAGGCCAACCATTTGAAATGTGGATGGCACTCATTACCGTACTTTGTATGGGAAGTATTGCGGTCTTTACTCGCGGCTTATTGCAACGTCTACTTTTATTGGTCGGTTTAATCTTGGCTTATGTGATTTATGCCATCACCACCAATGGGCTAGGTTTAGGTAAACCAATCGATTTTAGTCAGATCTCTCAAGCTGCGTGGTTCGGTATTCCAAGTTTTTCACACCCTACTTTTGACACCAGAGCTATGCTCATTATTGCTCCGGTTGCTCTTATTTTAGTAGCAGAAAACCTAGGGCATATTAAAGCTGTAGGTGCCATGACTGGTGAAAACCTGACTCCACAATTAGGTAAAGCATTTGTTGCAGATGGTTTGGCAACAACACTATCTGGTAGTGTCGGCGCTCCGGGCATGACTACTTACGGTGAAAACATTGGTGTGATGGCAGTCACTCGTGTGTACTCAACCATTGTTTTTGTGATCGCAGGTGTCTTTGCAATTTTCTTAGGTCTATCTCCAAAATTTGGTGCGGTAATTAGTACGATCCCAAGCGCAGTTTTAACAGGTGCATCTATTGTTGTGTTTGGTTTAATTACCATTGCCGGTGCAAAAATCTGGATTGAAAACAAAGTTGATTTTTCTAACAATAAAAACCTGATTGTTGCTTCGGTCACGATTATTTTAGGTGCTGGTAACTTTGAATTATTGTTCGGTAACTTCAATTTAGGTGGTATTGGTACAGCAACTTTTGCGGCCATTATTTTAAATTGGCTGTTTAGTTTAAAAGATAAAACCTAAATTCAAAAAGGCAGCGCAAGCTGCCTTTTTTTATTACGATTTAGTATGATGACTTTTTAGCCTTCAATACGTTCCCTGTCATGCGTTTTGATTTTTTTGATTTACAGCTGGTTCTTCATATTGTCTCTACAGGTAGTCTAACCAAAGGTGCAGACCGCTCTGCGATTTCACTTCAAGCCGCAAGCGAACGTATTAAAAAACTCGAACAATATTTCGAAACACCCTTATTTATTCGTCACACCACTGGTGTAGAGCTCACCACAGCAGGACACGCTTTTGTTGAGCATGCACGTCAACTTATGGCACAAAAAGAGCAGCTCGAACAAGAAATGCAGCGTTTTAGGCCGCCTACCACAGAGTCATTAACGCTTTGGTGTAACTCTTCTGCTCAAAGCGAATATTTGCCTCCGTTATTACCGCAATATTTGGTGCTTCATCCCGAAATGAACATTGATTTACACGAGGCAGAAAGTTCAGAAATTGTAGAGGCATTAACGCAAGGAGTTGCAAATCTTGGGCTGGTCTCAAGTTTTTTTGATACCAGACATTTGCAAACTAAGGAATTTGCTAGCGATCCATTAGTTCTAATTTGTCCTCCTACTCACAATTTAGCTCAACAACAAGAGCTGAATTTGGTAGAGGCTTTAAGTTATGGTTTTATTGGTCTTAAACCCCATCATTCATTGCAACAGTCCATCGAAACTCAAGCTAAGCTATTAGGCTTTAACATACAGTACCGTTTGCGCTTACCTAATTTTGGGGCGATTGCTGAGGTAGTCGCCAAAGGTGTCGGAATTGCGATTATGCCGGCTCGCGCTGCCCAGCGTTTGCAATCAGACTATGACTTTCATTCCATTCAACTGCTAGGTGCTTGGGCAAATCGTAAACTGCTTTTGGCTACACAAAATTTCAATCAGCTCCCTAATAGTTATAAACAATTTTCAGATTTTTTATTGCAACATCGCCCTTAAAAATTGGCTTAATGCAAAATCATATAAAGCCCTAATGACACCAAACCTATAAAAAAGATACGACGAAATAACTGCTCATTTAACCGATAACGGATTTTTTTACCTAACCACATTCCAACGAGCGCCGCCAACAATGCAGCGAAAGATAAACGATAATCCAATGTCATTCCCGACATCGGGTTGTGGTGTAAAAAGACTGCAAGACAAATGGTAGAGACAGTAAACGTTAGTCCTAAAGCCTGAACCAACTCATCACGCTTTAAATGTAAAGATTGCAAATAAGGAACGATTGGAATAATAATGACACCAGTTGCTACAGTCACTGCCCCGCCGATATATCCAATAATCGGTGATAGCCAACGTTCATGCTTCCCTAAGTGTGGAAGTTTCTTCACACACAGACCATAGAGTCCATATAAGGCTAACATACAGCCCAATAAAATTTCACTACTATGCCCATGACTTTGACTTAAAGTAGGTAAAAAGCTCCATATTGAACCCACCACAATGCCTACAAGCAACGTCCAGAAACGACGAATAAAAGCCCAGACATGTCCTTCAGCAAAAAGTTGCCAGACATTAGTGACCATTGAAGGAACTATCAGAAGAGAAGCTGCCTGAAAAGGACTCATTGCGATGGTGAGTAAGCCCATCGATACCGCAGGCAATCCTAAACCAATCATGCCTTTAATCATGCCAGCGAAGGCAAAGACCACCATAATAATTGCTAAAAAAGTCACTGTTTATCTCCGATTCCTTAAAGGATATGCTACGGAAAAAACAGGTATTGCCCTATTCTTGTTTTTAGAAGTAGGCCTCAATTAAAAGTTGAGGCTGTTTTATATTTCTCTTCTAATACATTACTAAAAATACTTTCGATCATCCATACACGATACAAGCTATTAAATACGTAGCTCTGACCATCAATACGCAGCTCTAAAACTGGCAAATCAGGCTGATGCTTGTCTTTGCAAAGTGCATCATTCTGCGCCAAAACAGATTGCACATCTTGGTCGGTTAGCTGCTCAATCCCAAGTTGTTGCTGTAACTGTTGGAAATGTTTTAAAAAAGATAAATCTTTTCCTTTTGTCCAAACTGCCTGCAATATCGTAAAAATTGTATCGATTTGCTGATTCTCTTGCACACTATAGAAAAGCTTTGCCATCTCTAATGTGCTTTCCTCAGTAGGGCGACAAAATGGCGTAAAGGCCACACCTGTTCGTTTAGAAACACGTGTCGCCAAACTCCAGTCAAACCAGTCTCGACCTTGATAACTTAAAGGGTAAACTTTTAGTTGAATATCATAATAATCAGCCAGCTCTTCCTTAATATAGGCAAGTAACAGCCAACTCATTGGATCTTCTAAAGCAATATAGATATCAAGCTCAGGATGAAGGGTCTGAATCTCGGTAAGTGCTTCAGCATCATTAATCAAATGTTCACGCCATTCGATATGATTAATTAAAAAAATTGGATTGCCCGTCAGTAACTTTTGCTGCTTCAGACGACGAGTTAAACGTAATAAATCATCTACTGCGTGATATTTACGTCCGCCAAATTCAAAGTAAGCCGCAGGTACAGGCTCATCCGTAAAAATACGTTCTGAAAAATGTTGAGGAAGCTGATGTTTAACTGCCATGGCATGTAAAGTACGCAACTTTCCATATTGTTGCTGCCAAAGCATGTGGAAAATATCTTCTAGTAAATGGAAGAAATTCTGACCTTGTAATGGGGTTCTTTTTAATATGACTGCCGCTTGTTTTAAAGATTCTGGGCTTGGGATTTCTGGAAATTCATCAAAACCGAAACGATGTTGTTTGGCTAATATCTTGGCATCATTTAGACAATAATTCTGCCACTCTTCATGCGACATACTGTTTGGAGGTTCAGAAGCCGTATGCGAAATAATAATTTTTAAAGGCTTAAGTTCATCACTTAAAATTTCATCTAGCTGAGACAATTGCTGAACAGCCAAATAGCTATACACATCATCAAGTCGTAAATAAATACTTAAACCATTTTCCGTGGGTAACACCGCTTGACGAGAAGGCTTTTGGTAAAACCAGCTCGATCGAATAGGGTCAAACCAACGGCGTAGCAGTGACATGAGTTGTGCCTCTAAAAAATAAATCCTAAGCGAGATCAAAGATTGTTTTGATCATAATGCAAGGTAAAACAGTAGTCGAGATTGAAATATAACTACCTTAGTTTACGCAGAAAATAAGTCATGTTTTTAGCAAGTTTCTACGTAGGTGAAGATTTTATCACCATTTTATGGCAAACCCATAGAATGATCTAAAAACACCTTTTTCTACAAGCTGATTTTTTTTACCAGACATGAAAAATGCACCCTTAACATGATAGCAATTCATCGTGTTAAAGGGTGCATGATTCCTAATCAATTATTAAAATTGAATATTTTATAGAACGCGTACAGCTCCTTTCGCTGCACTTGTTGTATGCATTGCATAAACTTTTAACGCTTTTGATACTTTACGTTTACGTTCTTCTATCGGATGCCAGCCTTTCGCTTCTTGCACTGTACGGCGATGCGCCATAGTTGCATCATCAACGTTTAAGTGAATGGTACGGTTTGGAATATCGATTTCAATGGTATCGCCATCTTCAACCAAACCAATTGCACCACCTTCAGCTGCTTCTGGTGAAACGTGACCAATCGAAAGACCTGATGAACCACCAGAGAAACGACCATCTGTTACCAATGCACAGTCTTTTCCTAAACCTTTCGATTTAAGATAGCTAGTTGGGTACAGCATTTCTTGCATGCCTGGACCACCACGTGGACCTTCATAACGAATCACAACAACATCACCAGCTTTAATGTCATGACCCAAAATTGCATCTACAGCTGCATCTTGGCTTTCAAATACACGTGCTGTGCCTGTAAATTTCAAGATTGATTCATCAACGCCTGCAGTTTTCACGATACAACCATCAAGCGCGATGTTGCCGTATAGAACAGCTAAACCACCATCTTTAGAGAATGCATGTTCTGCATTACGGATAACGCCTTTTTCACGGTCGCCATCTAACGTTGAATAATAGCGATTTTGCGAGAATGCAACTTGAGTTGGAACACCACCTGGTGATGAACGATAGAATTCATAAACGTCTGCATCTTCAGTACGAATAATATCCCACTTATCCAACGCATCTTTTAAAGTTTTCTCGTGTACAGTCGGTACAGATACATCAAGCAACTTCGCGCGATCAAGTTCGCCCAAAATAGCCATAATACCGCCAGCACGATGAACATCTTCCATATGAACGTCTTGTTTTGCAGGTGCTACTTTCGACAATACAGGAACTCGACGTGATAACTCATCAATATCGTCCATTGTAAAATCAACTTCTGCTTCACTTGCCGCAGCCAATAAATGCAGAACGGTATTAGTTGAACCACCCATTGCAATATCAAGGGTCATCGCATTTTTAAATGCAGCCTTGGTTGCAATCGAACGAGGTAAAATGCTTGCATCTTCTTGTTCGTAATAGCGCTTAGCCAATTCAACAATAAGTTGGCCTGCTTTTAAGAATAGTTTCTTACGGTTTGCATGTGTCGCAACAATCGAACCATTACCCGGTAAAGATAAACCTAAAGCTTCGGTTAAACAGTTCATTGAGTTTGCAGTGAACATACCTGAACATGAACCACATGTTGGACATGCTGAACGTTCAAATTCTTCAACTTCTTCGTCTGTATAACTTTCATCAGCCGCAACAACCATTGCATCAACAAGGTCAATCGCTTTTTCATTACCGCGGAACTTAACCTTACCAGCTTCCATTGGTCCGCCAGACACGAAAACAACAGGAATATTCAGGCGCATCGCAGCCATGAGCATTCCCGGAGTAATTTTGTCACAGTTAGAAATACATACCATTGCATCAGCACAATGTGCATTCACCATATATTCAACTGAGTCAGCAATCAAATCACGTGATGGTAATGAATAAAGCATGCCGTCATGCCCCATTGCGATCCCGTCATCTACTGCGATCGTATTGAACTCTTTAGCAACACCACCTGCTGCCTGAATTTCTGCTGCAACAAGCTGCCCTAGATCTTTAAGATGTACATGGCCCGGCACAAATTGGGTAAATGAGTTGACCACCGCAATAATCGGTTTGCCGAAATCCTCATCTTTCATTCCTGTTGCACGCCATAAGCCACGTGCGCCAGCCATATTTCTTCCGTGTGTAGATGTTTTTGAACGATAGTCAGGCATTAGTGTTTCCAACAAGTTGTGCTTGAGCGGAATTTTCCCGCTCTGGCGGATGATACTGATATAGCGTTAGATCAGTCGGAATATTGACTCATCATCATAATTTGATCATTCTCCATTCTATAGAAGCAAATAATATTCTGAAAGCCAAGAACAGTAATAGACAGTCAATATTTAGCAAAACTTACATGAATAATTTTTTATTTTTTCATAACCTTTTTTTATCAATAAAAGTTTTTCAATAATTTTTTGTTCACTATTTAAAAACTAAAATGCTCAATCGCCATGAGTTTAGGGCTTCAATCGTTTTTCACGTATACTACGCCTAAACTCTTTTTGGATTGCATTTGTGAAAATTATTTTTGCTGGCACCCCCGAATTTGCTGCAACAGCATTGGCGGCTTTATTAAAAACTTCCCATGAAATTATCGCGGTTTATACTCAGCCAGATCGTAAATCGGGTCGTGGACAAAAACTAACGCCATCTCCCGTAAAACAACTTGCACTTGAGCATAATATCCCTGTTTATCAACCTCTTCACTTCAAAGCTTCAACCGAAGAAGGTTTAGCAGCTCAACAAGAACTGGCAGCTTTAGGTGCTGATGTGATGGTGGTTGCAGCCTATGGTTTGATCCTTCCACAAGCTGTGCTCGATACACCGAAATATGGCTGTTTAAATATTCACGGATCACTATTACCTCGTTGGCGCGGTGCAGCACCAATTCAGCGTGCGATTGCAACAGGTGATGAAGAAACCGGAATCACCATCATGCAAATGGCTGCCGGTTTAGATACAGGCGATATGATGTATAAAACCTATTGCACAATTACTGCCGAAGATACCTCAGCGACTTTGCATGACAAACTCGCAGCTCAAGGTGCAACAGCAATTTGTGCGGTACTTGAGTCAGAAGAAACACTACAAAAATATTTGGCAGAACGCGAAGTTCAAGACGAAAGCTTAACGGTCTATGCTCATAAACTCGTAAAGTCAGAAGCTCGTATTGATTGGGCAATTGATGCTATTCAAGTTGACCGAAATATCCGTGCTTTTAACCCTTGGCCAGTCGCTTTTGTTCAACTTGATGAAAATAATGCTCTGCGTGTCTGGAACTCTCTAATTTCTAGCCAAAGCAAAGCGAATGCTCAAGCTGGTGAAATTATTGCAATCGATAAACAAGGTGTGCATGTTGCTTGCGGTGAAAATACATTTATTTGTCTGACTAGCGTGCAGTGGCCGGGTGGTAAAGCATTAAACGCTCAACAAATTGCACAAACTCAAAAACTTCATGTAGGACAAATTTTGCCATGAGTCAGGTTACCTCAAATTCCTCACGTTTTAACCTGCGTGCTCAAGTCGTCCAGACGTTATTAAAAGTTCAGCAAGGCCAATCACTCGCTAGTATTTTAAATACACAGCTCAATCAGGTAGCAGAGCGCGATCGCGCTTTATTTCACGAGCTCGTTTTAGGTACATTACGTCAATGGTTTGCGCTTAAATCAATTAGCCTACCTTTGCTCAGCAAGCCTCTAAATAATGAGACAGTAGAAACCTGTCTTTATGTCGGTCTTTATCAAGTTTTATGCACGCGTATTGCAGCACACGCTGCCATTTCAGAAACAGTAGATGCGACTAAACAACTTGGATTCCCTGCTCTCAGCGGTATTGTGAATGCTATTTTGCGCCGAGCTACTCGTGAAACTGATGACTTTCAGCAAGGCTTACAGCAGGCGCATGGTTTACCAAGCTGGCTTTTCAAACGCTTAAAAAAGGATTGGGGTGAACAAACGGAATCTCTCTGCCAATCTTTGAAGCAAGTCGCGCCTTTAACCTTAAGGGTGAACCAGCGTCATATTGGCCGCGATGCTTATTTAGCAAAACTACAAAGTTTAGAAATTCAGGCACGTGCATGTACTTTGTCTGAAGCAGGTATTGTTCTTGAACAATCTGTACAAATTACTCAACTACCTGGTTTTGAACAAGGTTGGTTTTCTGTACAAGATGAACACGCTCAGCTTTGCGCAACATTATTGTCAGATTTGAACGATAAAATAGTAGTTGATGCGTGTGCTGCCCCAGGGGGCAAAACTGCTCATTTACTTGAAAAATTTAAACCTGCTCAGCTCATTGCTATTGATCAGGACCCAAGTCGTTTAGTGCGTGTAACTGAGAACTTAAATCGCTTAGCACTTGATCAAAGTCATACAGAGATTTTGGCAGCGGATGCAACTCAATGGGTACCTGCACAGCCAGTAGATTGTATTGTGCTCGATGCACCTTGCTCTGCTACAGGGGTTATTCGTCGTCATCCTGACATACGCCTATTGCGCCAATCTACCGATATAGCTCAAACCATTGAACTACAAAAGCAGATCTTGGACCACATGTGGCAACAGCTCAAAGTTGGCGGCACATTGCTTTACATCACCTGTTCAATTTTAAAAGCCGAAAATGAACAGCAAATGATGACTTTTTTTGCTGAAAATCCAAATGCAAAAGAAATTAAAATTGAAGCTAATTGGGGAATCGAGCAAACTCATGGACGCCAATTACTGCCGCAAGCGCAGTCTGGTGATGGATTTTATTATTGTAAAATTCAAAAAATTGCATAAAAAAAGCAGGCTTAAAGCCTGCTTTTTTACTTGATCAGCATTAAAGTGTGTGCTGATCTTTTACTTCTTCTAAAACATCATCTAACTCTTCAGGATGTTTCGATAAATGGATAATGGATAAAACCAAGCCACCCCATAAAAACACCATCGAAATTACCATCATTACGATTGCTGAAGTATTCATTATTCTATCCTCCTAGCGATCTTTCATTTTGCTTAAAACAATTGCAACAACTGCACAGAAAATTACACTGCCCCAGCCGAATACACCTTGTAAGCTCATACTATAAGTATCATAGCCATTTTTGATCAAATTAAATACAGTCATACTGAGTGTAGTTAACAAGATTAATGATGTAATGACTGTTAAAGTGAAATCCCAACCCTTACCTAATTGAATAGTTGAGATGCGATTCACGTGATCACGAAGTTCCATTAAAGCAGAACGCTTAAACCAAGCCACGGTAATAATAGAAAGTAAAGCACCGCCAATAATACCGATGTTATTGATAAAGTGGTCAACGATATCAACCAGTTTAATTGCGTTTACACTTGAGAATAAAATAATTGATACAAGCGCACTACCACCACCAATAATGGTTACAGCTTTTTTACGACCCCATTTCAATTTATCCTGCATTGCTGCAATAGGTACTTCCAAAATACTTACCATCGAAGAAATACCTGCGACGAAAAGTGAAGAGAAGAATAAGAAACCAAATAAATCGGCACCTGTACCTAAACTTGAGATAATTTTAGGGAATGCAATAAATGCTAATCCAATCCCACCACTCACAACATCTTTAACTTCAGTACCTGCCGCATGTGCCATAAAACCAAGCGCTGCGAAAATACCAATACCAGCCAAAATCTCTGTTGATGCATTTGCAAAACCAACGATTAAACCAGAACCTGTTAAATTCGTTTTTGGTTTCAAATAAGATGCATAAGTCACCATGATCCCGAAACCGACAGAGAGGGAGAAGAAAGTATGGCCATAAGCCGCTAACCAAACTTTATAATCCATCATTGCTGACCAGTTCGGCGTAAAGAAAGCATTTAAGCCTTGAACCGCGCCTGGTAAACGTAATGATTGAATCACTAAAATAGTGAAGAGAATGAATAATAAAGGCATGAAAATCTTATTCGATAATTCAACCCCTTTTTTCACACCACCATAAAGAATGATTAGAGTAAGTGTCCAAATACCAACAATCGGCCAGAATAAATGACCTACAAACTGTAAATCAAAACCGGTTGCTTTTGTGGTCTGCAAATAGGTATTAAAGAAGAAACCTTCTGGATCACTTCCCCACATTTGGCCAATAGAGAAGTAAACATAACTACCAGCCCAAGTGAGTACACTTGCATAGTACAAACCAATGATGATACAGACACAAACCTGCCACCAACCTAATGTTTCCCCGCCTTTAAATAGGGCACGATACGCTTTAGGAGGTGAACCAGTACTACGATGTCCTACCGCATAATCTAAAAATAGTAACGGTAAACCAGCAGTAATAAGTGCCAATAGATAGGGAATAAGAAATGCGCCACCACCATTTTCATAAGCAACGTATGGAAAGCGCCAGATATTACCTAAGCCTACAGCCGAACCAACGGCTGCAATAATAAAACCAGATCGTGACGTCCAGTTTTCACGAGAATCTGTCATAGAACACCTAATGTTAAAAGATTACTTATTTTTACTGCTATTGTTGATTGTTATTCCGCATGCAAAAAAAGAACCAAAAAATACTTTTGTGTTTGTAGAAAATAAAATGCACCTTTTGAGTATTTTTATTCCCTTAACAAACAAGCAAAAATAGAAAATTCTTCCTTAAAGATTTTTGTCCATTTTTTGCCCCTATATAGCTGAACAATACCTGTTTTTATTTCTTTTTACTGTAATTTCCGTCAGAAATTTTACGAATTTTCTGAGTTTTTTTCACAATTGGTTATTTTTCAGCTAATATTTACGTTCTACTACTTGTAGATTAAAATTATTATTTAATGCAATTTTATTGCAATCCCTGAAAATACTTATTTAATTACTCAACTTATCCACTAATTTATTTTTAACTCTCCAGTTATTAAATTAAAATTTAATAAGTCCGATACGATTGACAAAATTTATACTAAATTTTCTAAAAGATTAAATTCATTTAAATGAAGAAGAAAACAATAATTATTTGAATTAAATAAACTTTTTTAAGGTTTAAAAATTTACTCATCTCACACACCTCAGATCCTTATTTTTTATCAATGCATCTGTAGCAAGATGTCTATATCATGCGCTCAAAGATTTCTTTTATGTGGATGTAAAAATGAAAATATTAAAAATATCTTTATTAACGCTCGGGATGGGCTTAAGTGGCTTTGCTCAAGCAGACTTCGTAGGAGTAAAAGGCGACGTAGGTTACTGGTTCTATGACGGTAAAGCTAATATGTCTTCTCAATCACCTGAAGATCAAGATTTAGATCAAAAAGGTAGTGCTCAAATCTCATTAGCAGTAGAACACCCAATTCCATTTATTCCAAATGCAAAAATTCGTTATGTAAATTTAGATACCGAAACTAAATCAGAAACTTTAGGTCAAGCCAACTATAAAGTTGATTTAGATCATAGCGATTTTATCCTCTACTACGAGTTACTAGATAATATCGTAAGTGTAGATGCTGGTCTTGGTGCAACTGTATTAAATGGTGATATTACTGCCTATACAGGTAAGCGTGTGGATATTGATAAAACATATCCTATTGCTTATTTGTCAGGTGAAGTAAAACTTCCGTTTACAGGCTTAAGTGCTAAAGCTGAAGCAACTTATACAAACTTTGATGATGCACGAATTACAGATGCACTGGCAGAAGTAAAATATAAATTTGCAGATAACCTACTCATTGATCTGGGTCTAACAGCAGGCTATCGCGTACTTAATATCGACTTAGATGACTACGATAATAATGACCTTAAATTTGAGTTTAAAGGCCCATATGTAGGTCTACAAGCACACTTCTAAATTAGAATTTCAGAAATAAAAAAGAACTCTATATGAGTTCTTTTTTATTTAAATCATATCTACATAACCTAAATATTCTCGAATCCTTTGACACCACGCTTGAATATTTGGATATAGCTCCAAATCAAAACCACCTTCCTCCGCGACATGCGTGTATGCATACAAGGCAATGTCAGCAATAGTTAATTGATCTCCAACAAGATAGTTGTGATCTACTAAAGCTTTATCCATAATAGATAGTGCTTTATGGCCTTTTGGCTGTAAATTATGGTATTCCTCTATTCTTTCTGGTGGTAACCCTAAATATTTATTAATAAAACGAGCAACTGCAATAAATGGTTCATGACTATACTGCTCAAAGAACATCCATTGGTACATTTTTGCTTTAATAAAAGGATCTGTAGGAATAAATTTTGTTCCTTCAGCCAAGTAACCTAAGATAGCATTCGACTCACTCAAAACACGACCATCTTCTAGGACTAATACAGGTATTTTTCCATTAGGATTTAAGGACAAAAAATCAGCTGATTGAGTTTCTTTGTTTAAAATATCAACGTGGATCCATCTATGATTAATATTTAATAAGGAAAGTAATAGTTTTATCTTATAGCAGTTACCCGAACCGACATCACCATAAATTATCATAGATGCTCTTCCCTTATTATGCATACTTAAAAGATTAATTTTCTTATTATTTATAGCACAACTCTTCCTTAGTATTTTTATATTTATTTCCCACACATATATTTTTTATCACAATAAAAAAACACCCCCATTCATTAGAACGGGGGTGTTTAGAATAATGAGCTGGCGATGACTTACTCTCACATGGGTAACCCCACACTACCATCAGCTCT